>JBGQFW010000011.1:0-68824 GCA_041497115.1 Methylomirabilia bacterium
GGAGAAGCTCTACCAGATCGTGGAACTGACCCAGCGCCTCGACCTCCCCCTCAACGTTGGCACCGAGATGAACAGCTTTGGCCAGCGCCTGATCGATGATTTCGAAGCCGCCGGGCTTCAGCCGGTGCGCGCGTGGGGGCTGCACTCCGTCACCAACGTGATCCCGTCCACGCTCCTGCACCGCCCGCGGCTGCCGCGCGGGCTGGCCGGCCTCTACCGCGCCCTCTGCCGCCTGGACCGCCGGCTGGCGCCGACGGCGCCGGGGCGCGCGCTGGCCAACAGCACGGTCGTGCTGGCGGTGCGTCAGCCGACCGCGTAGACCTCCACCTCGGCCACCCGGCCCTTCACCCGCGCCGCCGGCAGCGCCCGCAGCGGCAGGTCGCTGCCGAGGCGCTCGCGCGTGGCGCCGCTCACGAGCACGTCGGCGGCGAACTCCTTGGTGAGCCCCTGGATGCGCGAGGCCAGGTTGACGGGGTCGCCCACCAGCGCGTAGGAGAGCCGCTCGCTGCTGCCGATGGTGCCGGCCACCACCGTGCCGGTGTGCACGCCGATGCCGTGACGCAGCGCCGGCTTGCCGGCCGCGGCGCGCACGGCGTTCCAGGCGGCCAGGCGCGCGCGCATCTCGAGGGCCGCGCGCACCGCCGCCTCGGCGTGGCCGGGCTTGTCCACCGGCGCGCCGAACACCGCCTCGATCTCGTCGCCGATGTACTGCAGCACGAGGCCGCCGCGGCCGCGGATGGCCGCCTCCATCTCGGTGAAGTAGCTGTTGAGATCGCGCACGACCTCGCGCGGGTCGGTCGACTCCACCCAGGTGGTGAAGTCGCGCAGGTCGGCGAACAGGATCGTCGCCTCGAGGAGCTGCCCCTCCAGCGTGACGCGGCCGGCCAGGATCTCGTCGCGGATCTCCTGGCTCACGTACTTGCCGAACGTCTCGCGCAGCAGCTCGCGCTCGCCGAGGCCGTGCACCATCCGGTTGAACCCCTCGGTGAGCCGCCCGATCTCGTCGGTGGACACGACGGGGCAGCGCGTGTCGAAGCGGCCGCCCGCGACCTCGCCCATCGCGCCCTCCAGCGAGGCCAGCGGCCCCGCCACGCTGCGCGAGACGAACCACGACAAGCCGACCGACCCCGCGATGCTCGCGAGGCCCAGGAACACGACGGCCATGACCAGGTTGCGCAGGATGGCGTCGGCGCGCTCGGGGCCCACGGCCATCGCGCCGGCGGCGTGGTTGTAGGACATGACGCCGAGCACGGCGACGGGGATCACGCTGATGAGCAGCAGGACCACCAGCAGCCGCGTGCGCACGCTCAGGCGCGGGGCGCCCGCGACCTCGGTGATCCCCCCCTCGGGGAAGAGCGCCGAGAGGACGGAACGCCAGCGGTGCTCCACCAGGAAGAACACGGTGGCGACGGCCAGGGAGCCGGTCACGAGCATGCCGAAGACCTGGCGGGCGGCGAAGCGCGCAGTGAACGAGCCGTCGATGAGCGGCCACACGACGCCCCAGATGACGCTCGCCAGCAGCCAGCCGACCGCGCTGACGCCCGCGTACACGAACGGCAGCTGCAGGGCCCGCCGCCGGGCCAGCGCGCCGACCGCGCCCTGTCCGTCGAAGCCGCCGTGGAGCGGGGCCGACCAGCGCGCGCTGATGCGGTAGCCGACGGCGACGAGCGCCGAGAAGCCGATCACGAAGTAGACCAGCTCGCCCGGGGTGGGCATGCGCGACCTCTTCAGCGCGCCGTAGTCCACCCAGTGGAAGTAGACGAACGTGAGGATGGCCCCGGCGAAGTTGATCGGCGTCATGATCGCCGTCATCCGCCACCGCAACGTGCGCCAGTCGTGCTCCGCCATCGGCTGTCCCTCCCCGGGGTGATGCTCCCCGGATTCTACGCGCCGGGTTTAGAATACGGGGGCTCGACGCACAGGAGGACGAGGACACCGATGCCGGTGAGAACGCGCGACCTGCGGGTCGACAACATCCGGCCGCTGCTGCCGCCGGCAATCCTGCTCGAGGAGCTGCCGCTCGGCGAGGCGGCCGCCCAGACGGTCAGCCGCGCCCGCGAGGACGTCGCGCGGATCCTGTGGGGCGACGACGACCGGCTGGTGGTCGTGGTCGGCCCCTGCTCGATCCACGACCCGGTGGCGGCGATGGACTACGCGCGCCGGCTGCGCCGGCTCGCCGACGACGTCGCGGCGGACCTGAAGCTCGTCATGCGCGTGTACTTCGAGAAGCCGCGCACGACCGTCGGCTGGAAGGGGCTCATCAACGATCCCAACCTCGACGGCTCGTTCTCCATCAACGAGGGGCTGCGGCTGGCCCGCCGGCTGCTGCTCGACCTGGCCGAGCTGGGGCTGCCGGCCGGCTGCGAGTTCCTCGATCCGATCACGCCGCAGTTCATCTCCGACCTCGTGTCGTGGGGCGCCATCGGGGCCCGCACCACCGAGAGCCAGGTCCATCGCGAGCTCGCCTCGGCGTGCTCGATGCCGATCGGCTTCAAGAACGGCACCGACGGCGGCGTGCAGATCGCGGTGGACGCCATCCGGGCCGCCGCCCACCCGCACCGCTTCCTCGGCGTCACCGAGCAGGGGCTGGCCGGCATCGTCGCGACCCGCGGCAACCCGGACTGCCACGTCATCCTGCGCGGCGGCGCCAGCGGCCCCAACCACGACGCGATGAGCGTGCAGAAGACGCTCGCCGCGCTGCGTGACGCCGGCATGCCGGCCCGGCTCATGATCGACGCCAGCCACGGCAACAGCGAGAAGGACCACCGGCGCCAGCCACTGGTCGTGCGCGACGTCGCCGGCCAGGTGACGCAGGGCGAGGCGGGCATCGTGGGCATGATGATGGAGAGCTTCCTGGTGGACGGGCGCCAGGACCTGCGCGATCCCTCCGCCCTCGTCTACGGCCAGTCCATCACCGACGCCTGCATGAGCTGGGAGACGACCGTGCCGGTGCTGCAGGAGCTGGCGTCAGCCGCGCGCGCCCGCCGTGAGGCGCGGCGCTAAATTAGCTAGTCCGTCACGCTCTCGAGCACCAGGCGCACGAAGCCGTCCATCGCCCCCTTCTCGATCCAGCGCACGACCGCGAGGAGATCGTGGTCGGGGTCGATCCAGATGACGTTGCTGCCGGCGCCGCGGGCGGCGTAGGAGGACTCCGGCGCGCTCGGCAGCTGCGCGCGGCCGGTGTTGAGCCACCACAGCAGGCCGTACTGCGGGTTGACCGGGCACGGCCGGCGCATCTCGGCGACGAACCGCGCGTCGAGCAGCCGGTAGCCGCGCCACGCGCCACCGCGGTGCACGAACAGCGCGAAGCGCGCGTGGTCGCGGCTGGACATCCACAGGCCGCCGCCCCAGTGCGAGCCGCCCGGCACCGACGGCAGCCGCTGGCCGTCGAGATCCACCCACGCGTTGCGGTAGGGATGCCACTGCCACTCCGACGACGCGCCGATCGGGTTCATGACGGCGTCGCGCAGCACGTCGGGCAGCCCGCGGCGGAAGCGGTGCAGCAGCGACAGGCTCAGCCGGTTGACGCGGACGTCGTTGTACTCCCACAGCGTGCCCGGCGGCTGCAGCGGGCGGGGCTGGCCCTTCTGGGCGCGGCCCAGCTCGCTCTTGCCCACGTCGCGGTTGTGGTCGATCGTGTCCGCCTTGCCCCACAGCGTCCCCTGCCACTCGCTCGTCTGCTGCAGCAGGTGGCGCCAGGTGATCGCGCGGTTCTCCTCGGAGGCGAAGCCGTCGTCGATCGCGGTCGCGGCCACGGGCTCGTCGAGGTCGCCGATGAGCCGGCGGGCGAGCGCGAGGCCGGCCAGCACGGCCAGGTAGCTCTTGGCGATGCTGAACGACATGTCGGCGCGCTGGGTGTCGCCCCACTCGGCGACGACGTAGCCGCCGCGCACGATCAGCCCG
Organism: Methylomirabilia bacterium; assembly: GCA_041497115.1. Classification (GTDB taxonomy): domain Bacteria; phylum Methylomirabilota; class Methylomirabilia; order Rokubacteriales; family CSP1-6; genus AR5. Next base: position 3,904 of record JBGQFW010000011.1, read on the forward strand.
TTGGGCTCCTTGCGCGGCCGGATCGGCCCCAGCACCTCGGAGTCGGCGGGCTCGTCGGCGACGCCGATGTAGCGGCCGCTCTCGGTGATGAAATCGCGCGGCCACGTGCTCTCGTGGGCGCGGTGGTACTCGGCGGCGGCGGCCAGCCCGTCCTCGCGCAGGCCGAGCTCGCCGGGCGGCTTGGCCTCCCACTCGCGCGGCGTCGGAAAGTAGTTCCGCACGCCGCCATCATACCGGCGATGCTACCATTCCGGCCATGAGCCTCGACACCGCCCGCACCCGCGACTTCGTGCAGCGCGCCTGGGACAGCGACATCGTCCCCACCCTCACCGAGTACATCCGCATCCCGGCCAAGTCGCCCCTGTACGACGCGCAGTGGGCGGAGCACGGCCACATCGAGCGGGCCGTCACGCTCATCACCGACTGGGCGCGGCGTCGGAAGATCGAGGGGCTCGCGATCGAGGTCGTGCGCCTGCCGGGCCGCACGCCCGTCATCCTCATGGAGACGCCGGGCACGGGCGGCGACACCGTCCTGCTCTATGGCCACTGCGACAAGCAGCCGGAGATGGTCGGCTGGGCGGAGGACGGCGGCCCGTGGACGCCGGTGCGGCGGGGCGACCGGTTGTTCGGCCGGGGCGCCGGCGACGACGGCTACGCGGCCTTCGCCGCGCTCACCGCGATCGAGGCGCTGCAGGCGCAGGGCGTCCCCCACCGCCGCTGCGTCGTGCTGATCGAGGCCGCCGAGGAGAGCGGCAGCCCCGACCTGCCCGCCTACGTCGAGAAGCTGGCCGATCGCATCCGGCCAGGGCTCGTCGTCTGCCTGGACTCCGGCTGCGGCGACTACGAGCACCTGTGGGCGACGACGTCGCTGCGCGGCGTGGTGAGCGGCACGCTGACGGTCGAGGTCCTCGACGAGGGGGTGCACTCCGGCGCGGCCGGCGGGATCGTGCCCTCGAGCTTCCGCCTCCTGCGCCAGGTGCTCGACCGGATCGAGAACGCGCGCACCGGCGAGGTCCTCGTGCGCGAGTGCCACGTCGAGATTCCGCCCCATCGCCTCGCCGAGGCGCGCGCGGTCGCCGCCGTGCTCGGCGACGACATCTGGCGGCGCTTCCCCTACGCCGACGGCACGCAGCCGGTGACGAAGGACAACGTCGAGGCGCTGCTGAACAACACGTGGCGCCCCGTGCTGGCGGTCACCGGCGTCGGCGACATCCCGGCGCTCGCCGACGCCGGCAACGTGCTGCGTCCGAAGACCTCGCTGAAGCTCTCGCTGCGGCTGCCGCCCACGTGCGACGCTGCGCGGGCCGTGCAGCGCGTGAAGGAGACGCTCGAGGCCGAGCCGCCCTACGGCGCGCGCATCACGTTCTCCACCGGCGAGCGGCCGGGCAGCGGCTGGAACGCCCCGGCGATGGCCGGCTGGCTCAGCGACTCCGTCGGGCGCGCGTCGAGCGCCCACTTCGGCACGCCGCCGATGTTCGACGGCCTCGGCGGCTCCATCCCGTTCATGGACATGCTGGGCAAGCGCTTCCCCGAGGCGCAGTTTCTCGTGACCGGCGTGATGGGTCCCGGCTCCAACGCCCACGGCCCCAACGAGTTCATCGACCTGCCGACCGGCGTGCGGGTCACCGCGTGCGTGGCCAGCGTGCTGGCCGACCACGCGACGATGGGCGGGCGATGAGAGGGATCGTCGGCTACGGCGTCTACCTGCCCTACTGGCGGCTCGAGCGCAAGGCGATCGCGGAGGCGCTCGGCACGCCGGCGGGCGCGGGCACGCGCGCCGTCGCCTCGTACGACGAGGACACGACCTCCCTCGCCGTCGAGGCCGGGCGCTCCGCGCTGCGCGGAGGGTCCATCGTGCCGCAGACGCTCTACTTCGCGACCTCCGATCCCGCGTACCTCGACAAGACCAACGCCACCGCGATCCACGCCGCGCTCGACCTGCCGACCTCCGCGTTCGCCGCCGACATGGTCGGCGCGGTGCGCTCGGCGGTGGGCGCGATGCGCGCGGCCCGCGACGCGCGGGGCCCGGCGCTGGCCGTCCTCAGCGACATCCGCACCGGGCTGCCCGGCGGGGCGGACGAGCGCGACGGCGGCGACGGCGCCGCCGCGTTCCTGTTCGCCGACGACGCGTCCGACGCGCGGGTGATCGCCGAGCCGCTCGGCGCCGCCTCGGCCACCGTGGAGTTCCTCGAGCGCTGGCGGCTGCCCGGCGAGATGGCCTCGCACCAGTGGGAGGAGCGCTTCGGCGAGCACGCCTACGTGCCGCTCGGCGAGGCCGCGCTGACCGAGGCGCTCAAGCACGCCGGCGTGACGGCGCCGGCGATCACGCGGCTGATCGTCGCCGGACCGCACGGCCGCGCGGTGCGGCGCGTGGCGGCGTCGGCCGGCGTCAGGAAGGACGCGATCGCCGACGACCTCTCGGCCACGGTCGGCAACGCGGGCGCCGCCCACGCCGGGCTGATGTTCGCCGAGGCGCTCGACGGCGCCAAGGCCGACGACCTCGTCGCCGTCGTCTCGCTGGCCGACGGCGCCGACGCCAGCGTGTGGCGGGCGACCGGCGCGCCCCACCGCGCCGCCGGCCTCGCCGCCCGGATCGCCGGCGGCGCGCGCGTGAGCTATCCGACGTTCCTCGCCTGGCGCGGCTTCCTCAAGCGCGAGCCACCGCGCCGCCCCGATCCGCAGCCGCCCGAGGCGCCACCCTCGCTGCGCGCCGAGGCGTGGAAGTTCGCCTTCACCGGCAGCCGCTGCCAGGGGTGCGGCACGTGCCACCTGCCTCCGCAGCGCGTCTGCGTGAAGTGCCACGCGGTGGACCGCATGACGCCCGAGCGGCTGGCCGACGTGCCGGCGACGATCGCCACGTTCACGGTGGACCGCCTGGCCTACTCGCCGTCGCCGCCGATGGTGGTGGCGGTGCTCGACTTCGAGGGCGGCGGCCGGTTCCAGTGCGAGATGACCGATGTCGATCCCAAGGCCGTGAAGCTCGGCGACCGCGTCGCCATGACCTTCCGCCGCATCCTCACCGCCGGCGGCGTCCACAACTACTTCTGGAAAGCCAGACCGCTGTCGACCACATGAGGACGGGCGCTTCGAACCGGTGAGGATCATCGCCAACTAACCCCGTTGGGGGGGTGTCGGGGGGGAGCGGCGGTCGCTCCCCCCTGATACAAACAATAAGGACAAGACATGGCCAGCAACGGCATTCGTGATCGCGTGGCGATCGTCGGGATGGGGTGCACGCCGTTCGGCGAGCGCTGGGACAAGGGCGCCGGCGACCTGCTGGTGGACGCCGCCGGCGAGGCGCTCATCTCGGCCGGCATCGAGCTGCCCCAGGTGGACGCGTTCTGGCTCGGCACGCTCTTCTCCGGCCAGAGCGGGCTCACCCTCTCGCGCCCGCTGAAGATCGACTACAAGCCGGTGAGCCGGCTCGAGAACTACTGCGCGACGGGGTCGGAGGCGTTCCGCAACGCTTGCTACGCGGTCGCCTGCGGCGCTTACGATGTCGCCATGGCGATCGGCGTCGAGAAGCTGAAGGACTCGGGCGTCTCGGGGCTGCCGGGCACCCGCGCCGCCGGCGACGGCACCGCGGCGGCCATGACGGCGCCGGCGATGTTCAGCCTGCTGGCGCCGGCGTACGCCCGGAAGTTCGGGATCGAGGAGGCCCAGCTCAAAGAGGTGATGACACGCATCGCCTGGAAGAACCACAAGAACGGCAGCCTCAACCCGCGCGCCCAGTTCCGCAAGGAAGTGGCCAAGGAGACGATCGCGTGCTCGCCGCTGGTCGCCGGCGCGCTCGGGATCTTCGACTGCTCGGGCGTCAGCGACGGCTCGGCGGCGGCGATCATCGTGCGCGCCGAGGACGCCCACCGCTACACCGATCACCCGCTCTACGTGAAGGCGCTCTCGTTCGTGGCCGGCCCCGCCGCCGGCCCCCTCGATCCCGACTACGACTACACGACGTTCCCGGAGGTCGTCGCCTCGGCCTCCGACGCCTACGCGCAGGCCGGCATCAAGGACGCGCGCCGCGAGCTGGCGATGGCCGAGGTCCACGACTGCTTCACGCCGACCGAGCTGGTGCTGATGGAGGACCTCGGCTTCTCCAGCCGCGGCACCGCGTGGAAGGACGTGCTGGCGGGGACGTTCGATCTCGACGGCGAGCTGGCGGTGAACCCCGACGGCGGGCTGAAGTCCTTCGGCCATCCGATCGGCGCCTCCGGCCTGCGCATGCTCTTCGAGTGCTGGCTGCAGCTGCGCGGCCAGGCCGGCCAGCGACAGATCGCCAGCGTGGGCCGCGGTCGCACGCTGGCCCTCACCCATAACCTCGGTGGCGCGCCGGGCGAGTGCGTCTCGTTCGTCGGCGTCGTCGGATCGGAGCCCAGCGCCTGATGGCTACCAAGATCATGTTCTCGCCGAAGTTCCCCAAGTCGATCTTCGACGTCGCGGTAGAGATGACGCCGCCCGGCTTCGAGCTGGTCCCCGTCGACGCCACCGGCCCGCAGTTTCTCGAGGTCGCGCGCGACGCGGAGTACTTCATGGGCTTCGGCCGCAACCCGCTGAGCACCGACTTCTACACCGCCGCCAAGCGGATGAAGCTCGTGCAGCTCATCAGCGCCGGCTACAACACGCTGGACCTCGAGGCCGCCCGCAAGGCCGGTGTGCCCATCTCCAACAACGGCGGCGCCAACTCGGTGGCGGTGGCCGAGCACGCCGTTCTGTTGATCCTGGCCACGCTCAAGAAGCTGGCGTGGCAGCACAAGAACTGCGTGGAGGGCAAGTGGCGGGTCGGTGACTTCGCCGAGACGCGCCTCTACGAGCTGGAGGGCAAGACGGTCGGCATCGTCGGCCTCGGCAACATCGGCAAGAAGGTCGCCCGCCGCCTGCACGGCTTCGACGTCACGATCGTCTACTACGACATCCTCCGGCTGGCCGAGCACGAGGAGGACGCGCTCGGCGTGCGCTTCGTGCTGCTGGACGAGCTGCTCCGGACGTCCGACGTGATCACGCTGCACGTGCCGCTCACGTCGCTGACCAAGGATCTGATCTCCGACCGCCAGCTCAACCTCATGAAGCCGACGGCGGTGCTGGTCAACACCTGCCGGGGGCCGGTGGTGGACGAGCGCGCGCTGCACAAGGCGCTCATCACCAAGCGCATCTCCGGCGCCGGCCTCGACGTGATGGTGGACGAGCCACCGTCCAAGGACAACCCGCTGCTCAACGTGGAGACCATCACGATCACCCCGCACACCGCGGGGCCGACGTGGGAGAACTGGCCCAAGGCGTTCCGCAACGCCTTCGACAACATCCTGCGCGTCCACGCCGGCCGCAAGCCGATGTGGGTGATTCCCGAGCTGCGGAGGGAATAGAGGAGGGCCCCGGGTTCCCCGGGGCCCTCCGAACGGTGGGGGGTGTGGGGGCCATCTCGGGGCCCCCGCTCAAACGACGGGCTTGGCGCCCACCAGGGTGCGCGCCAGCTCGATCTCGCCGAAGTGGGTGAAGCCGTGCGTGATGCAGACTTCGGCGAGCGCGCGCACGGCCGGCATGTCGCCCAGCGGCTTGATCGTCACGGTGGCGTCGAGCGCCGCCGGGGCGATCTTCGCCAGGTACTCGTCGGTGCTCGCCCACACCTTCTGGGTGTACTCGCGGAACACGCCGAGGTCCCGGACGCGCAGCGCCTGTGCCTCCTCGGTCGTCATGCCGGTGCCCTGGGCGACCGGGGGCAGCCCGAGCTTCTCGGCGTAACCGCCCTCCTGCCAGACGATCGGCCGGCGGTTCTGGAGGATGTAGCGCACCACGTTGTCCTCGGTGCGCACGTAGTGCCAGAGCCCCCACGCGATCGTGTTGGCCCTGGGATGGCCGGCCGGCACCTGGTGCAGCTGCTCGGGCGTGAGCCCCTCCAGCGACCGGTCGAGCGCCTTGTGCAGCCGTCCCAGCTCCAGCGTGATCAGCTCCGCCGTCGTCATCGCACCCTCCTCGTGAGCGTTCGGTTGCGAGAGTGTACACTGAGACGCCCGACCGATCGAAGGAGGCCCCTCGTGGTGAAGCGTTTCGCGATCGTGGCGATCGTGGCGGCGGCGCTGGTCGTCCCCGGCGGGGCCCGCGCCCAGAGCGGCGACGACCTCAAGGCGCTCCGGCAAGAGATCGAGGCGCTCAAGGCGGGCATCGGCGCCGTCCAGCGCGACGTGCAGGAGATCAAGGCGCTGCTGCAGCAGGGGCGCGCCGCGGCGGCGCCGCCCTCGCCGGTGGCGCCCGACTCGACCGAGGTGAGCGTGGCCCACGCGTTCGCCAAGGGCGGCGACAACGCCCGCCTGGTGCTGGTGGAGTTCTCCGACTTCCAGTGCCCGTTCTGCGGCCGCCACGTCAAGCAGACGATGCCGCTGATCGAGCGCGAGTACGTGAACACCGGCAAGCTGCGCTACGTCCTGCGCAACCTGCCGCTGGAGTCGATCCACCCCGACGCGTTCCGCGCCGCCGAGGCGGCGGAGTGCGCGGGCGACCAGGGCCGCTACTGGCAGATGCACGAGAGGCTCTTCGCCAACCAGCAGGCGCTGGGCGCCGCCGACCTCGTGCGCTACGCCCAGGAGGCGGGCGCCGATCCCGCGAAGTTCCAGCAGTGCCTGGACGCCGCGCCGCACACCGCCAAGATCCGCGCGGATCTGGCCGATGCCCAGGCCGCCGGCATCACCGGCACGCCGACCTTCTTCATCGGTGTCGCCGACGGCCCCGGCCGGGTGAAGGCCCTGCGCCGCATCCAGGGCGCCCACCCCTACCCGGTCTTCAAGGCCGCGATCGACGGGCTGCTGGCGGAAGGCGCGGCGAAGTAGCCGCGCGGCGTTACGGCGTCAAACTCGCGCAGTAGTGCGCGAGGCTCTCGATCTCCTCCGCGGTCAGCGGCTGGGCGGCCATCGTCATCGTGCCGTCGAGGTCGGAGGCGGTCTGGGCCTTGAAGCCGCGCAGCAGCTTCAGGAGATACACGAGATCCTGGCCGGCCAGCCGCGGGACCTGCTTCTGGCCGGTGAGCGTCGGGGTGTGGCAGGACGAGCAGTGGTGCACGCCGGCGAGCTGCCGCCCGGCGGCCGCCTTCCGGAAGTCGATCGACGATCCACGCGCCTGCGCCGGCTGCGCCGCGTAGAACGCCGCCAGGTCGGCCATGTCCTCGTCGCTCAGGTTCGCTGCGAAGGGCGACATCTGCTCGTCCTTGCGCCGGCCGTCGCGGAACTTGATGAGCTGCCAGTGGGTGAAGTACGTCGGCTGGCCGGCCAGCGACGGGATGCCGGCGGTCGTCGCGTTGCCGTCGAGGCCGTGACATTTGGCGCACGGCTCGGACTTGCGACGGCCCGCCTCGACGTCGGCGGCGGAGGCGACGCTGCCCGCCGCCAGGGCGGCGACGAGCAGCGTCGCGGTCAGAATCGGACGGACCAGCGTTACTTGTTGTAGCTGACGCGATAGATCGCGCCGGCGTAGTCGTCGGAGATCAGCATCGAGCCGTCCTTCATGTGCGCCGTGTAGACGGGGCGGCCCCAGATCTGGTCACCGTCCCGCCAGCCCTCGGCGAACGGCTCGTACTTCGCCACCTTGCCGCTGCCGTCGAGCGTGACCATCATCACGCGATAGCCGACCTTCTCCTTGCGATTCCAGGAGCCGCGCTGGGCCAGGAACACGCGGTTCTTGTACTCGGGCGGGAACATCGAGCCCGTGTAGAACATGACCCCGTTGCCGGCGACGTGGGGGCCGGTCTTGAGAAGAGGCGCCACGTAGTCCTTGCACGACTTGCCCTTGCCGTGCACGGGGTCGAGCGTGTCGCCCCCGTGGCAGAACGGGAAGCCGAAGTGCATGTCCTTCTTCGGCGCCATGTCGAACTTGTCGCTCGGCGAGTCGTCGCCGAGCCAGTCACGCCCGTGGGTGGCGAAATAGAGCGTCTTGGTCACCGGGTGCCAGTCGAAGCCCACGCTGTTGCGCACGCCGTGCGCCCAGTACTCGAAGCCGGTGCCGTCGGTATTGACGCGCGAGATGTTCGCGTGGGTGTCGGGCGGCATGCAGATGTTGCAGGGCGCGCCGATGTTGAAGTAGAGCTTGCCGTCGGGGCCGAACGCCAGGTGCTTCCAGCCGTGCGGCACGTCCTTGGGCAGCGTGTCGTACACGGTCACCATCTCGGGCGGGGCGTCGAGCTTGTCCTCGATCCCCTCCATCTTGCTGATGCGCGAGATCTCGGCGATGTAGAGCGTGCCGGCCTTGAAGGCCACGCCGTTGGGCAGGTTGAGCCCCTTGGCGATCGTCTTCACCTCGCGGCTTCCGCCCTTGTCCACGATGGCGTAGACGTTGCCGGCCACGCGGCTGGAGACGAACAGCGTGCCCTTGTCGCCCCACGTCATGTCGCGGGCGTTGTTGATGCCGGACGCCCACAGGTCGACCTTGAACCCGGCCGGGACCTTGATCTTGTTGACGGGAATCTCGGCGGCCGGCGTGGGCGCGGGCGGCTGGGCGATGGGCGCCAGCATCGAGTCGGCCATCGACGGCGGCTGCCCCTGCTTCCAGGTGGGCGGCGGCGCCGGCTGCTGGGCCTGGGCCGGGACGAGCCACACGGCGACGGCGCCGAGCAGCAGCACACTGACCACGACAGCGAGGGTGCGGCGCATAGCGGACCTCCTACGTTGGAGGAGAGTCACTGGGATGGTTGGGAGCCCCTAGGTAACCCGGCGCCTCGCGCGTTGTCAATGGCCCTTGACGATCGTCGCCCGCCTGATCTACGATGACCGCCACGAACGACCTGGAGGTGACGGCCATGGCATGGGAAGCTCCGGATTTCGTGGAAGTGAAGATGGATGCCGAGATTAACTCCTACCAGGACGATTTCGGCGGCGAGCAGGACGACCGCTTCTAGCCGGTCGCTCGCCGAACGTCTGACCGCAGCCCTTCCGTCGTCGCGGAAGGGCTGTCGTGTCTCTAGAGGACGCCGATGCGCATCCGCGTGCTGGGCTCGGCCGCCGGCGGCGGGTTCCCCCAGTGGAACTGCGGCTGCCCCAACTGTCGCGGTCTCCGCGAGGGGAGCCTGCGCGCGCGCGCGCGGAGCCAGGAGTGCGTCGCGGTCAGCGCCGACGGCGCCGCCTGGCTGCTGCTGAACTGCTCGCCCGAGATCCGCGCCCAGATCGAGGGCTTTCCCCCGCTCCACCCGCGCGGCCCGCGCGACTCGCCGATCGCCGCCATCGTGCTGACTAACGGCGATCTCGACCACTGCCTGGGGCTGCTCTCGCTGCGCGAGTCGCATCCGCTCGTCGTCTTCGCAACCGAGCCGGTCCGCCGCGGCTTCGTCGAGGACAACGTGCTCTACCGCACGCTCGAGCGCTTTCCCGGTCAGGTCACATGGCGCCCGCTCGAGATCGGCCGCGAGGAGAAGATCGCCGGCCTGCTCGTGGAGCCGGTGTCGGCGCCCGGCAAGCCGCCGATCCATCTCGAGCCGGCGCCGCCGGATCCGGCGCACAACATCGGCGTGCGCGTGCGCGAGCCGGCGACCGGGCGCACGCTCGTCTATCTCTCGGCGGTGGCGGCGGTGACCGACGAGATCCGCCGCGCGCTCGACGGCGCGGACGTCGTGTTCTTCGACGGCACGTTCTGGTCGAGCGACGAGCTGCCCGGGCTGGGGCTGGGATCCAAGCGCGCCGAGGAGATGGCCCACCTGCCGGTCGGCGGCGCGACGGGCAGCCTCGCGCGGCTGGCCGGCGTGCGCGCCGGGCGGCGCGTGTACATCCACGTCAACAACACGAACCCGATGCTGCGCGAGGACTCGGCCGAGCACGCGGCGGTGGCCGCCGCCGGCTGGGAGATCGCCTGGGACGGAATGGAGGTGTCGCTATGAGCGCGGCCGAGGCGCGCCCGCCGCTGGGACGCGAGGAGTTCATCGAGTGGGTCCGCCGCGAGGGCGAGGCGCGCTACCACGACCACCACCGCTATCATCACCTCATGCACGACGGCACGCTCACGCGCGTGCAGCTGCAGCAGTGGGTGCTGAACCGCTACTACTACCAGACGCGCGTGCCCATCAAGGACGCGATCATCCTGTCGAAGTCCGAGGACCCGGCGTTCCGCCGCATGTGGATCAAGCGGATCCGCGACCACGACGGCGAGGCGGCGGGCGAGGGCGGCCTCGAGCTCTGGCTGCGCCTGGCCGAAGGCGTGGGGCTCGACCGCGCGGAGGTCGCCTCCTGTCGCTCGGTGCTGCCGGGCGTACGCTTCGCCTGCGACGGCTACGTCGCCCTGGTGCGCGAGCGCACGCTGCTGGAGGCGGTCGCCTCCTCGCTGACCGAGTTCTTCTCGCCCGACCTCATGACGCGCCGGGTGCTGGCGTGGGAGAAGCACTACCCGTGGATCAGCAAGGACACGCTGGAGTACTTCCGCTCGCGGCCGCCGCTGGCGCGCCAGGACTCGATGCAGGCGATCGAGTACGTGATCGCCCACGCGACCACCTACGAACGGCAGGAGCGCTGCGTGGCCGCGCTGATCCGCAAGACCGAGATCCTCTGGCATCTGCTCGACAGCCTGTGGACCGCCTACGTCGAGCCGGGCTGGGGCCCCGGCGGCGCCCGCGCGTGAGCGGCGCGATCTCGCCCGAGACGCGCCCGCGGCTGGCCGCCAAGGCGCGCGTGCGGTGGGACCGCAAGGGCGAGCGTCACATGCTGCTCTACCCGGAGCGCGGCCTCGTGCTCAACGCCACCGCCGCCGACGTGGTGCGCCTGTGCACGGGCGACGTGACGGTGGCCGCCATCGTGGACCAGCTCGCCACCAAGTACGCCCCGCAGCCGCGCGAGGCGGTGGAGCGCGAGGTCGTGGGCTTCCTCACGCGGCTGGCCGAGCGCGGGCTGCTGGGGTCCGGCGATGAGTGACGAGCCCCGCCCCTACACGCTGGTGGCCGAGCTGACGTATCGCTGCCCGCTGCGGTGCGTCTACTGCTCCAACCCGATCGACTGGGCGCGCCACGGCGACGGGCTGGCCACCGGCGACTGGCTGCGCGTCTTCCGCGAGGCGGAGGACCTCGGCGTCGTCCAGCTCAACCTCACCGGCGGCGAGCCGCTGCTGCGCGACGACCTCGAGGCGCTCGTCGAGGGCGCGCGCGGCCTCGACCTCTATACCAACCTGATCACGAGCGGGATCCCGCTCACGCGCGAGCGGCTGGCCGGCCTCAAGGCGCGCGGCCTCGACAACGTGCAGGTCTCGATCCAGGACGTGACGGCGGCGGCCTCCGACCGCATCGCCGGCCTGAAATCCTTCGAGCGCAAGCTCGAGGTGGCGCGCTGGGTGAAGGAGCTGGGGCTGCCGCTCACGCTCAACACCGTGCTGCACCGCGAGAACCTCGCGCGCGTGGACGCGGTGATCGCGCTGGCCGAGACGCTGGCGGCGGACCGGCTCGAGCTGGCCAACACGCAGTACCTCGGCTGGGCGCTGCGCAACCGCGACGCGCTGCTACCGACGCGCGAGCAGCTGGACGGTGCGCGCGAGGTGGCGCGCGCGGCGAAGCGGCGGCTGCAGGGGCGGATGGAGGTGCTGTTCGTCACGCCGGACTACTACGGGGAGCTCCCCAAGTCGTGCATGGACGGCTGGGGGCGGCGCTTCATCGTCGTGGCCCCCGACGGGCTGGCCCTCCCCTGCCACGCCGCCCACACCATCGCCGGGCTGACGTTCGACAACGTGAAGGACCGGCCGCTCGCGGAGATCTGGGCTTCGTCAGCGGGGTTCGGCGCCTTCCGCGGCGAAGCGTGGATGCCCGAGCCGTGCCGCAGCTGCGAGCGGCGCACGGTGGACTTCGGCGGGTGCCGCTGCCAGGCGTTCCATCTGACGGGCAACGCGGCGGCGACCGATCCGGTCTGCCCGCTCTCGCCCGACCACGGCCTCGTGGAGCGTGCCCGTCGCGGCGCGCTGCCGCCGGCGGCGGCGCCGGCGTTCGACTACCGCGCGCGCTGAGCCCCCTCGCGGAGCGCCTGCAGCGCGCCGCCCCACGCGATCACCTGGTCGAGCATGGCGCCGACCGAGGCCTCGTGCCGCGGCCCCGGCTTGAAGACCGTGAAATTCTCCCAGTCAGTGAAGATCGAGAGCATGACCTGCGCGCGCACGTCGGCCACCTGCAGCTCGCCCATCACCAGCCGCAGCTGCTCCACCGCGCGCGTCCCGCCGGCGCTGCCGTAGCCGACGAAGCCGGCCGCCTTGTTGTTCCACTCGCCGTAGAGGAAATCGATGGCATTCTTCAGCGCGCCCGACGTGCCGTGGTTGTACTCCGGCGTCACGAAGACGAAGGCGTCGAAGGACGCGATCTTCGCGGCCCACGCCTTCGTGTGAGGCTGGCTGTACTGTCCCGTCGCCGGCGGCGCCGGCTCGTCGAGGAGCGGGAGGTGGAAGGCCTCGATGTCCACGACCTCGACGTCGGCGTCCGTGCGCGTCCTGGCGATCGCGTGGACCCAGCGGGCGACCGTGTCCGCCTTGCGCCCCGGGCGCGTGCTGCCGACGATGATCGCCAGCCGGATCATGGTGTCGGGCTACGCCTTGCGGAAGCGGTGCACGCCGTCGGCGCCCACGACGCGCGCCGCGCGGCCGTCCGCCTCGACGAAGTGCAGGTGCGCCAGCGCCTCGCCCAGCGCGAAGCCGAGCTGGTGGCTGTCGAGCTCGCGGCGGAACAGGATGGGGACGATGTCGGCGGCGCTGCGCGGCTCGGTCAGCGCGTCGAGCGTCTCCGACAGCCGCGCCGCGTGGTGGGTGCGCAGCTCGGCCAGCCGCTCGGGCAGCCCGCGGAACGGCAGCCCGTGGGCCGGCAGCACCAGCGCGCCGGCGCCGAGGCCGCGGAAGCGGTCGAGCGAGTCGAGGTAGAGCCGCAGCGGGTTGCCCCGCGGCTGATCGGCCCACACGCTGATGTTGGTCGTGATGCGCGGCAGCACCTGGTCGCCGGAGATCAGCACGCCCGCCTCCTCGCACCAGAGCGCACTGTGCTCGGGCGAGTGGCCGCCGCCGACGATCACCCGGAAGCGGTGGCGCCCGACCTCCAGCGTGTCGCCCTCGCCGATCGCGCGGAACGCACTCGGCAGCGCCGGGACCAGCTTCGGATAGTGGTTGCCGCGCGTGCGCAGCGAGGCCAGCGCCGTCTCGTCGCAGCCGTTGCGCCGGTAGTGGCGCAGCCGCGGCTCGTTGTCGCGCGCCTCGCCCGTCCGCCACGCCACCTGCGCGATGAGGTACTCGGCCTGCGCGCACCAGAGGTCCACGCCCCAGCGCTCGGTGAGCCAGGCGGCGTTGCCCATGTGATCGGGATGGAAGTGCGTGACGATCACCCGCGTGATCGGGCGCCCGTCGAGGTGGTCGGCGAAGATCCGCTCCCAGAGCGCGCGCACGTCGGGCAGCCCAACGCCGGTGTCCACGATGGCCCAGCCGTCACCGTCGTCCACGAGCCACAGGTTGATGTGATTCAGCTGGAACGGCAGCGGCATGCGCAGCCACTTCACCCCCGGCGCGACCTCGCGCACGGCGCCGCCGGCGGGCGCTTCACTCCACGGATGCTCGATCGCCATGCGTCCTAGTGTAACCGCGGCGGCCAGGATGAAGGCCTTGCCGGCATCGCCACCGTCCTGCTAGGGTCGGCCGAGTCCCGCACACCGTACTGGATCTCCTGGAGATTCGTCATGCCCAGATCCGTTCTTGTTCGCCGATCGGTGCTCAAAGCCTTGACGTACCGCCTCGTGATCATGGTCCTGGACTTCGCCACGATCTACCTGTTCACCAGGACGCTACGGGTCGCGCTCGGCTTCATGATTGCCAGCAACCTCTACACGACGCTGGCATACCTCGGGCATGAGCGTCTGTGGGCCCGAATCACGTGGGGACTTGGTGAGACCCGGGGCTGACTACGCGTCAGGCACCTTGGTCGACTGCCAGGCGGTCATCTGCCAGCGCTCGCCGTTGCGCGCGTAGACGGCCAGGTAGCGGATGGTGAAGCGCTGCTCCTTGCCGGCGTTCTCCACGTGCATCTCGGAGACGCCGTTGACGATCCCGACATCGCCGCGCACGCGCACCTTGCGCTCGCGCGGGGTTGCCCCGCGGTAGCTCGGCTTGCCGGCCTGCAGATTGGCGACGTGCTCGCCCTTGGACTCGACCCGGGCGGTCGAATGCACGTAGACGAGGTCGTCGGCCAGCGCGGCGTTCAGCGCGGGCCAGTCCTGTTTCAGCATGGCTTGGAAGCGGCGGTCGTCGGCGGCCAGCACGTCGGTCTCGGCACTCATGCGCTCACGCCCTTTCGGCGATCTGCCGGATCTTGCGGAAGGTCTCCACGCGACGGCGGTTGCCCTCCGGCATCTTCCTGATGTCCTCGTCGGTGAGGGCCACCGTGTTGCCGTAGGCCTCCTGCACCGGGATCGCGTCGTCGGCCAGCGGCGCCATCACCCGCTTGCGCGCCATGGCGGCGGCCACGTACGGCGCGAGCTCCTCGCGCTTGCGCTTCTCGCGCTCGGCCTCGCGCGCGGTGAACTCCGGCATGACCTCGGCGGCGAACAGCTCGAGCGACTCGCAGATGTGCTCGTGGCGGTTGCGGCCGCCCTGCTGGATGAAGATGGTCTGATCGACGCCGCAGTCCTGGTAGATCCGGAGCGTGCGGCGCAGGTCGTCGGGCGTGCCGATGCAGCCCACCCCGCCGCCCAGCACCTCGGTCCCCAGCTGGTCGCGCACCGCCAGGAACGCGTTCCAGATGTTGGTGCGCCCCGGCGTGTGCTTGCCGAAGACGTAGTGATGGGCGAGCGCGAACTGGAAGAAGCGGAAGCCGTCGGCGCCGCGGCGCTGCGCCTCGGCCCCGTCGCGGTGGCAGGAGAAGCCGGTGACCATGGCGATGTTCGCGTTCACCGCGTGGCCGATCGGCACGCACTCGCGCTTGAAGGTCTCGTAGTAGTCGTCCACCCACTGCTTGGCCTCGGCGGGGTCGATGAAGGCGAAGGTCAGCGCGCCGATGCCGAGCTGGGCGGCCAGGTGGATCGTCTCGCGGTTCGAGCACGCCACCCAGATCGGCGGGTGGGGCTTCTGCACCGGCTTGGGCACCACGTTGCGGGTGGGCATCGAGAAGTACTGGCCCTTGAAACCCGGGTAGGGCTCCATGACCATCATGTTGGCGACCTGCTCGACGCTCTCGCGCCACATCGCCCGCCGCTCGGCCGGGTTGACGCCGTAGCCTTCCAGCTCTGCGCGCGAGGCGGACTCGCCGGTGCCCCACTCCACGCGGCCGTTGGAGACGAGGTCGAGCGTCGCGATGCGCTCGGCGACGCGGGCCGGCTGGTTGTAGCCGGGCGGCATCAGCACGATGCCGTGGCCCAGGCGGATGCGCCGGGTGCGCTGCGAGGCGGCGGCCAGGAACACCTCGGGGGCGGAGGAGTGCGAGTACTCCTCGAGGAAGTGGTGCTCGACCTCCCACGCGTAGTCCACGCCCAAGCGGTCGGCCAGCTCCACCTGGTCGAGCGCGTCCTGGAACAGCTTCTGCTCGGACCCCTCCGTCCACGGGCGCGGCAGCTGGTGCTCGTAGAAGATGCCGAACTTCATGCGCGCCGTCCGAGGCGGGCGTCGAAGCCGGCCGCCACCTGCTCGTCCTGGGTCAGCAGCGCCTCGGCGTCCACCTCCGCGTAGGCGAGCACGCCCATGTCGGCGTAGGCCTTGCGGATGCGCGGGCCCCACAGCCCGATGTCCTTGATCGTCGGCACGATCCGCGTGAACAGGCGGGTGCGGAACACCTTCATGCGCTCGGACCCCTGCACCAGCTTCACGCACTCGTCCACCGGCAGCCCGAGCGTCTCCCACACCTCGAGCGAGAGGAACCGGTCGCGCATGAGGTAGCACGCCTCCACCGCGAACTCCTCGCGCTCGTCGCGCTCGGCGTCGGTGAGCTGCGGGTAGTAGTCGCGCAGCGCGATGCGGCCGAAGGCCACATGGCGCGCCTCGTCCTCCATGACGTAGGCGTTGACGGCGGCGGCCAGCGGGTTCTTGGCGTGGTCGCGGATCGAGGCGAAGGCGGCCAGCGCCAGCCCCTCGATGAGCACCTGCATGCCGAGATAGGTCATGTCCCAGCGGGCGTCGGTCAGCACGTTGTCGAGCAGCGCCTTGAGCGTCGGCGTGATCGGGTACGCCAGCTCGAACTTCTCGTGCAGCAGCCGCGCGTAGACCTCCACGTGGCGCGCCTCGTCCATCACCTGGGTGGCCGCGTAGAACTTGGCGTCCACGCTCGGCACCTGCTGCACGATCTTGGCGGCGCACAGCAGCGCCCCCTGCTCGCCGTGCATGAACTGCGAGAGCTGCTGGGCCTGCACGTGCCGGCGTAGGTTGGCGCGCTCCGGCTTCGTCAGCCGGTTCCAGATGTCGGAGCCGAAGATGGAGATCTGCTCGTCGGGCAGCTCTTGCGGGTTCTCCGGATCGAGGTCGAGCGACCAGTCGATCCGCGTGCGGCCGTTCCACTGCCGGTCCTTGCCCTTCTCGTACAGGCTCAGCAGCGGGGCGCGGCCGTCCTCGTACTCCCAGCGCATGAGCGAGTCGAACCGGCTGGGGATGAGCCACTCGTTCGGCTCGACGGGCGTCGCGTAGCGCTGCTGCGTCGTCATGGTGCGGCCTCCTGATGGCAGGACGGGATCGCTCGACCGGTCGAGGATATCACGCCGGCACGACGGCGGCCGTCCGCTATCATGCCCGGCATGGCCAATCGCTGGGTGGCCCTCGCCCTCGTGTTCCTCACGCGCATCTCGATGGGCGTGCAGTTCCAGGGACTCGCCGCGGTGGCGCCCCTGCTGCTGGCGGATCTCGGCCTGAGCCACCTGCAATCGGGCTCGCTGCTGGGCGTCTACCTGCTGCCGGGCGCCTTCCTCGCGCTGCCGGGCAGCATGATCGGCCGGCGATTGGGCGAGCGACGCGTCGTCGTGGTCGGCCTGGCCCTGATGGCGATCGGCGGCGTGGTGACGGCGAGCGCCGGCGGCTTCGCCACGGCGGCGGCCGGCCGCCTGCTGAGCGGCATCGGCGCCGTCCTCATGAACATCCTCCTGCCCACGCTCATCGCCGACTGGTTTGCCGGGCGCGAGGTCGCGACCGCGATGGCGGTGATGCTGACCGCGTGGCCGGTCGGCCTCGGCATCGCGACGGCCACGCTGGGCCACCTGGCCGCGGCGACGTCGTGGCGGACGGCGCTGCTGGCGACCGCCGCGCTGGCCGGGCTCGGGGTCGTGCTGATGCTGCTCTTCCGCGAGGCGCCCCGCGCGGCGGCGCCCGCCCGCCGGCCGCTCGCCGCCCGCGACGTGCGGCTGGGCATCGCCGCCGGCTTCGCGTGGGGATGCTTCAACGCGAGTCTGGTGACGATCACGTTCTTCGGCCCCGCGCTGCTGATCGCGCGCGGCCTGGGGCTCGCCGACGCCGACCTGATCGTGAGCGTGGCGATCTGGATCACGATGGTGTCGGTGCCGCTGGGCGGCCTGCTCGCCGACCGCCTCGGCCGCCCCACGCTGCTGATCGCCGCCGGTAGCCTCGTCGCCGCCGGCGCGACGCTGCTGGTGCCCGTGCTGCCCCACGCCGTGCTGGCGTTCTGCCTGGTCGGCCTCGCCGTCGGGCCGCCGCCGGGGCCGGTGATGTCGCTCCTGCCCCGCGCGCTGCCGCCCGAGCGCGTCACCGCCGCCTTCGGCGTCTTCTACACGGTGTTCTATCTGATGATGGCGCTCACGCAGCCGATCGCCGGCTTCGTGCGCGACCGCGCCGGCGACCCGGCGGCGCCGATCGTCTTCGCGGCGGTGGTGATGGCGGCCACCGTGCTGGGGCTGGCGCTCTTCCGCCGTCTCGAGCGGCCGATCCCGGCATAGTAGACTCCCGCCGTGAGCGCCGCCCCGCCGCTGCTTCCCACGTCCGTCGTCGGCAGCCACGGGCTGCCGGGCTGGGTGTGGCTCGCGCGCGAGGCGATGGACGCCGGGCGCCTCGGCCCCCTCGACGTGCGCGAGCTGCTGGAAGACGCCACCCAGGCCGCGCTGCTCGACCAGGAGCGCGCCGGCGTGGACGTGCTCACCACCGGCGAGATGGGGCGCGTGCGCTTCATCATCGGCTTCTACGAGCGGATCACCGGTGTCCGCGCGCTGCCGGCGCCGCGCCAGCTCGGCCAGCCGCTCTGGGACACCAACACGCCCTTCGAGGTCACCGAGAAGATCGCCGCCCCCGACGGCCTCGGCATCGTCGAGGAGTTCGCCCTCGCCCGCGCGCTGACCGGCAAGCCGCTGAAGGCGACGGTACCCGGCCCCTACACGCTGATGGTCCCGCTCAAGCTCGGCGGCGCTTATCGCGACAAGGGCACGCTGCTGGCCGACCTCGTGGCGATCGTCAACGCCGAGTGCCGGGCGCTCGTCGCCGCCGGCGCCGACTTCATCCAGGTGGACGAGCCGCACCACGGCATGTACGCGGGCACCGTGCACGACGTCACGCGCGGCATCAACGAGGCGGTGGCCGGCGTCGCCGCGAAGATCGCCGTGCACGTCTGCTTCGGCAACCTCTACGGCCGGCCCTTCAGCGCGGTGCGCGACTACCGCAACCTCTTCCCCGTCCTCGGCGAGCTGAAGGCCTCGCAGGTCGTGCTCGAGTTTGCCAACCGCGGCCTCGACGCCATCGAGCGCTTCAAGGACTGGCCGCGCCACCTCGAGCTGGGCGCCGGCGTGATCGACGTGAAGGCGTTCAAGGCCGAGACGGCCGAGGACGTGGCCGAGCGCATCCGCGCGCTGCTCGAGCGCGTGCCGGCCGAGCGGCTCTGGCTCAACCCCGACTGCGGCTTCTGGGAGACGCCCCGCTGGGTCGTGAAACAGAAGCTGGCGGCGCTGGTGCGCGGCGCAGCGATCGTGCGGCGCGAGCTGGGGGCAAGGCGCCCGGCTTGACGATGGGCGACGCGGAAGCGGAGAATCGGGAGCGGAGGCGTGCCATGGCCGTGACGTTCGAGAAGCTGCACCCGCATTTCGTGGCCGAGGTCGGCGGCGTGGACCTGCGCCGGGTGCACGATCCCGAGACGCTGGCCGAGCTGCGCGGCGGGATGGACCAGTACGCCGTGCTGATCTTCCACGACCAGCCGCTGACCGACGACGAGCACCTGGCGTTCGCCCAGCGCTTCGACGGCCGGCTGCACACCAAGCTCGGATCGGCGGCGATCCAGAAGAACCGCTTCGGCAACGAGGCGCTCGGCGACATCTCCAACGTCGGCGCCGACGGCGAGATCCTTCAGCAGGGCGACCGCCGGCGCGCCTACAGCCTCGGCAACCGCCTCTGGCACACCGACGCGTCGTTCCAGGACCCGCCCGGTCGCTACTCGATGCTGTCGGCCAAGGTGGTCCCGCCCGTCGCCGCCGACACCGAGTTCGCCGACACGCGCGCGGCGTACGACGCGCTGCCGGCGGAGATCAAGCGGCAGATCGAGGGGCTGCGCGCCCACCACTCGATCGCGCACTCGCGCCAGACGCTCGGCTTCGAGTTCTCGCAGGACGAGCAGGACGCGCTCAAGGGCGCGATCCACCCGCTGGTGCGCACGATCCCCCGCTCGAGCCGCCGGTCGCTCTACGTCGCCTCGCACGCCTCGTGCATCGTCGACTGGCCGGTGCCGGAGGGCCGCCTGCTGCTGCGCGACCTCATCGAGCACGCCACCCAGCCCGAGTTCGTCTACCGCCACGCCTGGCGCGGCGGCGACCTGGTGATCTGGGACAACCGCGCCACCATGCACCGCGCGCGGCCGTTCGAGGACACCCAGCATCGCCGCGAGCTCCGCCGCGTCACGACGCTCGACATCGCCGGCGCGTAGTCAGGACGCCTTCCGCTCGAAGAAGCGTCGCTTGAGGTAGGCCACGCCCTTCTTGCCGACCAGCATCGACCCCACGAGGAACATCCCCCAGCTCACGGCCGACAGCCCCATGGCCACTTCCCCCTTGCGCCACGCCGAGATCGGCAAGAACGGCACCAGGGGATACGCGGGGTAGATGGCAAAGCTCAACGCCATCAACGCGACGCCCAGCCAGAACCAGGGCCCCTGCCGTGGCGTGCGGACCCTCACGCGCTATCGCCGCAGGATCTGCCGGGACGACGAGTCGCGCGCCTGCCACTCGTGCCGCTCGAGCTCCGGATCCGCATGCTCCTCTTCGGGATAGCCGACGCAGAGATACGCGACCAGCGACCACTCTCGAGGCACCTCGAGGATCGTGCTGACGTCCTCCGGATCGACGATGGAGACCCACCCAACGCCGAGGCCGCGCGCCCGGGCGGCGAGCCAGAACGTGTGGACGGCGGCCACCGCGGAATAGTGGATGGCCTCGGGCATCGTCTTGCGACCGAGGCCGTGGCCGGCGGACGTGCCGGCGTCCACGAACACGGCGAGATGAACGGGCGCCTCCGTGAGACCCGCCAGCTTCAACCGGGCGTACACCGCCGCCCGCGGGCCGTCGAAATCCGCCAGGGCGGCCTCGTTGCAGCGCCGAAAGCTCTCGCGCACGCGCTCGCGCCGGGCCGGGTCCTCGACACTCACGAACCGCCACGGCTGGCTGTTGCCCACCGAGGGGGCGAGGCAGGCAAGGTCGACGAGCGCCTCCAGCAGCTCGGGCGCCACGGCGTCGCGGCGGAACCGCCGGACATCCCGCCGCCAGAGAAAGAGCTCGCGAAGCTCCGCCCGGAAGCGATCGCCGAACATCGGCGCGCTGCCCATCGGGTCCCTCGTCTACCCGCCGGGCGAGCCGGAGACGCCGCGCAGGCGCGGGTCGAACACGTCGCGGAGCGCGTCGCCCAGCATCTGGAAGCCGAAGACCGCCAGCGAGATCGCCGCGCCGGGGAACAGCGCCATCCACGGCGCGTAGTACATGAACGAGCGGCCCGAGCCCGAGAGCATCGAGCCCCAGGACGGGTACGGCGGCGGGATGCCGAACCCCAGGAACGACAGCGCCGCCTCGGCCAGGATCACCTGGCCCAGGCCGATGGTGGCGAGGATGAGGATCGTCGCCATCACGTTGGGCAGCACGTACACGGCCACGATGCGGGTGTGGCCGGCGCCGAGCGCGCGCGCCGCCTCGACGTAGGGGTTCGCCATCACCGACAGGGTCGCCCCCCGGATGACGCGCGACGCGCCGGCGGCGCCAAGGATGGAGAGCGCGAGGACGAGGTTGAACAACCCCGGGCCGAGCGCGGCGATCAGGGACAGGATGACGACGAGGGCGGGAAAGGAGATCCACGCGTCGACCACGCGCTGCACCGCGATGTCGTACGCGCCGCCGAGATAGGCGCTCGACACGCCGACGGCCGCCGCCATCACCGTGGCCAGGGCCACCGTCGCGAACCCGACGGTGACCGAGATCCGCGCGCCGTAGACCACCCGGCTCCAGATGTCGCGCGAGAGGTTGTCGGTCCCCATCCAGAACTGGGCGCTCGGCGACTTCATCCGGGCGCTCGCGATCGAGGCGTCGTAGGGATGCGGCGCGATCCGGTCGGCGAAGAGAGCCATGACCAGCAGGCCGAGCACGAGCACGCCGCCGATGGCGCCGAGCGGCTTGCGGCGGGCGAATACGAGCACGCGCCCGATCGACCGCACGCTAGTAACGGATCCGCGGGTCGAGGAACGCGTACACGAGGTCCACCATGAGATTCGTCGCGACGATGATGACGACGATGACCAGGTTGATCCCCTGGATCACCGGATAGTCGCGCTGCACGATGGCGTCCACGAGGAACTGCCCCATGCCCGGGATGCCGAAGATCGACTCGATGATCACGGTGCCGCCCGCGATGGCCGCCACCTGCAGGCCGAGCACGGTCACCACCGGGATCACCGCGTTCTTCAGCGCGTGCTTGAGCACGACCGCGCGCTCGCGAAGCCCCTTCGCCCAGGCCGTCCGCACGTAGTCGTGGCGCAGCACCTCGAGCAGCATGCCGCGCGTGAGCCGCATGATCCCGGCCGCCGAGGCGAGGCCGAGGATCACCGCCGGCAGGACCAGCTGGACCACGAACGCGAGGGGATTCGTCGTGAACGTCACGAACCCCACGCGCGGCGTCCAGCCCCACCAGATCGCCGGCAGCAGGGTCACCAGGATGGCCACGACGAAGGCGGGGACCGACAGGCCGAACACCGCCGCGCTCCGGGCGAAGAAGTCCAGCACGCCGTCCTGGCGGACGGCGGCGATGACGCCGACGGGGATGCCGATCGCGACGGCCACCGCCAGCGCCATCAGGCCGAGCGTCGCCGTCACCGGCAGCCGCCGCACCAGCTCGGAGAGGACGGGCTGGCGCGTCCACAGCGACTCGCCGAAGTTGCCGCGCACGATCGCGCCCACCCACTCGACGTACTGCACGGGGATCGGCCGGTTCAGGCCGAGCTTCGCGCGGAGGTCCTCGAGGTCCTTGCCGTACGCCTTCTCCTCCAGCATGAGCTGGACGACGTCGCCGGGGATCAGCCGCGGCAGCGTGAAGACGATGAGCGAGGCGATCAGGAGCGAGGGCAGCGCGACCAGCAGCCGGCGGAGGACGTAGTTACGCACCGGTGCCGGCCGCGCCCCGCGCCCTACCCTACTTGTCGATCCACGCGGCCATCAGGCGCCCGCCGTAGTCGAAGCCGTTGTTGGGCCCGTAGTTCTTGATGTGCGCGTCCCACGCCGACAGGATCTTGATCGAGCCGTCCACGCCGAACAGCGCCTGGTCGGCGAGGTAGCGCTGGATGTCGAAGACGACCTGCCGGCGCTTGCCGACGTCCTGCGTGCGCCGCTGGAGCTTGATCATGTCGGTGAGCTTGGCGTCGTTGACACCCCAGACGTTGAGCGGCTGGCCGGGCATGTACCAGCGGTAGAAGTACGCCTCGGGATCGGCCCACGCGCCGCGCAGTCCGAGGAACATCGCGTCGAACTTCCCGAAGATGGTGCTGGTGATGAACGCCCCGTACTCCTTGGGCTTGAGCGTGGCGTCGATGCCCGCCGCTTTCCAGTTCTTGAGCGTGATCTGCACGAAGTCGTCGAAGTCCGGCCCGTACACCACCGGCGGCGACTCGACGGTCGTCTGGAACCCGTTCGGCAGGCCGGCCTCGGCCAGCAGCTTCTTGGCGTCGGCGGTGCTGTGCTCGTAGAGCTTGCGCCCCTCGGGGTTGAGCTGATCGATGGGAATCGACCACTCGGCGAACGCCGCCGGCACCGCCGGGTTCGGCGTCCAGTGCCCCTGCGAGAAGGCCAGCGACTCGAAGACCTCGGCGACGTTGCTCGCGCGCGAGAGCGCGCGCCGCACCCGCAGGTCGTTGAACGGCGGATTGGCGAGCTTGAAGCCGGTGGCACCGCTGGTGAACCAGGTGTACTCGGCGGTCTGCAGCCCGGGCTTGCGCTGGCGGGCCACCGGCGCGTCGAGCCAGCGCACGGCGTGCTGGTACTCGGGGCCGAAGTCGGTCTTGCCGCTCAGCCACGTGGCCAGCCGCGAGGACGGGTCCTTGTCGATCAGCCACTCGACGCCGTCGGCGTACGGCAAGCCGGGAACGAAGTAGTCGGGGTGGCGCACGTAGACGATCTTGACGTTGGGCTCCCACCGCTCGAGCATCCACGGTCCGGTGCCGACGGCCGACTCGACCTTCTTGAGGTCGCCGAATTTCTCGACGCACTCCCTGGCGATGATCCAGGTCGAGGTCGAGGCGAGCAGGTCGAGGAACCAGGCGTTCGGCTCCTTGAGCGTGAACTTGACCGTGTACTTGTCGAGCGCCTCGATCCGATCGACGTACTCGAGCACCGGCTTGTTGGGGTTGCCGGTGATCGTGAGGAACCGCTCGTAGGTGTACTTGACGTCGTCGGCCGTCAGCTCGCGGCCGTTCACCGGCGGCTTGTTGTGCCAGCGCACGCCCTTGCGGAGCTTGAAGATGTAGGTCGTCTCGTTGGGCCGCGTCCACGACTCGGCCAGGTCGGGCTCGATCGGGTACGTCATCGGCTTGACCGACGGGCCGGCCTTGACCTTCACCAGGCGGCTGTAGACGAGCGAGAGCGGACACATCGTCACGAACGAGAGCGTCTGGTGGGGATCGAAGTGCAGCGGGTCCGCCTGGAACGTCAGGCGGAGCGTGCCCCCGCGCTTCGGGGTCTGCGCCTCGGCGGCCGGCACGACGAGCTGGGGACCGGTCGCGGCGATGGCGAGTGCGGCGCCACCGGCCTTCAGCACATCACGACGGGAGAAATCCATGACGTCCTCCTTGACGTGTCAGCGCGCGGTGAGATCGGCCCAGAGACGCTCGGCGCCGCGCGCGGCGACCGCCCGCCCCAACGTGTCCGCCCAGCGGCTCTCGCTGCCGAACTCCGCGCGCCACGACCACAGCCGGCGCGTGGCGAAGTGCAGCGAGTGCTCATAGGTGAAGCCGATGGCGCCGTGCACCTGGTGGGCGATGCCGGCGCCGAGCCCGGCCGCCTCGCCGGCGCGGATCTTGGCGGCGGCCACCGCGAAGCGCGGCTCGCCGCGGTCGGCGGCGACGAAGGCGTGCTCGGCGGCGATGCCCGCCGCCGCCACGTGGCCGGCCAGCAGCGCGAGGTTGTGCTGGATCGCCTGGAAGTTGCCGATCGGCCGGCCGAACTGCTTGCGCTCGGTGGCGTAGCGCACCGACTGCTCCAGCAGCGACTCGAGCGCGCCGGCCATCTGCGCGGCGCGAACGAGCGCGCCGTACAGGAGGACGGCGTCGGCGCCCGCGTGCGGCCCCGACGCGGCGGCGGCGACGACCGGCGCGCCGTCGAAGACAAGCGTGTCGCGCGGCTCCAGCGCCAGGTTGCGATCGGCGGTGACGCGCGCGGCGCCCTTGCCGACCAGCGCGATCATCGGCGCGCCGTCCGCCTCCGCCACCGCGACGACGTGGCCGGCGGCCGCGCCCCACGGCACGCGCGCGGCGGTGCCGGAGAGGCGCCAGCCGCCGCCCGCCCGCGCAAGGCGCAGCCGCTCCTCGCGCTGCACAGGCGCCAGCGTGAGCGGCCCCAGCGGCACATCGAGGCCGGCTTGGCCGAGCAGCCAGCCGCCGACGATCGTCTCGGCCAGCGGCACCGGCGCCGCCGCCTTGCCTGCCGCGCGCACCACGACGTGGGCGTCCGCCCACGCGCCGCCGGCGCCGCCCTGCGCCTCGGGCACGAGCGGCAGCGTGAGGCCGCCTTCCTCCAGCGCGCGCCAGAGCTTGTCGGGCCAGACGCCCTTCTCGGCCGACTCGATCAGCTCCTTGGTGACAAGGTCGCCGAAGAGCCGGGTGACCGTGTCGGCAAGCAGCCGGCCAAGCTCACCGCTCATCTGTCGGAGCGGGGGGCCCCGACATGGCCCCCCACACCCCCCAAGGCTCGGAGCGCCCCGGGAAACCCGTGACGCTCCTCGATCACCCGCGTGCTCATCGCAGCCCCAGCCCGCGCGCGATGATGCCGCGCAGCACCTCACGGGTGCCGCCGCGCAGGGAGAAGGAGGGCGCGCGCTGCACGAGGAAGCCGAGCGTCTGCTGCAGGTCGCTGGCGCTGTCGATCGTCGGCTCGAGGTCCACCAGCGCGTGCACGATCTCCGGCACCGACTGCTCGAACACCGTGCCCACGTCCTTGACCACCGCCGCCTCGAGGTTGGGGTTCTGGCCGGCCTGCAGCATGCCGGCGACCGAGAGCGACATCTGGCGCAGCGTGGTGAGCTGGGCGGCGAGCCGCCCCACCACCTCGGCCGCGCGCGGGCTCGGGTCGGGGCCGACGTGCTGGATGAGCTCGAAGATCAGCGCGATGCTCGAGAGGTAGCGCTCGGGGCCGCTGCGCTCGAAGGCCAGCTCGGTCGTCACCTGCTTCCAGCCGTCGCCCTCGCCGCCCACGCGCATGTCCTCGGGCACGAAGGCGTCCTGGAAGACGACCTCGTTGAAATGATGCGCGCCGGCCAGGTCGATGATCGGCCGGATCGTGATACCGGGGGTCGTGAGATCCACCAGGAACTGCGAGAGTCCCTCGTGCTTCTTGTCGGGCACGACGGCGGTGCGGAACAGCGCGATGGCGTGGTTGCTGCGGTGGGCGTTGCTGGTCCACACCTTGGTGCCGTTGACGACGTAGCCGCCGTCCCGGCGCACCGCCCGGGTGCGGATCGAGGCGAGGTCGGAGCCCGAGTCGGGCTCGCTCATGCCGATGGCGAAGTAGGACTCGCCGCGCACGATCGCCGGCAGGAAGCGCTCGCGCTGGGCCTCGGTGCCGAAGCGCAGCAGCAGCGGCCCGCTCTGGCGCTCGGCCACCCAGTGCGCGCCGGCCGGCGCGCCCGCCGCCAGCAATTCCTCCAGCAGCACGTAGCGCTCGAGGAACGAGCGCTCCTGGCCGCCGTAGCGCTTGGGCCAGGTGAGGCCGATCCAGCCGCGCGCGCCGAGCTTGCGGCTGAACTCCGGGTCGAAGCCGCCCCACGAGTGCGCGCGGTGCACCGAGGTGCGGTCGCCCATCGCCTGGCGCAGGAACGCGCGGACCTCGTCGCGGAACGCCTCGGCCTCCGGCGGCAGGTCCTTCAGGTCGAAGTGGAACACACTCATGGTGCGGCTTGCATTATCACAGCCCCCGCGCCCCCGCAACATCGGGTAAGATGTCGCCGTGCTCGCGCGTCGCCTCGTGACGGTTTTCGTGGCCGTGTACCTGCTGCTCGACTTCTCCCTGCCGATGGTCCGCGGAGCCTTCGAGTTCGATCCCGACGAGTCGGTGGACTGCGCCCGGATCGAGCCGGTCGGGAACACCGTCCCCGCGCCGCTCCCCGCGCCCATTGCGACCACACCGCGCTGCCGCGAGAGAATCGTCGTCCGCCCCGTCCGCGTTTCGCTCGCGCTCGTCGTCGCCGAGCCCGCCGGCGTCGCGCGCGACCATCTCCGTGCCGCCGCCGATTCGCCGCCGCCCTCCGAAGACCACTAACCGCGCCGTCCCTCACGCCACCCGCGTCCTGTCGTCGAGGTCGCAGTCTGGATGTGCCATGTCCGAGGGAGGGCCGCATGCACGGTGCGATCGAGGAGGTGCCGGCGAACGTCCGAGAGGTGGCGTCCCGCGTCCAGACGCTGTTCTTCATCCACGTGCCCAAGACCGCGGGCACGTACCTCACGAGGGTGGCGCTGCGGCGCGTGCTCGCGGTGCTGCCGGCGCCGCGCCGGAGGCGCCTCGCCCGGCTCGCCCGGGTTCTGCGATTCGGCCCCGCCGCGCCTCCGCGCGGCACCGTCTACACCTGCGCCCATGCGGTGTGCGCGGCGAAGACGCTGGGCATCGCGCCCTATCACCGGGCGTGGACGCAGACGTGCGCGGGATACCCGGAGCTTCGGAGCTCGCTGGTCTTCGCGGTCGTGCGCAATCCGTTCGACCTGCTGCTGAGCATGTACCGCTACGGCTTCCCGTACCGACGGCCCCGACCGGACAAGCCGAAGGCGGCGCTCGACGCCTTCGGGTTCCCGTTCACGTCCTTCGCGGACTTCGTCAGGGCGTACTGCGATCGGGACTACCCGTGGATCATCGCCCCCCACCATCGTTTCCTGTTCTTTCAGCTCTTCGACGACGAGGGACGGTGCGTCCCCCACGTCCTCCTGCGGACGGAGCGTCTCGACGAGGGCCTCGGGCGGATCCTGCGCCTCTTCGGGGTCGAGCCGGTCGTCTCGTCGGACCGCGTGAACCCCTCGGCGCCCCCGGGAGAGCCGGACTATCGAAGCTTCTACACCGACGAGCTGCGTCGATTGGTGGAGGAGAAGTGCCGGCGGGAGCTGCAGGCGTTCGGCTACTCCTTCGACGGGCCCGACGCGCGCGTGATGATCGATCCGCGCCACGTGCGGTACAACCCGCACACGGACCAAATGACGCTCGAGACCGACGCCTGACGCGCGCCGCCGGTCAGCGGCCGAAGAAGCCGCCGCGCGGGCGGGCGTGGGCGTGGAAGTGGTCGGGGATGTTGCGCATGTGACCGTCCAGCCAGAACTCGCCGAGCCGCGCCGCCGCCACCTCGCGCAGCCGAAGCTGCATGTGGCGCAGGTCCTCGTCGGGGGGCGTCACGCCGTGCCAGCGCCAGACCACCATCGGCACCTCGCAGATCTCGCACTCCGCGATCCAGCACACGTCGTCCTCGTGGAACCACTCGGTCAGCTTCGCCGCCCGGCAGAGATCGCACCCCTCGACCTTGACCCCCGTCAATAATCCGCCCCCTCCAGGAGCGGGAACGCGCTCGTCACGTGCGGCAGCGCCACCGGCGGCGCCGCGTGCAGGCAGGAGGCGTCCAGCGCGGCCAGGCGGTCGGCGCCGAGCAGCGTCAGGGCGATGCGGATCTCGTCCTCCATCAGCTCGAGCATGCGCACGCAGCCGGCGGCGCCGGCGGCGGCCAGGCCGAAGCACGGCATGCGACCCATGCCGACCAGGTCGGCGCCCAGCGCGATCGCCTTCACCACGTCGGTCCCGCGCTGGAAGCAGCCGTCCACGATGATCCGCGCCCGCTTGTCGACGGCCCGCACCACCTCGGGCAGCACGTCGAGCGAGCCGCGCCCCTGGTCGAGCTGGCGCCCGCCGTGGTTGGAGACGTAGACGACGTCCACGCCGTGCTCGCAGGCGAGCGCGGCGTCCTCCGCCGTGGCGATGCCCTTGAGGATGAGCGGCACGGGGTGCGTGTCCTTGAAGCGCTTGACGTGATCCCAGGTGAGGCCGGCCTGGTAGTCGAAGCCGGTGGCGCGCGCGCGCCAGGGCTTCACGAAGCGCCGCGCCAGGTCGCGCTCGCGCCGGCTGTAGGAGGCGGTGTCCACCGTGAGGCAGAAGCCGGTGTAGCCGTGGTCGCGGGCGCGGCGCACGTGGTCGTCCACGAAGGCGTCGTCGCCCCGCACGTAGAGCTGGAAGATGCGGAAGTTGTCGGCGGCCTTGGCGACCGCCTCCAGCCCCGGGTTGCAGACCGAGGACAGCATCTGGGGCACGCCGAACTCGGCCGAGGCCTGGGCGGCGGTGGCGCCGCCGCCCGGCGTGAAGCTCTCGATCGAGCCGATCGGCGCCAGCATCACCGGAATGCGGATCGGCTTGCCGAGGAAGCTGCTGGTGGCGTCCACCTTGGCCACGTTGCGCAGCACGCGCGGCCGGAAGGCCAGCGAGTCGATGGCCAGCCGGTTGCGGCGCAGCGTCGTCTCCGTCTCGGCGCCGCCGACCAGGTAATCCCACGGCCCCGGCGCCAGCGTGGCGCGCGCGGCCCGCACGATCTCGTGCAGCGTCTGGTAACGATCGTCCAAGCCTGAGCTCATGGCGCGGAGGATAGCAGATTCCCGTCGGTGCTACGCTAGCCGGGCATGCAGCCGTTCGCGAGGATCGAGGTCGTCGAGTTCGGCCAGTTCATCGCGGTGCCCTTCTGCGCCCAGCTCCTGGCCGAGGGCGGCGCTCACGTCGTCAAGGTGGAGTCGCTCGAGGGCGATCCGGTCCGCCACCTGGCGCCGCCGGCGCCCGGCGAGTCGCGCCACTTCATCTCGCGCAACCGCGGCAAGCACGTGCTGCCGCTCGACCTCCGCCACGCCGGCGCCCGGCCGGTGATCGAGCGGCTGCTGGCCCGCGCCGACGTCGTGCTGACCAACTTCCGTCCCGGCTTCGCCGACGAGCTGGGGCTCGACGGGGCGAGCCTGGCGCCGCGCTTCCCGCGGCTGATCGTCGGCAACGTGAGCGCGTTCGGGCGCCGCGGCCCCGACGCGCGGCTGGCCGGCATGGACATGGTCGTGCAGGCGCGCAGCGGCCTGATGGCCACGCTCGGGCGGATGCAGGACGGCGTGCCGACGGCGGGCGACGCGCCGGTCGCCGACTACATGTGCGCGCTGATCCTCTCCTTCGGCATCGCCGCCGCCCTGCTCCGCCGCGAGCGCACCGGGCGCGGCGGCGAGGTGGACGTGGCGCTGCTGATGGCCGCGCTCGTCGCCCAGAACAACTCGTTCGTGCGCGTCGAGGCGGTGGACGCCCCCGCGCACGCCGCCACGCTGGCGCGCCTGGCCGAGCTGCGCGCGTCCGGGCGGCCCCACGCCGAACAGGCCGCGCTCATGCCCACCACCCGCACGCCCGGCATGAGCGGCGTCTACTACCGCACCTACACCACGCGCGACGCCGCCCTCGCCGTCGCCTGCGTGAGCCCGGGGCTGCAGCGCACGTTCATGAAGGCGCTCGGCCTGGAAGACCGCGCCCACGCGCAGCCGATCCTCGACCGCGACGCCCTCGCCCGCCACTACGCCGAGCTGCGCGGCCGGGCCGAGGCCGCGCTGGCCTCGCGCACGACGGCTGAGTGGAAGGCCGTCTTCGACGCCCACGGCGTGCCGGCGGCGGGCGTGGCGTTCTCGGTCGAGCTCCTCGACGACCCGCAGGTGCTCGCCAACGGCCTCCTGCACGACCTCGCCCACCCCGCGCTGGGGGCGGTTCGCGTCCTGGCGCCCCCGCTCCGGATGGATGGCGACGGGTTCCTCCCCGCCCCGGCCACGGCCCCGTTCGGCAGCGAGACCCGGGCGCTCCTGACCTCCCTGAGCTTCACCGACGAGGAGGTCGAGGGCCTCCTGGGGGCCGGTGTGACGCAGGGTGTCAAGAGGGGTGGGAATTCGGCCTGAAATGTGGCATCTTACCGCGGTCGTTCGTTCAGCGAGGAGGAGCCCCTTATGCAGGTAGTTGCCCTGTCCACGCCCACCCGTACGGGCTGGTCGTGGAGGATCGTGAACGCCGCCGGCGAGACGATCGAGGAGTCGCGCGAGCGATATCCGAGCATCGCCACCGCCGTCGCCACCGGCCGCAGCCGCCTGAGCCGCATGAAGATCGTCGACCGCTCGACGCCGCCCCGTCCCTATCGCGCCGCCGCCCAGGTCAAGGCGGCCGCCATGCGGAAGTCTTCGTGAAGATCGAGGTCATCGACAACCAGATCGAAGCGGCGCTCAAGGCCCTCAAGAAGCGGATGCAGAAGGAGGGCCTGTTCCAGGAGATGAAGCGCCGCGCGCACTACGAGAAGCCCTCGGTCAAGCGCAAGCGCAAGGCGGCCCAGGCGCGCCGCAAGCGGCGCAAGGCCATGCGCCGGCAGCAGCAGTCCGACGAAGACTAGGCCCGAGCGCGAACGGCCGGCTGCCCGGCCGCCGCGCGCAACGCCGGAGGCGCCCGCCTTCGGTCTCGCCCGTCAGCCCGCTCGCGAGTATCGCTCGCTCTCGATCGTGATCCCCTGCTACAACGAGCGGCGCACGCTGGCGGCGGTGGTCGTGGGAGGTGCCGGTCTGCTACGCGCCGCGCACCGTCGCCGAGGGCAAGAAGATCCGCGGGCGCGACGGCGCGCAGGCGGTGTGGACGCTGCTCCGCTACCGCGTCGGGGACTCGCCGCCCAGGTCGAACCCCAGCAGCGCCGCCAGCGCGCGCAGCGCGACGGCGGGATCGTCCACCTTGATCGTCGCCATCCCTAGCGCGCGGGCGGGCTTGAGGTTGCCGCCGATGTCGTCCAGGAACGCGGTGCGCGCGGGCGGCACGCCGAGCGCGTCGCACGCCAGCGTGTAGATGCGCGGGTCGGGCTTGCGCAGCCCGACCACCCGCGACTCGACGAAGACGTCGAAGTGTGCGCGCAGGCGATGGGGGATGACGTCGTCGGCCTCGCCCGCCCGCCGCCAGTTGTTGGTCAGCGCGCCCACTCGCAGCCCCCGCGCGCGGATGCGCCGGATCGCCTCCAGCATCGCCGGCCGCGCCACGCCGGCCTCGGCGATCGCCGCCATGATCGCGGCGCCGTCCACCGCGAGGCCGTGCGCGCGGCAGTCGGCCTCGAAGGGCGCGCAGAAGGTCTCGGCGGTCAGCTCGCCGCGCTCCAGCCGCGCCCACGCCCCCGTCTCGCCGCCCGCCGCCACCACGCGGCTGATCGCGTTGGGCGCCAGCCCGCGCGCGGCCTCGTAGCGCGCGAGGGCGTGCAGCGGCGACTCCATGACGACGCCGCCCATGTCGAACAGCACGCCCGCGATGGCCGCCACGCCCGCCATCTTATCTCCACGTGATACCATCCCGGCATTCCCGGGCCGATTCCCGACGAACGAGGAGTTGCCATGACAGCCATCACCCAATCCGTCGCCCTCGACCGCCGCGGCCGCGTCGCGGTGCTGACCGTGACCAATCCCCCCGTCAACGCGCTGAGCCAGCACGTCCGGCAGGGGCTGCGCGACGGCCTCACCCAGGCGCTCGCCGACGCCGCCGCCGGCGCCGTCGTCATCGTCTGCGGCGGGCGCACGTTCATCGCCGGCGCCGACATCACCGAGTTCGGCAAGCCGCCCGTCGCGCCCGGCCTGCACGAGGTGCTCGACCTCATCGAGTCGAGCCCCAAGCCGGTGGTGGCCGCCGTGCACGGCACCGCGCTCGGCGGCGGCCTCGAGGTGACGCTGGCCTGCCACTATCGGGTCGGGGTGAAGGACGCGCGCTTCGGCCTCCCCGAGGTGAAGCTGGGGCTGCTGCCGGGCGCGGGGGGCACGCAGCGGCTGCCGCGAGTCGTCGGCGTCGAGAAGGCGCTGGCCATGATGGTCAGCGGCGATCCGATCCGCGCCGAGGAAGCGCTGAAGCACGGCCTCATCGACGCGATCGTCGAGGGCGACCTCACCACCGCCGGCGTGGCGTTCGCCGAGACGGTGCTCGCCGAGAAGCGCCCGCTGCGGAAGATCCGCGACCTCGACGACAAGCTGGCGGCGGTGCGCGGCACCCCGCAGGTGTTCGCCGACTTCCGCAAGTCGGTCGCGCGGCAGACGCGCGGCTTCCGCGCGCCCGAGAACATCATCCGGGCGGTGGAGGCGGCGGTCAGCCTGCCGTTCGAGGCGGGCATCAAGCGCGAGCGCGAGCTGTTCGCCGAGCTGATGGCCTCGCCGGAGTCCAAGGCCCAGCGCTACTTCTTCTTCGCCGAGCGCGAGGCGGCCAAGATCCCCGACGTGCCGGCCGACACGCCGGTGAAGGACGTGAAGAAGGCGGCGGTCATCGGCGCCGGCACCATGGGCGGCGGCATCGCCATGAACTTCGCCAACGTCGGCATCCCGGTCACGGTGGTGGAGATGGGCCAGGAGGCGCTCGACCGCGGCCTCGGCGTGGTGCGCAAGAACTACGAGGCGACGGCCAGCCGCGGCCGGATGACGGCGGCCGACGTCGACCGCCGCATGGGCCTCATCACCGGCACCACCGACTGGACCGCCGTGCGCGACGCCGACATCGTCGTCGAGGCCGTCTTCGAGGAGATGCCGGTCAAGAAGGAGGTCTTCGCCCGCCTCGACGGCCTCGCCAAGGCCGACGCCGTGCTGGCCACCAACACCTCCACCCTCGACGTGGACGAGATCGCCTCGGCCACCAAGCGGCCGGAGAGCGTGATCGGCACGCACTTCTTCAGCCCGGCCAACGTCATGCGGCTGCTGGAGAACGTGCGCGGCGCGAAGTCGTCGAAGACCACGGTGGCGACCGTCATGTCGCTCGGCCGTCGGATCAACAAGGTGCCGGTGCTGGTCGGCGTCTGCTACGGCTTCGTCGGCAACCGCATGCTCCACCAGCGCGGCCAGCAGGCGGAGAAGCTGATCCTCGAGGGGGCGCTGCCGCACGTGGTGGACAAGGTCCTCACCGACTTCGGCTTCCCGATGGGGCCGTTCGCGATGGGCGACCTCGCCGGCCTCGACGTGGGCTGGCGCATCCGCAAGGGGCGCGGCGCCACGTCGCCGGTGGCCGACCGCATCTGCGAGCTCGGACGGTTCGGCCAGAAGACGGGAAGCGGCTACTTCCGCTACGAGAAGGGCGACCGCACGCCGATCCCCGACCCCGAGGTCGAGAAGATCATCGTGGACGTGGCGACCCAGCAGGGCATCACGCGCCGCCACATCACCGACGAGGAGATCCTCCAGCGGCTGCTCTACCCGATGGTGAACGAGGGCGCCAAGATCCTCGAGGAGAAGATCGCGATCCGGGCCAGCGACATCGACGTGATCTGGGTGTACGGCTACGGCTGGCCGGTCTACCGCGGCGGCCCGATGTTCTGGGCCGACCAGATCGGGCTGCGCGCGGTGCGCGACACGATGCTCGCCTTCCAGAAGGCGACGGGCGACGCGTTCTGGGCGCCCGCCCCGCTGCTGGCCCACCTGGCCGACGCGGGCAAGGGGTTCGTCGCGTCGTGAGCGCCGACCTCGCGTTCACGCCGGCGACCGAGCTGGCCGCGCTGATCCGCGCGCGCACGCTCTCGCCGGTGGAGCTCACGCGCGCCGTGCTGGAGCGGATCGAGCGGCTCAACCTCACGCTCAACGCGTTCTGCACGCTCACGCCGGAGGCCGCGCTGGCCGCCGCGCGCGAGGCCGAGCAGGCCGTGATGGGGGGCCGGCCGCTGGGACCGCTGCACGGCCTGCCGTTCTCGGTCAAGGACCTGGCGCTCACCCGGGGCGTGCGCACGATGTTCGGCTCGCACATCTTCGCCGCCCGTGTGCCCGACGTGGACGCGCCGTACGTGCGCCGGCTGCGCGAGGCGGGCGGGATCTTCATCGGCAAGACGGCGTCGCCGGAGTTCGGCTGGAAGGCGCTGGGCGACAGCCCGCTCACCGGCATCACGCGCAACCCGTGGAATCCCGAGGTGACGACGGGCGGCTCCAGCGCGGGCGCCGGCGCGGCGGCCGCCGCCGGGCTCGGCCCGCTGCACCAGGGCTCCGACGGCGCCGGCTCGATCCGTATCCCGTCGGCGTTCTGCGGGATCGTCGGCGTGAAGGCCACCTACGGCCGCGTCCCCCTCTGGCCGGTGTCGAACAACGACTACGCGACCCACGCCGGGCCGATGACGCGCACCGTCGCCGACGCCGCGCTGATGCTCGGCGTGATGGCCGGCCCCGACCCGTGGGACACGACCTCGCTCGAGAGCCCGCCCGCCGACTACACCGCCGCGCTCGCGCGCGGCGTGGCGGGGTTGCGCGTGGCGTTCAGCCCCGACCTCGGCGGCCTGCGCGTGGATCCCGAGGTCGCCGCGGTGGTCGCCGCCGCCGTGCGGGCGTTCGAGCCGCTCGGCGCGCGGGTCGAGGAGGTGAAGCCGGGCTTCGCCGACTCGCACGCGATGATCCGCCTCATGTGGGGCGCGCACTACATCGGCAACTACGGCCAGTACCTCGACGAGTGGCGGGCGCGCATGGATCCCGGCCTCGTCGCGTGCATGGAGGACGCCAAGCGCTGGACCGCGCAGGAGTACGTCGCGATGCGCGGGCGGCGGATCGGCTACTGGGACAGCGTGCGCCCGCTCTTCGAGACCTACGACCTGCTGCTCACGCCGACGGTGTCGGTGGCGCCGTTCGGCGTCGGCAAGCTGAATCCCGACGGCTGGCCGCAGCACGCGTGGGACTGGTTCCCGTGGGCGTCGTTCTCCTACCCGTTCAACTTCACCGGGCAGCCGGCCGCGACGGTGCCGGCCGGCCTCACCGCCGCCGGGCTGCCCGTCGGCCTGCAGATCGTCGGCCGCCGCTTCGCCGAGACGACGGTGCTGCAGGCGGCGGCGGCGTTCGAGCAGGCGCGGCCGTGGGCGGCGCGCCGGCCGAGGATCTCGTGACGAAGGACCCCGTCGGCTTCATCGGGCTCGGCACGATGGGCGGCCCCATGGCCGCCAACCTCGCCCGCGCCGGCGTGCCGCTCGTCGTCCACGACCCGAGCCCCGCCGCCACCGCCGCCGCGGCGAAGCACGCCGGCGTGACGGTCGCCGGCTCGCCCGCGGAGGTCGCCGGCCGCGTCGGGGTGCTCTTCAGCGCGCTGCCCAACGACGACGTCGTGCGCGCGGCCTACCTCGGCCCCGGCGGCGTCGCCGCGGGCGGGCGGGCCGGCCTCGTCACCTGCGACTGCTCGACGGTGAGCCCCGAGGCCACGCTCGAGGTGGCCGCCGACCTCGCGGCGCGGAGCATCACGCACATGGACACGCCGATGCTCGGCTCGCAGCCGCAGGCGGTGTCGGGCGAGATCTTCTTCATCGTGGGCGGTGAGCGCGCGACGCTCGACACGATCACGCCCTATCTCGAGATCATGGGCCGGCTGCACATGTACGTGGGCGCCTCCGCGGCCGGCAACCGGGTGAAGCTGCTCCACAACGGCCTTGTCGCGGTGACCGCGGTGGCGGTGGCCGAGGCTCTCGGCGCCTGCGTGCAGTCGGGGGTGGACCCCTACGTGTTCTACGACGTCGTGAAGAACGGCGGCGGCATGGCCTTCGGCACGTACTTCGACCGCCGCGTCAAGCGCATGCTCGACGGCGACTTCTCGCCGACCTTCATGGCCGAGCTGATGCTGAAGGACGCGCGGCTGGCGCTGGACCTCGCGCGCGCCGTGCGGGTGCCGGCGCCGATCCTCGAGGAGACGACGCGCACCTACGCGGAGGCCGTCGCCGACGGCTGGGGCAAGGAAGACTTCTCCGCCGTCACCCACGTCGTCGAGAAGCGGATCGGGCGGCGCGTCACGCAGCGATAGCCGTGCGGCTGCCCGCCCGCGTCGCGCTCCTCGCCCTGCTGGCCCTCGCCGCCTGCGCCACGCCGCACGGCGCCTCGCCGGTGCTGAGCGATGACGCGCCGGCGCCGCGCGCCGACCTCTACGTGTTCAACATCAGCCGGGGCACGATGATCCCGCTGAACCGGCACGTGACGATCGACGGGTTTCCGCTCGTGAGCCTCCCGCGCGAGACCTGGCGGCGGCTCACCGTCAAGCCGGGGGCGCACGAGCTGGTGCTCGACGGCCAGCGGCTCCCCCTCGAGATCGCCGACGGCGGCGCGTATTTCGTCGTCGTCGCCCACCATCCGGCGCGCGCCTGGCTGGTGCCGGTCGGCGCCCACCCGATCTTCATCCGCGCCATCGGCGAGGCCGACGCCCTGCGCCTGTTCACGGAGATGAAAGAGGCGCAGTGATCGGCGACCGGCCGATCGTGGACGCGCACCAGCACTTCTGGGACCCCGCGCGCAACCCGTACCCGTGGCTGACGGGAGCCCCGCTCGCCGACTTCCGCTACGGCGACTACACGTCCCTCCCGCGCCCCTACCTGCCCGACGACTTCCGCCGCGACGCCGGCGGCCATCGCGTGGTGGCGACTGTGCACATGGAAGCCGAGTGGGATCCCGCCGACGAGGTGGGCGAGACGCGCTGGCTGGCCGGCGTGCGCGCGCGCCACGGGCTGCCCACCGTCGCCGTCGGTCACGCGCGCTTCGAGGCGCCGGACGTCGAGGGCGTGCTGGCCGGCCACGCCGCGTTCGACTTCGTGCGCGGCATCCGCCAGAAGCCGGCGGCGGCCGCCACGCCGGGCGACGCGCGGCGCGGCGCCCCCGGCTCGATGGACGACCCCGCGTGGCGACGCGGCTACGCGCGGCTCGACGCCCACCGCCTGCACTTCGACGTGCAGACGCCGTGGTGGCACCTCGACGCCCTGGCCGACCTCGCGCGGGACTTCCCCGGCATCCCGATCGTGATCAACCACACCGCCCTGCCCGCCGACCGCAGCGCCGGCGCGCTCGCGGGCTGGCGCCGCGCGCTGCAGACCGCCGCTGCGCAGCCGAACGTGACGATCAAGATCTCCGGCCTCGGCCAGCGCGACCGGTCGTGGCCGCGCGAGGCCAACCGGCAGGTGGTCCGCGACACCATCGCGATCTTCGGCGTTGCCCGCTGCATGTTCGCCAGCAACTTCCCGGTGGACGGCCTCTGCGTGGGCTATCGCGACCTCTTCGACGCCTTCGCGGAGTTCGTCGCCGACCGGCCGCCCGCCGAGCAGCGGGCGCTCTTCCACGACAACGCCGCGCGGATCTACCGGATCGGCGCGATTTGACATCGGCAGCGGCCCCGGCGACACTACGTGGGCACATGGACACGAGCGCTCCTGCGACAGTGAGGACGACGAGGGGGACTTCCCCGCTCGCGAGCCTGTCCCTGACCTAGGCGCGCGCCCAAGGGCGCGCGCCAAAAAAGCCTCTCCCGCACACCCGGGGAGGCTTTTTTATTTGCCCGAACAAGGAGGCCCCCGTGGCGCCGAAGGCAGGTGCACCGACCCCGATGCCGTTCCATCTCTATCGGCCGTTCACGCCGATCCCGCTGCCGGATCGCACGTGGCCCGGCCGGGTCATCACGCGCGCCCCCCGGTGGTGCAGCGTGGACCTGCGCGACGGCAACCAGGCGCTGATCGATCCCATGGACCAGGAGCGCAAGCGGCGGATGTTCGACCTGCTGGTGCGCTGCGGCTTCAAGGAGATCGAGGTGGGCTTCCCGTCCGCCTCGCAGCCGGACTTCGACTTCGTCCGTCAGATCATCGAGGAGGACCTGATCCCCGACGACGTGATGATCCAGGTCCTCACCCAGGCCCGCCCCGAGCTGATCGAGCGCACCTTCGAGTCGCTGCGCGGCGCCCCGCGGGCGCTCGTGCACCTCTACAACTCGACCTCCACGCTGCAGCGCCGCGTGGTGTTCGGCCTCGACCGGGCGGGCATCGTGGACATCGCGGTGCGCGCCGCCGCGCTCTGCCGGAAGCTCGTGGCGACGGTCCCGGGGACCGACGTGCACTTCCAGTACTCGCCGGAGAGCTTCACCGGCACCGAGCTCCCATTCGCCAAGGAGATCTGCGAGGCGGTGATGGACGTGTGGGAGCCGACCACCGAGCGCCCGGTGATCCTGAACCTCCCGGCCACGGTGGAGATGGCGACCGCCAACGTGTACGGGGACCAGATCGAGTGGTTCCACCGCAATATCAAAGCGCGCGACACGATCGTGCTCTCGCTGCACCCGCACAACGACCGCGGCACCGCGGTGGCCGCCGCCGAGTTCGGCGTCATGGCCGGCGCCGATCGCATCGAGGGCACGCTGTTCGGCAACGGCGAGCGCACCGGCAACGTGGACGTCGTCACGCTGGCGCTCAACCTCTTCAGCCAGGGCGTGGACCCGCGACTGGACTTCACCGACATCGACACCGCCCGGCGCATCGTCGAGCACTGCAACCGGCTGCCGGTGCACCCGCGCCATCCCTACGTGGGCGACCTCGTCTACACGGCGTTCTCGGGCTCGCACCAGGACGCGATCAAGAAGGGGTTCGAGGCGCTCGGCAAGGACTACGACGTCTGGGAGGTGCCCTACCTGCCGATCGACCCGCACCACCTGGGGCGCAGCTACGAGGCGGTGATCCGGGTCAACAGCCAGTCCGGCAAGGGCGGCGTCGCCTACATCATGAAGTTCGAGCACGGCCTGGACCTGCCGCGGCGGCTGCAGATCGAGTTCTCCTCGGTGATTCAGAAGCTGACCGAGGCCAGCGGCACCGAGATCAGCGCCGAGAAGATCTGGGCGGCCTTCGAGAGCACCTACCTGGCGCCGGGCCCCGCGCTGGCGCTCGCCGGCCACCCGATCCTCACCACGGCGGCGGAGACCGGCGAGACCACGATCGAGGCCGCCGTGCGGCTGCCGGGCGGCCCGCGCATGGTGAAGGGGTGCGGCAACGGGCCCATCGCCGCGTTCGTGGACGCCCTCGCGCGCGACGCCGGCATCGCGGTCGAGATCGTGGACTATCACGAGCACGCGCTGGGCGAGGGCGCCGACGCGCGCGCCGCCGCCTACGTGGAGGCGAAGGTGGGCGGCGGCCGCAGCCGCTGGGGCGTGGGCGTGGACGCCAACATCGTGACGGCGTCGCTGCGCGCGGTGGTGAGCGCGGTCAACCGCGTCTGAGCGGCGGCCGGCAACCGCTTAGCGCGCGCGGACGGTCAGCACCGGGCACGGCGCGGCGGCGATCACCCGCGCGGCGACACTGCCGAGGATCAGCCGTCGCAGCCCGGTCCGTCCGTGGGTGCCCATCACGATCAGGGTGGCCCGCCGCTTGCGCGCGAGGGCGACGATCTGGCGCGCGGGGTTGCCGTCGAGCAGCGCGACGCCGGCGGTGACGCCGGCGCGCCGCGCCGCCGCCCGCAGCCGGTCGAAGCCCCGGCGGGCCGCCGCCTCGGCGCGCTCCCGCAGCTTCAGCTCCTGCAGCAGGTAGGTCTCGTCGCCGAACGTGATCGGCTCCAGCACGTGGACGAGCACCAGGCGCGCCCGCTCCCGCCTCGCCACGGCGAGCGCGCGGCGGAACGCCGGCCGCGCGCCGGGTGAAAAATCCGTCGGGTGAAGGATCAGCCTGGCCATGTCCGCCTGCCTCCCCGGAATGATAGGATGAGGGCCGCTCGAAGGAGGATATACCCATGGCTGCCGGCATCACGGCCAAGCTCCTGCACATCGACCTCACCGCGCGGCAGACGCGCGTGGAAGAAGTTCCCGAGAACGTGCTGCGCCGGCACCTGGGCGGCGGCGCCATGGCCGCCTGGCTGCTGCTGCGCGAGCTCGAGCCCGGCGTCGATCCGCTCGGTCCCGACAACGTCCTCGTCTTCATGACGAGCGTGATCAACGGGCTCTCGCTCTCCGGCACCAACCGCTACACGGCGGCGGCCAAGTCGCCGCTCACCGGCGGCTACGGCGAGTCCGAGGCGGGCGGCTGGTGGGGACCGGAGCTGCGCGCGGCCGGCTGGGACGGCGTGGTCGTGCACGGAAAGGCCGACAAGCCGACCTACGTGTGGATCAAGGACGACCGGGTCGAGTTCCGCGACGCCGCCGCGTACTGGGGCCAGCTCTCCGGCGAGGTGCAGGACGGCCTCGAGGCCGAGCTGGGCGACAAGCGCATCCGCGTCTTGCAGTGCGGCGTGTCGGGCGAGCGCGGCGTGCGCTTCGCGGCCATCGTGAACCAGCTCAAGCACTTCCACGGCCGCAGCGGGCTGGGCGCGGTGATGGGGTCCAAGAACCTCAAGGCGATCGTCGTGCGCGGCAGCAAGCCGCCGGCGGCCGCCGACAAGGACCAGGCCAAGCAGAAGCTGGTGTGGTTCAAGGACCACTACGACCGCTCGAAGGACCGCTTCCACCAGCTGGGCTCCTCCGCCGGCGTGCTCGCGCTCGAGGCCAGCGGCATCCTGCCCACGCGCAACTTCCGCGACGGCTCGTTCGAGGGCGCGCACGACATCAGCGGCCAGAAGATGCGCGACACGATCCTGGTCAACCGCGGCACCTGCTACGCGTGCGCCGTCGCCTGCAAGCGCGAGGTCGAGGTGAAGGAGCTGGGCGTGACGCCCAAGTACGGCGGGCCGGAGTACGAGACGCTCGCCGCCACCGGGTCGCTGTGCGGCATCAACGACCTCAACGCGCTGGCGCTGATCAACCAGCTCTACGCGCAGTACGTGCTCGACTCGATCTCCACCGGCGCCTCCATCGCGTTCGCCATGGAGTGCTACGAGCAGAAGATCATCGACAAGACGACGACCGGCGGCCTCGACCTCACCTGGGGCAACGTGGACGACACGATCACGCTGATCCACCAGATCGGCCGCCGCGAGGGGTTCGGCCGGCTGCTCGGCGAGGGCGTCAAGCGGGCGGCCGCGCAGCTCGGCAAGGGCGCCGAGAAGTTCGCGATGCACGTCAAGGGGCAGGAGCTGCCGATGCACGACCCGCGCGGCAAGAAGGGGCTCGCGCTCGCCTACGCGCTGTCGCCGACCGGCGCCGACCACATGGAGGCGCCCCACGATCCACTCTACGCCGGCTTCCACACCCAGGGCCATTCGATGGGCGTGCTGGGGCTGATCGAGCCGCTCGACCCGCTCGACCTGGACGCCAGGAAAGTCCGCGCGTTCTTCGAGACGCAGAAGGTCTGGTCGTTCTACAACTCGGTCGGCATGTGCGATTTCGTCGGCGCGCCGCTCAACGTGCTGGAGCTCGCGCCGCTGATCGACTACATCAACGGCGTCACCGGCTGGAACATGAGCCTCTACGAGGCGATGAAGGTGGGCGAGCGCGCCAACACGCTGGCCCGCGTCTTCAACGACCGCGAGGGGTTCACGCCGGCCGACGACGTGCTGCCCGACCGGCTGCACGAAGGCATCGGCAACGGCGCGCTGAAGGGGTCGAAGGTCGAGCGCGACCTGTTCGTGGCGGCGCGGCGGACCTACTACGAGATGGCCGGCTGGGACGCCGAGACCGGCAGGCCCACCGCCAGCAAGCTGGCCGAGCTCGGCCTCACGGACGTGAAGGCATGAGCGCGATCCCGCGCCGGCGGCTCGGTCAGAGCACGCTCGACGTCTCGGCGATCGGCCTGGGGTGCATGGGGTTCTCGGGCGTCTACGGCCCCGCCGACGACACCGAGTCGATCGCGCTCATCCAGCGCGCGATCGATCTCGGCGTCAACCACCTCGACTCCTCGGACATGTACGGCTGGGGCCACAACGAGACCCTGATCGGCAAGGCGCTCAAGGGGCGGCGCGACCGGGTGATCCTGGCCACGAAGTTCGGCCAGGTGCAGAACCCCGGCGGCGCCAACGTGGTCAACGGCCGCGCGGAGTACGTCGTGCAGGCGTGCGACGCCAGCCTCAAGCGGCTGGGCGTGGACGTGATCGACCTCTACTACCAGCATCGCGTGGACCCCAAGGTGCCGATCGAGGAGACCGTGAGCGGCATGAAGCGCTGCGTGGAGGCGGGCAAGGTGCGCTTCCTCGGTCTCTCCGAGGCGGCGCCCGCCACCGTGCGCCGCGCCCACGCCGT
The DNA here is from genome assembly GCA_041497115.1 of Methylomirabilia bacterium. Taxonomy (GTDB): domain Bacteria; phylum Methylomirabilota; class Methylomirabilia; order Rokubacteriales; family CSP1-6; genus AR5. Next base: position 46,386 of record JBGQFW010000011.1, read on the forward strand.
GCACCCGATCAGCGCGGTGCAGAGCGAGTACTCGCTGCTCTACCGCCGCGAGGCCGAGGAGACGCTGCCGACGCTGCGCGAGCTGGGCATCTCGTTCGTGGCCTACTCGCCGCTGGGGCGCAGCCTGCTCGCGGGCCAGGTCCACAAACCCCAGGACATCCCCGAGGGCGACCGGCGGCTGGCCCACCCGCGCTTCCAGGGCGACAACCTGGTCCGCAACATCGAGCTGGTGAAGAGGCTCGAGGCGTTCGCGCGCGAGAAGGGCTGCACACCCGGCCAGCTCGTGCTCGCCTGGCTCCTCGCCCAGGGCCGGGACGTGGTCGCCATCCCCGGCACCAAGCGGATCGATCGGCTTCAAGAAAACCTCGGCGCGCTGAAGGTCGAGCTGAGCGCCGACGACGTGCGGCGGATCTCGGAGACGGCACCGGTCGGCGCCGGCGCCGGCGGCCGTTACCCCGAGGCCCAGCTCAAAGCCGTCTTCATCTGATGCAGATCCAGCCGATCGCCGGTGCGCTCGGCGCCGAGGTCAGCGGCGTCGACCTCTCGAGGGATCTTGGCGACGCCACCGTTGCCGAGTTGCGCCGCGCGTGGCTGGATCACCTGGTCCTCTTCTTCCGCGACCAGGAGCTGCCGCCGGCGCGCTTCCTGGCCTTCGCGAAGCGCTTCGGCGAGCCGATCGAGTACCCGTTCGTGAAGGGGCTCGACGACTTCCCCGTGATCATCCCCGTCCTCAAGCTCGCGCACGAGACGATCAACTTCGGCGGCATTTGGCACTCCGACACGACCTACCTCGACGTGCCGCCGATGGCGAGCATGCTGGTGGCGCGCGAGGTCCCGCCCGCCGGTGGCGACACCGAGTTCGCCAACATGTACGCGGCCTACGAGACGCTCTCGGACGGCCTGCGGCGGCTGCTCGACGGCCTGGCGGCGATCAACAGCTCGGCGGCGGCCGACGTGTCGCGCACCCGCGAGGACCGCATCAAGGACAGCGCGCGCGCCGACGCGAAGAAGGCGTACGAGGCCGTCCACCCGGTCGTGCGCGTGCATCCCGAGACGGGCCGCCGTGCGCTCTACGTCAACGTGGCCCACACCGTGCGCTTCGAGGGAATGACCGCCGAGGAGAGCGCGCCGCTGCTGCAGTACCTCTATCGCCACCAGACGCGGCCGGAACTCACCTGCCGCTTCCGCTGGCGCCCGGGCTCGCTGGCGATGTGGGACAACCGCTGCGCCCAGCACAACGCGATCAACGACTACCAGGGCCACCGCCGCCTGCTCCACCGCATCACGCTCGCCGGCGACAAGCCGAAGGGTCCCTAGCTCACCCCTCGTACACGACCTCGCCGCCGACGATCGTCATCGCCACGGGCAGGTGGCGCAGGTCCTTCACCGGCACGCGCGCGATGTCCTCGCCGAGCACGACCAGATCGGCGAGCTTGCCGGGCTCGAGGCTGCCCTTGAGATGCTCCTCGAACGACGCGAACGCGCCGTTGATCGTGTGCATGCGGATCGCCGTCGTGAGATCCACGCGCTCGTCGGGGCCGCACACCTGGCCGTCGCTCGTCGCGCGCGTGAGCGCCTGCTCGATGCCGAACAGCGGGGCGTAGTGCGTCACCGGCGCGTCGGAGGAGCCGACGACGGGCACGCCGGCGGCCAGCAGGCTCTTGGCCGGGAACATCGTGTCGGCGCGGGGCTGGCCGTAGTTGGCGATGTAGCCGTCGCCGAACTCCCAGAAGAACGCCGGCTGCATGACCGGCAGGATGCGCTGGGCGCGCACGCGCGCGCGCAGGTCGGGCGGGCAGATGCCGCAGTGCTCGATACGATGGCGCAGCCCCTGGCGCGGCGCCTCGCGCTGGGCGCGGTCCATCGCGTTCAGCGTCTGCTCGATGGCGCGGTCGCCGACGGCGTGGACGGTGCACTGGAACCCCTGGCGGTGCGCCCGGCCGATGAGGTCGTCGAGATCGTCCTGGCTCCAGTAGAGAATTCCGTGATCCTGGCAGTTCGAGGTGTACGGCTCGCGGGTGGCCGCGGTCGGCCCGCTCGAGGAGCCGTCGGTCATCACCTTGAAAGCGCCGAGCTGGAGTCGCGCGTCGCCGAGCCCCGTGTGCACGCCCGTCCCGAGCAGCCCCATTAACGGATGCTGGCGGCTATTGACGGTGGCGAACGCGTAGATGCGGATGCGCAGGCGGCCGGCGGCGGCCAGTTCCTGGCACGGGCCGAACGGCGGGCCGACGAGGCCGCCGGCGTCGTGCACGCTGGTGGCGCCGGCGGCGGTGTAGGCCGCATCCGCGCGCAGCAGCGCCTCGCGGAACTCGTCGCGCGAGGGCAGCGCGGCAAGCTGCAGCGGCGCCTGCGCAGTCTCGTAGGCCACGCCCAGATGCCGGCCGCCCTCGCGGTCGTAGCGGCCGCCGGCGGGATCGGGCGTGGCGTCGGTGATGCCGGCCAGCGCCAGCGCGCGGCCGTTGACCGAGGCGATGTGGCCGCACGTGCGCGTGAAGAGCACCGGGTGATCGGGCGCGACGGCGTCCCAGTCCAGGCGGTTGGGATGGCGCCGCTCGGCCAGCCGCGACTGATCGTAGCCGCGCCCGCGGATCCACGTGCCCGGCGGCTGGGCCGCCGCCCGCGCGCGCACCGCGTCCTGCAGCGCGCGGATCGACTGCATGCCGGTGGCCTTGCAGTCGATCGAGACGGACGCCATGCCGAGCCCCGCCAGGTGGCAGTGGCCGTCGATGAACCCCGGCAGCAGCGCCCGGCCGCGCAGCTCGACGGCGCGCGTGGCCGGCCCGGCCAGGGCGCGCACTTCCGCGTCACCGCCGGCCAGCAGGACGCGGCCGCCGCCGACGGCCAGCGCGGGGACGACGTCGTTGGCGGCGTTGACGGTGTGGACCCGGCCGCCGGTGAAGATCAGGTCGGCGTGCTCGCTCATGGTGCGCTAGCATACCGCGCATGCCCGACGCCGAGTGGCTCGAGACGTATCGCGGCACCGTGTTCCGCTGGGAGGTGGACGCCAACGATCACCTCACCGTCGCCTACTACCTCTCCCGCTTCGCCGACGCCGCGGTCACCGTCCTGCACGCCCTCGGCGCCGCCCCGGCGCCGACGCGCGACTGCTACATCCGCTACACGCGCGAGCTGCGCGTCAACGACCTCATGCACGTGGAGAGCGCCGTCATCGGCGTCGAGCCCGACGCCCTCGTGATCGGTCACAAGCTGCTGGAGTCCACCGAGCGCGTCCTGTGCACCACCGTCGAGCACCGGCTGGCCCTCACCCTCACGCCCGGGCAGCGCCGCGCCGCCGAGGCGCGCCGCGTCGCCTGGGACGGGCCGGCGCGCGAGACGCGGCCCCGCCCGAAGTCGCTCGAGGGCTTCCACGCCTGCGCGCGCGACGCCGCCAACCCCGGCGAGGTCGACGCGGGCGGTCGCCTCGCGCTGTCGGCGGCGATCCACCGCTTCTCGGCCGCCAACGGCCACGCCCTCGCCGCCTTCGGCCTCACGCCCAAGTACATGCGCGACGCCCACCGCGGCTTCTCGACCTTCGAGTTCCAGCTGGGGTTCGAGGGTGGCGTGCGCGCGGGCGATCCGCTCACCGTGCGCAGCGCGCTCACGCACGTCGGCAACTCGTCCATCCGCATCCTGCACGTGATGACCAACGAGCGCAGCGGCGAGCGCGTGTCCACGCTCGAGCAGTCCGGGGTGCAGCTCGATCTCGACGCCCGCCGCCCGGCCCCCCTGCCCGACGCGCTGCGCAGCCGGGCCCTCGCGCTCCTCGTCCGGGCGGGGTAAGATGCGGGCGCCCCGGCCCCGACAGCCGACGTTTCCACACGGGAGGACACGATGAGCATCTCTTGGACCAGGCGGTTTCTCGTCGCCGGCGCCCTGCTGCTGGCGCTGGCGCCCGGCGCCGCCCACGCGCAGAAGAAGACGCTGGTGGTCGCCCTCAACCAGGACCCCGACATCCTCGACCCGACGCTGGCCCGCACCTACGTCGGGCGCATCATCTTCGAGCACATCTGCGAGAAGCTCTACGAGATCGACGAGAACCTGGTCATCCATCCGCAGCTCGCCGCCGCCCTGCCCGCCGTCAGCGACGGCGGGAAGACGGTCACCATCAAGCTGCGCGCCGGGGTGAAGTTCAACGACGGCACGCCGATGAACGCCGAGGCCGTGCGGTTCTCGCTCGAGCGGCACCGCGACATGAAGGGCTCGACGCGGCGCAGCGAGCTGGATCACGTCACCGCGATCGAGGTCGTGGACCCGACGACCATCCGCCTTCGCCTCAAGTCGCCGCTGTCGCCGCTGACCGCGATCCTCACCGACCGCGCGGGGATGCCGGTGTCGCCGGCGGCCGCGCAGAAGCTGGGCGACAAGTTCGGCACCGCGCCGGTGTGCGTGGGGCCGTGGCAGTTCGTCGAGCGCATCCCGCAAGACCGGATCGTCGTCGAGCGCTCGCCCCACTACTTCGACCCGGCGGCGGCCAAGTTCGACCGGATCATCTTCCGGATCATCCCCGACGACAACGTGCGACTGGCCAACCTGCGCTCGGGCGACATCGACGTCATGCACCTCGTCGCGCCGAGCGACGCCACCAGCCTGAAGAAGGAAGGCAAGTTCGAGGTCTCCAACGCCGTCGGCCTCGGCTACAACGGCATCACGATCAACCTGCGCAACAAGAGCGGCAAGACCCAGCCCCCCGGCAACCTCGGCACGCCGCTCGCCAACGATCCGCGCGTGCGCGAGGCGCTCGAGCTCTCGATCGACCGCGAGGCCCTCAACCAGGTGGCGTGGGACGGCCTCTACACGCCGGGGTGCACGGCGATCGCGCCGAACAGCCCGTTCTTCGACAAGGCCCGCAAGTGCCTCGGTCGCGACGTGGCGCGCGCCAAGAAGCTCCTCGCCGAGGCGGGGCTGCCCAACGGCTACGCGTTCGAGATGGTGATCGTCAACAACCCGCAGCAGCGGCGGGTGGGCGAGGTCATCCAGGGCATGGCGCGCGAGGCCGGCTTCAACATCTCGCTGGTGCCCAAGGAGTTCGCCTCGTCGCTGAAGGACAACGAGGACGGCAAGCACCAGGCGTTCCTCATCGGCTGGAGCGGCCGGGTGGACCCCGACCACAACATCCACCAGTTCCAGACGTGCGGCGGCAGCCTCAACGAGACGCTGGGATGCGACGAGAAGCTCGACAGCCTGCTGAACCGCGCGCGCGAGGTCACCGACATCGCCCAGCGCACCGCGCTCTACCGCGAGGCGAACGACATCATGCTGGCGCGCCGGAACATCCTCTATCTCTATTTCCAGAACTACATCGTGGCGTTCCCGAAGAACCTGAAGGGGTACAAGGCCGTGGGCGACGGCCTCATTCGCATCAAGGGCACGTCCTGGCAGTAGACGCGTGGTCGAGTTCCTCGTCCGCCGGGCGTTCATCTCGGCGGTCACGCTGGTCCTGATCAGCGTCATCGTGTTCACGGGCGTCCGGATGATCCCGGGCGACCCTGCCCGGGTGCTCGCCGGCACCGACGCCGACGCCGCCGGGATCGAGGAGCTGCGGGAGAAGTACGGCCTGCGCGACCCGATCCCGGTGCAGTACCTGCGCTGGGCCGCGCTGGCGCTGCGCGGCGACCTCGGCGAGTCGATCCGCACGCGCCAGTCGGTCGCGTGGACGGTGGCCATCAAGCTGCCGATCACGGCCGAGCTGGCCGGCCTGTCCATCCTCATCGCGCTGGCGATCGCCATCCCGGCCGGCGTCATGGCGGCGGTCCACCGCAACGGCGCGTGGGACGTCGTCGCCAGCGGCGTGTCGCTGTGCGGCGTGTCGATCCCCAACTTCTGGCTCGGCATCATGCTGATCCTGCTCGTCTCGGTGCGCCTCGGCTGGCTGCCCGCCTCCGGCTTCGTGCCGCTCGTCGAGGACCCGCTCGGCAATCTCAAGCGCATGCTGATGCCCGCGCTGGTCCTCGGCGCGGGGCTGGCCGCGGTGCTGATGCGCCAGACGCGCAACGCGATGATCGAGGTGCTGAGCGCGGACTACGTGCGCACCGCCCGCGCCAAGGGGCTCGCCCAGGGGGCGGTCGTCCTCCGCCACGCGCTGCGCAACGGCCTGATCCCGGTCGTCACGATCCTCGGGCTGCAGATGGGCGCCCTGATGAGCGGCGCCGTCGTCACCGAGTCCATCTTCGTGGTGCCGGGGTTCGGCCGGCTCGTCGTCGAGGCGGTGTTCACCCGCGACTACCCGGTCGTGCAGGGCGTGGTGCTGATCACCGCCTCGTCGTACGTGCTGATCAACCTCCTGGTGGACGTCTCCTACACCGTGCTCAACCCGCGCATCCGCATCCGCGGCGCCGCCGATGGCGGCTGACGCGGCCGTCGCGCTGCCACTGGCCGTCGAGGCGGCGGCGCCGCGCGCGGGGCTGCTGGCCCGGGCGTGGCGCGTGGGCCGGCGCCGGCCGGCCGCCGTCGTCGGGGCCGCCGTCGTCCTGCTCTTCGTCGTCGTGGCGGCGGGAGCGCCGTGGATCGCCCCCGACGATCCCACCCGCACCGACTGGAGCCAGCTCCGCAAGGCGCCGTCGTGGACCCACCCGTTCGGCACCGACGACCTCGGCCGCGACGGCCTCTCGCGTCTGGTGTGGGGCGCACGCATCTCGATGGAGGCCGGCGTCTTCTCGATCCTGCTCGCGATCGCGATCGGCGTGCCGATCGGGCTGGCGGCCGGCTTCTACCGCGGCGCGCTGGACCAGCTCGTCATGCGGCTGACCGACGCGTGGCTGGCGTTTCCGTTCCTGATCCTGGCCATCGGCCTCGTCACGATCCTGGGGCCGTCGCTCACCAACGCGACGCTGGCCATCGGGCTCGGCGCCACGCCGACCTACATCCGCCTCACCCGCGGCCTCGTGCTCGCGACGAGCCAGGAGGACTACGTGCACGGCGCGCGCGCGCTCGGCGCCGGCGACCTGCGCGTGATGGGCCGGCACATCCTGCCCAACATCGTCAGCGCGATCATCGTGCAGGCCACCGTCGCGGTGCCGACCGCCATCATCGCCGAGGCGATCCTGTCCTTCCTCGGCCTCGGCGTGCAGCCGCCGGCGCCCTCGTGGGGCACGATGCTCAACGCCGCCCAGCAGTTCCTCGAGCAGGCGCCGTGGATGGCCTACTGGCCGGGGCTGGCGATCTTCGTGCTGGCGCTGTCCTTCAACCTCGCGGGCGACGGCCTGCGTGACGTCCTCGACCCTCGAGATTATTAGGTGGGGGGCCCCGAGATGGCCCCCCCCCCCCCCCAAATGCACGGCCGCCACCCCGCGCCGCCGGGGCGCACCGCGAAGATCGCGCTCGTCGGCGCCCTCAAGGCGGCGCCGGCGGTGGCGCAGCAGCCGGCGCCCGAGGAGGTCATCCGGATGCCCGAGGTGCGTGTCTCGGCGCCGGCCCGCCTGCCCGACGCGCCGCTGCCGCTCGACCACGTCCCCGGCAGCGTGCAGATCCTCACCGGCGACGAGGCGCGCGCGTCGGGCGCGCGCAGCGTGCAGGACGTCCTCGACCGGCTGCCCGGCGTGACGAGCCCCGACCAGCAGGGCAATTCGGCGCAGCGCGACGTCTCACTGCGCGGCTTCCAGGCCTCACCGGTGACCGGCGTGCCGCAGGGGCTCAGCGTGTTCGTGGACGGCGTGCGCGTCAACGAGCCGACGGTGGAGGAGGTGAACTTCGACCTGATCCCGCTCGACGACATCGAGCGCATCGAGGTCATCCGCGGCCCGACGGCGCTGTTCGGCCGCAACACGCTCGGCGGCGCCCTCAACATCGTCACCCGGCGCGGCGGCGAGATCCGCGAGGTCGAGCCCGCGATGGAGGCGGGCAGCTTCGGCGGCCAGAAGTACCGGCTGCGCGCCGCCGGCCCGGCCGGGCCGCTCGACTACTACGTCGCCGGCACCTATCGGCAGGAGGACGGCTGGCGCGACCTCTCCCGCGTGCGCCTCGGCCGGCTCTTCGCCAAGCTCGGCCTGCGCGCCGGCGACACCGACGCCACGCTGTCGTTCCAGCGCGCCGAGAACCGCATCGAGGAGCCGGGCTCGCTGCCGCTGAGCGAGCTGGGGCGGGACCGCCGCCTCAACTACACCGGCGGCGACTTCTTCAAGCCGCTGCTGAATCTCGTGACGCTGAACGTCCACCAGCTCCTCGCCGAGCGCACCAGCCTCGGGCTCACCGCCTTCGCGCGCACGCTGGACACCGAGCAGTTCAACGTGAACCTCGTCGGCGCCAACACGCGCAGCTTCGGCCACACCGCCTCGGCGGGCACCACCCTGCAGCTCGACCACGACGCCCGCGTGCTGGGCCGCGCCGACCACCTCACGCTCGGCCTCGAGTACCTGCATTCCGACGTCGGCGTGAGCGCGTTCCTGGAGCAGCCGGCCGGCGACCACGCCCTCGACAGCCGGGCGCGCGACGACCAGCACGGGTGGGCGCTGTTCGCGCAGAACACCCTCGACCTCGCCCGCGACCTGCTGGCGCCCGGCGACGTCCTCGTGCTCACCACCGCCGCGCGCTTCGACTGGCTCCGCCACCAGATCGGCGACGCCAGCCCGGCCGGCGGCGGGCCGAGCTCCGACGGCACCAGCACCTTCAGCCGGCTCGACCCGCGCCTCGGGCTGAACTACAACGTCTCGCCGGCGGCGGGCGTCTACGCGGTCTACGCGCAAGGCTTCCGCGCCCCGGCCTTCCTCGAGCTCACGTGCGCCCGGCCCGGCGCGATCTGCCCCGGGTTGCAGGCCGGGGTGGCGGCGGACCCGCCGCTGAAGGCGGTGACGGCCGATCACTGGGAGGTCGGCGCCCGGCTGGCGCCCCGGTCCTGGCTCAATCTCGAGCTCGCCGCCTTCCGCACCGAGCTGCACGACGACATCTTCTCGGTGTCACCGACCGGCACGATCGGCCTCTTCTTCCAGAACGTCGGCGCCACCCGCCGCCAGGGGTTCGAGGCGGACGCGCGCGCGACGCTCGACCGGCGCTGGGACCTGCACCTCGGCTACGCATACACCGAGGCGACGTTCCGCGACGACGTGGAGCTCGCCACGCCGCGGCTCACCGCCGGCTGCGCCGCCGCGCCGTGCGTGCAGCACGTGCGGCGCGGCAGCGACATCCCGCTCGTCCCCCGCCACCGCCTCGACGCCGGCGTGGACCACCATCTGACCTCGTGGCTCACGCTGTGGGTGTCGGGCGCGTACGTCGGCCGCCAGCGGCTGCGGGGCGACGAGGAGAACGTCGCGCGCCAGCTCGCGCCCTACGTCACCCTCAGCGCCGGCGCCCGCGCGCGCTGGAGGGGGCTCACCGCGTTCCTCACGATCCGCAACCTGCTCGACGACGCGCACGAGACGTACGGGACGTTCGCGCCCAATGCCAAGCGGCCGGGCGCGCCGATCGAGCCGTTCCTCACGCCGGCGCCGCCGATCCACGTGGACGCCGGCGTCGCCTACCGGTTCTGAGCGTGGCGCGCGTCCACATCCTCGGCGCCTCCGGCTCGGGGACGACGACGCTGGACCGCGCGCTCGCCGCCCGGCTCGGCTGCCCGCACCTGGACACCGACAACTTCTTCTGGCTGCCGAGCGAGCCGCCCTTCGAGCGGATCCGCGAGCGGCCCGAGCGCCAGGCGCAGCTCGGCGCCGCGCTGGCCCGCGATCCCGCGTGGGTGCTGTCAGGCTCGCTGTGCGGCTGGGGCGACCTCTTCGTCCCGCGCTTCGACGTCGTCGTGTTCGTGTGGCTGGCGCCCGAGATCCGGCTGGCGCGGCTGCGCGAGCGCGAGCGCCAGCGCTACGGCGACGCGGCCATCGCGCCGGGCGGGTCGCGCGCGGCGAAGTCCCTGGCGTTTCTCGTATGGGCCGCCGCGTACGACGAGGGGTATGCCGTCGAGCGCAATCGCCTCATGCACGAGCGCTGGCTGGCCGCGCTGCAGTGCCCGGTCGTCCGCCTCGAGGACGCCGCCGCCACCGAGGAGCACGTCGCGCGGATCGGGTACTATCTCGCCCAGCATCACCTCGGAGGTCTGTCATGAAAGTCTGCCAGTTCTTCCTGCCGGGACGCGGCCCGCGCGTGGGCATCGTGGCCGGCGACGCGGTGCTCGACGTGACGTCGCCGAAGGCCGGCGTGACGTCGGTGACCGGCCTCATCGCCCAGTGCGGGACGGCGGCGCGGCTCGAGAGCCGCCTGCGCGCCCTCGCCAAAACCGCGCGCGCGCGCGTGCCGTGGGCCACGCTCGACCGGACGCCGGCGCCGCGGCGGCCTTACCTGTTAGCGCCGCTCGATCCCCCCGAAGTCTGGGGCGCCGGCATCACCTACCGGCGCAGCCGCGAGTACTACGAGGCCCACACCGGCGAGGGCGGGCGCACCAGGGGGATCTACGACTTCGTCTACGAGTCCGAGCGCCCCGAGCTCTTCTTCAAGGCGACCGCCTCGCGCACGGTCGGGCCCAACGCGCCGATCGGCGTCCGCGCGGACTCGGCCCTCACCGCCGTCGAGCCCGAGCTCGCGCTGGTCCTCGGGCGCGGCGGCGCCATCGTCGGCTACACGATCGGCAACGACCTGTCGGCGTGGGACATCGAGCGCGCCAATCCGCTGTTCCTGCCCCAGTCGAAGATCTTCGACGGCTGCTTCGCGTGCGGTCCGGTGCTGGCGACGGCGGCCGAGGTCGGCGATCCCCACGCGCTCGAGCTGACGTGCACGATCTCGCGCGGCGGGCGGGCGATCTTCCGCGGCGGGGTCAACACCAAGGAGATGAAGCGGCAGTGCGCCGACCTGGTGGCCTGGCTCTGCCGGAGCAACCCTTGCCCGCCCGGCACCGTGCTCTCGACCGGCACCGGCATCCTGGTGCCCGACGAGCACGCGCTGGCCGACGGCGACGTGGTGGAGATCACGCTCGACCGGGTCGGGACCCTGCGCAACCCGGTGCGGCGGCTCCGACCCTAGTCTTCATTCGGTCGACGCGCCCGGCGGAATGAGGTTGAGGGGCAATTCGCCGTGGGCCGTGCGCCGGATGTTCTCCGCGATCAGTTTCGCCCGCGCGTCCAGCATCCCGTCTGTCCAGCCGGACACGTGCGGCGTCATGAGAACGTTCGGCAGCTCGTGAAAGGGCCGCTGAGCCGGAAGCGTCGGGCCGGCCTCACTCGGATAGCGATACCAGACGTCGAGGGCCGCGGCGGCGATCCTTCTCTCGGCCAACGCCGCATAGAGGGCGTCCTCGTCGAGGATGTGGGCGCGCGCGACGTTGACGAGGATCGCCGTCGGCTTCATGGAGCGGAGCTGCGCGTCACCGAGGAGACCGCGGGTCTCGGACGTCAGCGGCAGCGTGATCGCGAGATAGTCGGAGCGCGCGAGCACGTCGTCGAGGGCCTCGGGCCCACGGACGGCCGCGAGGCCATGCGGATCCGGCGCCGAGCTGTCCCGGCGGATCGCCAGAATTTCCATGTCGAATGCGCGGGCGCGGCGGGCCACCGCCTGGCCGATCCGCCCGTAGCCAATGATGCCGAGCGTTTTTCCGGCCAGCTCCGGCCACACGGAGGGCGACGGCGCGCCGACCGCCCACTGGCTCTCCCAGCACCCACGGCGGAGCGCGGCGTCGATTCGACCGAACTCCCGCGTGAGCGCCAGCAGCGCTCCCAGCACGTACTCCGCGATGCCGATCTCGTGACCATACACATTCGCGAGCCGCGTGCCCGCCGGCAGCGCAGCGCGATCGATCCGGTCGAGGCCGGCTCCGGGCACCTGCACGAGCTTGAGTCGCCGGGCTACCGCGGCCATCTCACGGCTGAACGCGAGCGTGATGAGGACATCGAGATCGGGGAGCTTGGAGACGATCCCGACCTCGTCGGCGACGACGACGTCACACGACACTTCGAGATGTGCGCGTACAGGACCTTCGAGCCGCGCGGCGAAGCTGCCGGCGAAGCCAATCCCAAGCATGAGGCCGCCTCCTTCCCGTTCACGTTGCAGCATGCCGGGCGCGGGCGGCGGCCGGCTGACAAGATTCAGACGATTTCTGCCAACACCGCGCTTGCGCGAACGGATGGCGGAGCGGAAGATCCCAGCGTCATGCCCCGGCGCATCATCCTCCTCGTCGTCCCCCCGGTGGACGAGCTCGACCTCGTCGGCCCGGTCGAGGTGTTGGTGGCCGCGAATCGTCTGGTGGGTGGCGCCCGAAAGCCCTATGCGATCGAGATCGTCACGACGGCGCGGGATCGAAGAGTCGCCGGAGAGTCCGGGCTGTCCTTTCTCGCGCATCGGCACTATCACGACGTCCGCGGCCGTCCCGACTCGGTGCTGGTCATTTGTGGGGTCGCCGCCCGCCTGAGGCGGGAGCGTGCCCTCCTCGGGTGGCTGCGACGGGTCGCGGCGACCAGCCGCCGCCTCGGGTCGGTGTGCGTCGGCGCGTTCCTGCTGGCCGCCGCCGGGATCCTCGACGGCCGGCGGGCGACCGTGCACTGGAGGTACGCGCGCGAGCTCGCCGATCGGTACCCGCGGGTCGCTGTCGATCCACGACCGACCTGGGCGCAGGACGGCAACATCTATACTTCGGCCGGCATCTCGGCCGGGATCGACCTCGCTCTCGCCTGGGTCGAAGAGGACGTCGGCACGGCCGCGGCGGTGAATGTGGCGCGCGAGCTGGTGTTGTTCCTCCGTCGCCCGAGCGGCCAGGACCAGGTCAGCGTTTCCCTCGAGACGCAGGCCGCGCACACGAAGCCGATGCACGCGCTGCAGATGTGGATGACCGAGCACCTCGACCAATCCCTGTCAGTCGGCACGCTCGCCGATCGCGCGGCCATGAGCGCGCGCAACTTCGCGCGGGTGTTCGCGCAGGAATTCGGCACCTCGCCCGGCCGCTACCTCTTTCACCTGCGGGTGGAAGCCGGCCGGCGGCTCCTGGAACAGACCGACAAGAGCCTGCTGCAGGTGGCGCTCGGGTGCGGCTTCCAGAGCGTCGACGTCATGCGGCGGGCCTTCCTGAGAGCCCTGGGAACGACGCCGCTCCGATATCGGCGTCACTTTCAGACGCCTGCCGCGAGATCTCGGATGCGCCCGGCCGCCATTCGCGGTCCGCTCGTCGCCGCCCGGCGAGAGATCGCGCGGGCCGCCCGGGTCGCGCTGACCTCGAGCCGCCGATCGAGCCGCACGTGGTCGACCGCCGGCGGTCGGAACCCAGCCTAGACGAGCCGGGCGCCGGCCGCGAGCGCGGTCAGCTTGGCGCGCGCGAGGTCGCGAGGCAGGTACTTCATCCCGCAGTCGGGCGCGGCGACGAGCCGATCGGCGGGGACGTGCTTCAGCGCGGCGTCGATCCGGCGGGCGACCGTGTCGGCGGTCTCCGCCGCCGCGTCGCCGAGGTCGAGCACGCCGAGCACGATCGTCTTGGAGGGCAGCTCCTTCAGCGCCGCCAGGTCGAGCTTCGGCTGGGCGGCCTCGATGGACACCTGCGTGGCGCGCGAAGCCTCCAGCTCGGAGAGAAACCGGTAACCGCCCGACTTGGTCGTGCCGGCGAGCGCGTGGGAGAACGCGTAGCCGAAACAGAGGTGCACGCACGTCGGCTTCGTGAGACCGGCCAGCGCGCGATCGATGACGGTCACGCCAAAGGCCCGCGCGCGATCGGGATGCGCCTGCAGATACGGCTCGTCGAGCTGCAGCCAGTCCACCAGCGGCTCCAGCTCACGCAGCTCGGCGTTCACCGCCGCCGCGTAGGCGAGCGCCAGCCGCTCGGGATCGCGATAGTGCTCGTCCTGGGCGAGGCACGACAGCGTGAACGGCCCCGGCACGGTGATCTTGATGCGCCGCGCGGTGGCCGCGCGCAGGAAGGCGGCCTCGCTCACCGACACCGGCCGCACCCGCTCGATCGGGCCGACGACGCGCGGCACCGGCGTGGGACGGCCCAGCCGCCCGATGGCGCTGCCCGGCCGGTCGGGATCGATGCCGCCGAGCGCGGTAGCGAAGCGGTTGAAGTACGACTCGCGCCGCTGCTCGCCGTCGCTGATCACGTCGATGCCGGCGCGCTCCATGTCGGCGACGGCCAGCCGCACGGCGTCGTCCTGCGCCTCCTCGAGCAGCGCCGGCGCCACCCGCCACACCTCGGGCAGCCGGATCCGCGGCACCACGTTGCCGCGGAACCGCTCGCGGTCCACCAGCCACGCCGGTTGCGGGTAGCTGCCGACGACCGTGGTCGTGATGCGGGCGGCGGCCATCAGTAGCGGTTGGCGATCGGCAGCTCGTCGGCCGGGAAGAGCGTGATGATCTGGGCCCCCGCCGGCGTGACGATCACCTCTTCCTCGATGCGCGCCGCCGACACGCCGTCGGTGGCCGGGCAGTACGTCTCGACCGCGAACATCATGCCCGCCTCGAGCTCCATCGGGTCGTCGAACGAGTTGAGCCGGCTGATGATCGGCCGCTCGTGCAGCCCCAGCCCGATGCCATGGCAGAAGTTGAGGCCGAAGGCCCCCATCTCGCTGTCGAAGCCGATGTCGGCGGCCTTGGGGAACGCGCGGGCGATCTTGTCGGTGGTGACGCCCGGCTTGATCAGCGCGATGGCCTCGTCCATCCACTCGCGCGCCTTCTTGTACGCGACCAGCTGGGGCCGGGTCGCCTTGCCGACGCTGAACGTGCGGTAGTAGCAGGTGCGGTAGCCGACGAACGACATGATGATGTCGAAGAACGCCTGGTCGCCCGGCCGGATGATGCGGTCGGTGAAGTTGTGCGGATGCGGGCTGCAGCGCTCACCGGAGATCGCGTTGATCGCCTCCACGCTGTCGGAGCCCATCTCGTACAACCGCTTGTTGGCCAGCGCCACGATCTCGTTCTCGCGCGCGCCCGGCTTGAGCGCCTCGTAGATGTCCTGGTAGACGCCGTCCACCATCGCCGCCGCCATGTTGAGCAGCGTCAGCTCGTCCTGGCTCTTGAGCATGCGCGCCTCCAGCATCACCTGCTGGCCGTCGCGCACCTCGACCCCGAGCTCTTGCAGCGCGAAGAGGAACGGCGGCTCGACGAGGTCGATGCCCAGCGGCATGCCGGCCACGCCCTCGGCCTTGAGGATGTCGCGGATCTCCTGCGCGGCTTTCTTGAATAGGCCGGCCTTCGGCGACACCGCGCCGCGCATGCCGACCATGCCGGCCAGCGACTGCTTGGCGGGGATCTGCGGCGCGTAGAGGCGGTGGTGGCGCGCCGCCGAGCCGAAGTCCCACACCCACGGCTCGCCGGTGCCGGTGAGCAGACACCAGCGGGTGAGCTTGTCGCGCGCCCACTCGCCGATGACGGTGCCGGAGAGATAGCGGATGTTGTACTGGTCGAACACGAGGACGGCGCCGAGGCCGGAGGCGGCCAGCGCCCGGCGCGCGCGGCCGAGGCGATAGGCGTGCAGCCGCTTGAAGTCCACGCGCTCCTCGAAGTCCACCTGCATGTGGCCGGGCGCCTGCAGCGGGCGGTCCCAGCGATAACGCGGGTCGACGTCGTCGGCGCTGACGGGCCTGGCCTTCGGCGCTTCGGGCTTGCGGGCCATCGGGCTCCTCCTTCGGGTCGGGCGCTACTCTACCGCGGCCCGACGATGCGCGCCCAGAGTCGCCGGGAGTCCTCCGGCAGCAGCGGCAGCGCCGCCTCGACCGCGGCCGCCAGCGCGCCGCGATCGCCGGATGCCAGCAGCTGCTCGACGTCCCACGCGTCCTGGGGCCCGGCGGCGTAGAGCTTGAGGACGATCAGGTCGGCGAGCGCGGCGACGGGCACCAGCTCGCCCTCGATCGAGCGCGGCGTGGCGCGCTCGAGGATCCCGGCCTGCCAGCCCGAGCGGCCGACGATCACGTCCACCGAGGATTGATCGGGGGCCGCGAGGCGGGCGGCGCCGGCCAGCGGGTCGTCGGCGTCGCCTCGCCGCACCTGGACCATGATCCCGTCGCGCTCGAGCGGTGCCCACACCGACGGCGCCAGGCAGGCGGCGTCGAGCGTGAGGACGTCGAGATCGCGCGTGGAGCGCGTCACCCCGTACACCGCCATCGCCGCCGCGCCCACCACGGCGAACGGGATGCGCCGCTCGCGCAGCAGCGCCGCGACGCGGCCGAGCAGGCTCAGCCGGCCAGCTCCCGCAAGCAGCGCGACGGCCGACGCGCCGCCTGGCGCCGGCGGCGGAGCTCGCGATCGGCCTCGTCGCGGCCGAGCGGTGGATCGTGGGCGAGGCGGAACGTCTCGAGGTCGCGCGCGCCGAGTCGCAGGGCGAGCCGGACGCGCTCGGCGGAACGGAGCGTCGCGAGCGCGCGGCGCTCGTCGGCCCGGAGGAGATCGGCCAGTCGGTGCACGGCGCCTATAATACGCCCCGGAGGTCAGACGATGCCCGGACCCTCGCAGCCCGAGCTGTACCGTCCCAAGCTCGCGTACCCCGACATCCCGTACGGCGCGATGCTCGACCGCCCGGTGACGCTCTATCCCGAGCGGGTGGCCATCACGTTCCCCGACGTGAGCCTGACGTTCCGCGAGCTCGATGGCCTCGTCAACGCGCTCGCCCACGCGCTGCGCGCGCTCGGCATCGGCCCCGGCGACCGCGTGTGCCTGTTCATGACGAACCGGCCGGAGTACGTCGTCGCGTTCTTCGCCGTCGCCCGGATCGGCGCGGTGTCGAGCCCGATGAACCCGTCCTACAAGGAGCGCGAGGTCGCCTACCAGCTCGGCGACGCGCAGGCGGTGGCGGTGGTCGTGCAACAAGACCTGCTGCCGCTCGTGCGGGCGGTGCGCGGCGAGGTCCCGCGGCTGCGCCACATCGTCGTCGTGGGGCCGGGCGCCACCGCCGCGGCCGACGTGACGCGCTTCGCCGATCTGGTGGCCGCCGCCTCCGCTCAGCCGCCGGCGCATGCGGTCGCCGGCGGCGACGAGCTGCTGGTGCTCCCCTACTCGAGCGGCACCACCGGGCTACCCAAGGGCGTGCTGCTCAGCCACGGCGTGTTCGTCGCCAACAACATCCAGTTCCTCTCCGCGATCCGCGCGACCGACGCCGACCGGTTCCTGATCTTCCTGCCCTTCTATCACATCTACGGCTTGATGCTGATGGGCGGCGCCGTCCACGCCGGCATCGAGATGGTCGTCATGGAGCGCTTCGGCATGGCCGAGGCGCTGCGGCTCATCGTCGAGCGGAAGATCACGATCGTCTTCGCGGTGCCGCCGGTGCTGCTGGCGATGGCGAACAAGCCCGACATCGGCACGGTGGACTGGAGCAGCGTCGCGATGTTCATGGTGGGCGCGGCGCCGACGCCGCCCGAGCTGGCCCGCCGCTTCACGCAGCTCACCGGCGTGAGGGTCGTGCAGGGCTACGGCCTCACCGAGGCGGGGCCGATCACGCATCTCAACCCGGTGCACGACGACAGCCGGCTCACGCTCGACACCGCCGGCCTGCCGTGCAACGACACCGAGCAGAAGATCGTGGACCTCGAGACGGGCGAGCGCGAGCTGCCGGTGGGCGAGGTCGGCGAGGTGATCGTGCGCGGCCCCCAGCTCATGCTCGGCTACTGGAACGCGCCCGACTCGACGGCGGCGGCGCTGCGCGAGGGCTGGCTCTACACCGGCGACATCGGCCGCCTCGACGCGCAGGGCTACCTCACGATCACCGACCGCAAGAAGGAGATGATCAAGTACAAGGGGTTCGGCATCGCGCCGGCCGAGATCGAGGCGCTGCTGTTCGAGCACCCCGGCGTGGCCGACTGCGCGGTGATCGGCAAGCCCGACGACGAGGCGGGCGAGGTGCCCAAGGCCTTCGTCGTCCTCAAGGACAAGGCGCTCACCGCGGACGCGCTGCTGCAGTGGGCACGCGGCCGGCTGGCCGGCTACAAGACGCTGCAGGAGATCCAGTTCGTCGAGGCGATCCCCAAGACGGCGTCGGGCAAGATCCTGCGCCGCGTCCTCAAGGAGGAGGAGCGCAAGCGGCTGGGGCTGGCGTGACCCGCTAGCGCGCGCGGCGCAGGATCAGGAAGTACTGGTGCGGCAGGATCGCGCGCTCGCCGACCAGCCGCAGGCCGGCGCGGCGGGCGTCGCGCAGGAACCGCGCGCGCGACACGCGGCGGCGCGGCGGCGGGCCGAATTCCGACTCCTCGTTCCAGTCCACGTTGATCACCCGCGCGCCGGGCGCCAGCGACGCGGCCAGCCGGCGCAGGAACGCCGCGCGGCCGTGCAGGTGGTGGTAGACGTTGATCAGCACGGCGGTGCGGCACCGGCCGCGCGGCAGCAGCGGATCGTCGTCGCGCCCGAGCACCGGCGTGACGTTGCGCGCCCCCGCCCGCGCCATCCGCCGGCGCAACACATCGAGCACTGCCGGCTCGGGGTCCACCGCGTAGACGTGGCCCGACGGGCCGACGGCGCGCGCCAGCCGCGCGGTGAAGTAGCCGGGCCCCGAGCCGATCTCGGCCACCTCCTGCCCGCGCGCCAGCCCGAGCGCGCGCACGAGCGCGGCGGGCTTCTGCCACCGCGCCCGCCGCGGGTTGAGCTGCCGCTTCAGCGCGCCGGCCAGCTCCTTGGGCGTCATGCCCCGGCCTCCGGCGTGATGTCGATCCAGCGCCCGCCCGCAACGGCCGCGTCGGCGGCGGCGTCGAGCACCTGCTGGGCGCGCACCCCCTCGAGGAGCGAGGGCGAGGGCGTGCGACCGCTTCGGATGCCCTCGAGGAAACGGGCGACGAGCGGCGCGATGGTGCCGCGCCCGATCTGCTCGAACGCCTCGGCGCCGGCCACCGCCGGCGCCGCCGCGCGCGGCGTCACCGGCTCGAAGGCGCCGCCGCGCGAGAGGCGCACCTCGCCCGCCCACCACGCGGGCGCCTCGCGCCCGAGGCGATACTGCACGGCGCCGGTGGTGCCATACGCCTCCAGCGTGTGCTCGTTGACGCCGTGGGCGACGCGGCTGGCGGTGAACGACACCTGGGCGCCGCCCGCGAGCACGCCGAGGAGGGTGCACCAGTCCTCGGCGTCGGCCGGACGCGCCACGCCGGGCGCCGAGCGGCTCGGATAGGCGACGCCCATCGTCGCCGTCACGCGCGCGAACTCGCCGAAGCACCAGCGGATCATGTCCACCACGTGCACGCCCATGTCGCCGAGCGCGCCATGGCCGGCCTGCGCGCGGTCCATGCGCCAGGTGGCCGCCGCGCTCTCGGCGGCCCAGCGCGCGCCGAGCCAGCGCCCGGCGATGTGGAACGGCCGGCCGATCGCCCCCTCGGCGACCAGGTCGTGGAAGGTCTGCATGGCGGCGGTGAACCGCCAGTTGAAGCCGGTCATCGCGATTCGCCCGGCGCGGGCGGCGGCCTGCACCATGCGGCGCCCCTCGGCCACCGTCATCGCCACCGGCTTCTCGCACAGCACGTGGGCGCCGCGGGCGAACGCGGCCTCGGCGATCGCCAGGTGCAGGTGCGGCGGCGTGGCGATGACCACGATCTCCGGTCGCGCGCGCTCGAGCAGGTCTTCCCAGCGCGCGAACACTTGGGGAACGCCGTGGGCGTCGGCGATCGTGCGCGCCGCCGCCTCGTCACGCTGGCTCACCGCGACGACCTCGCAGCCGTTGGCCTGGAACGCCGGAATGTGGGCGCGGCCGAAGCCGAGCCCGATGACGCCGACACTGGGACCTGCCATGCGAATGCCTCCCGGGACGGGTTACGAGTGGGCGCGCTGGGCGCGCAGGAAGTCGCCGACGGCGCGGTTGTACGGCTCGGGCAGGACTTGCGGCACGAAATGGCCGCCGCCGTCGAGCACGACGTACCGGGCGCCCGGGATCCCCCGGGCCAGCTCGTCGGAATAGAACTTCGGCGTCGTCATGTCGTCCTGCGCGACGACGACGAGCGTCGGCGTGCGGATGTCGCCCAGTTGCTTGCGCCGATCGAACGCGACGATGGCGTCGATGCGGCTGGCGACGATCTCCGCCGGCGGCCACGCGGCTACCTGCGCGCGGTGCCCCTCGGCGATCGTCGCGTCGTTGCGGCTCACCCACTCGGGCGGCGCCAGCACCAGCACCGAGGCGCGCAGGTAGGCTTCGATGCCGCGCGTGAGCAGCACGTCCTTGCGCGCCTCGAACAGCCGGCGGAAGTAGGGGTCCGGCCCCGCCCACGTCGCCGAGAGCACCAGGCTGCGCAGCCGCCGCGGGTGATCGAGCGCGATCACCTGGCCGATGGCGCCGCCGGTGGAGTGGCCGACCAGGTGGGCGGCCTCGACGCCGAGCGCGTCCATGAGCCGCAGCGTGTCGGCGGCCATCTGCTCGACCGAATAGCGGATCTTCGAGTGCGTGCTGCGCCCGGCGCCGCGGTGGTCGTGGACGATCACGCGGAAGTCGTCCTTGAAGGCCGCGACTTGCGGGGCCCAGAACGCCCCCTGGCCGGAGAGGCCGGGCACGAGCATCAGCGGCTCGCCGCGCCCCGCCTCCTCGTAGTGGATCTCGGCGTCGCCGATCGAGACGGTCGGCATCGGGTCTAGGGGTTCGCCTTCGTGTCGTTCATCCCCAGCGCGCGTTCGATGGCGACGACGTCGGCCGGCCGCGCGAACGGCGCCGGCGCCGGCTCGCCGGCCGCGCGGGGGCGCCCGATCGCCTTGAAGAAGTCCTCGAGCCCCGGCGGCGTGATGACCCAGAGCATCACCAGGTCGTCCGGACCGTCGTTGACGAGCTCGTGCTTGACGTCCCAGCCGAGGAAGCACGCGGTGCCCGCCACCAGCGGGTGGCGGACGCCGTCCACGAGGACGTGGCCGCGCCCGCGGAAGCAGATCTGCAGCTCGATCTGATCCCCATGCGAGTGCTCGCGCACGCGGCCGCCCGGCGCGATCGTCTGGTAGCCCATGGACAGCGTCCCGAAGCCGGTGAGGGCGGGCGTCAGCGCGGGGTCGGCGTGGCCGTTGGCCGGCACCGGCTGCCAGTACGACGGCCCCTCCCCGGGCTGGACGACGACGGCGTGGCCTCTCACGGTCGGCGCGCTGCTCATGCTCGGTCTCCTCCCGGAGCGCATGATACGCCGACGCGGCCGTCAGTCGCTCGACAGTGTGCGTGACGCGGGGACAGAAAACGCTTCGCGCCCGGCGCCGCCCGCCCGTAAACTCGCGGCAACGCGTGGCCACGCTGGAACCCGGACCTGGCATTCCCGCTGCACCGCCCGACGGCATGCGCGCCCCCGCCCGCCCGCTGCGCTACCACTTCTCCGGCGTCGCCGGCGCGGGGATGAACCCCCTGGCCCAGCTCATGCGCGCCCGCGGCCACACCGTGCAGGGCTCGGACCGGGCGCTGGATCAGGGCAAGAGTCCGGACGTCGCCGCGCGGCTGCGCGAGGCGGGCGTCGAGCTGGCCCGGCAGGACGGCGGCGCCGTCACCCCGGCCATCGACCGGTTTGTCTATTCGAGCGCCGTCGAACCCGACACGCCGGAGATGCGCGCGGCGCGCGCGCTCGGCGTCGAGCTGGTGCCCCGCCCCGCGCTGCTGGCCGAGGTCGTCAACGCCGGGCGCCCCGGCGTGGCGGTGGCCGGCACCAGCGGGAAGAGCACGATCGTGGGGATGCTGGCCTGGCTCCTGCGCGAGGGCGGCGTGGCGGCCACCCTCCTGGGCGGCGCCCCGCTCGTCGGCGGCGGCAGCGGCGGCTGCTTCACGCTGGGGCCCGCCGACGGCCCCGTGGTCGTCGAGGCGTGCGAGGCAGACGGCACGCTGGTCGGCTACCGGCCTACATTGGGCCTCGTGCACAACATCAGCCGTGATCACGCCGAGCTCGTCTCGCTGCGCGTGCAGTTCTTTAGCTTCGCCGCCAACTGCCGTCGCGTGCTCGTCAACGCGCGCTGCCCGGAGGCCGCCGCGCTCGGCCGCCGGCGCGGGGCGTTCACCTACGGCCTGGACCGCGGCGCCGACGCGCCGCTGCAGGCGCTGAGCACCGGCCCGGCCCGCGCGTGCGGCATCCTGACCTGGAGCGGCGAGACGCTCACGCTCGACGTGCCGCAGCCCGGGCTGCACAACCTCGAGAACGCCGCCGCCGCCGCGGTGCTGGCACTCGAGCTGGGGCTGCCGCCGCGCGCCATCGCCGACGGCCTGGCCCGCTTCCCCGGCGTGGCCCGCCGCTTCGAGGTCGTGGGCACCACCCCGGCCGGCATCCGCGTGGTGGACGACTACGCCCACAACGGCGAGAAGCTGCGCGCCGCGCTGACGACGGCGCAGGCCGGTGCCCCGCGCGTGCTCGCCGTCTTCCAGCCCCACGGCTTCGGCCCCGCGCGCTTCCTGCGCCCCGAGCTGCGCGAGCTGCTGCCGGCGCTCCTGCGCCCGGACGACCGGTTCTGCTACGCGGAGATCTTCTACGCGGGCGGGACGGTCGCGCGCGACGTCTCGAGCCGCGCGCTGGCCGCCGACCTGCCGGCGCCCCTTCACTGCGGCTACGCCGCCGACCACGAGGCGGCGCGCCGCTGGGTGGTGGCCGAGGCGCGCCCCGGCGACACCGTGCTGGTCATGGGCGCGCGCGATCCCGACC
>JBGQFW010000012.1:0-68380 GCA_041497115.1 Methylomirabilia bacterium
AGCGGTGTGGCCTACGACACGCTCTGCACGCTGGGCGCCTCGACGACCGGCAACGCCGCCACCGTGAACTGGTCGAGCGTCAACACGGCCCTGCTCCTCAAGTCCACCTCCGCGATCGCGGCGGCGCCGGTGAACGGCACCGCCTACGTGGCGGGGAACACGATCTCCGGCGTCTCGGTCGTCTACAGCGGCGTGACGGCGAGCGACACCAGCTTCGCCGACAGCGGGCTGACGACCGGCACGACGTACCACTACAAGATGTGGGCGAAGGCCGGCCCCACCGCTGCGTGCGCGGCCTCCCCCTGCTACATGGCGGGGACCGAGGTCACGATCACGCCGCGGGTGGGCAACACGACCTGGAGCTCGATCGTCAGCGGCGGCGCGGCGCTGAACCCGGTGGTGGCCGGCAGCACCTTCACCGCGCCCGTGTCGTTCGGCTCCAACGCCGGCAAGGTCATCTCGCTGAACTCGACGACCGGCGCGTGGGCGAGCGTGCCGGGCAACACGGTCGCCGCCACCCAGGGCTACGCCAGCGTGTTCCCGCTCGCCGGCGGCAGCGACGCCGTGGTGGCGGCCGACCAGAGCGGCTGGGTCTACTCGTTCAACCCGTCCACCGGCGCCGTCAACTGGCTGGTGAAGCTGAATGCCGACGCCATCCAGGCCGCCGTCTCGACGTACCTGCGCGGCTTCTTCTCGTCCCAGATGACGACGACCTATCCGGGGACGTACGACATCGTCTTCGTCGCGACCATGAACAACACAGGGAGCGGCGGCTTCACCAACAACAAGGTCTACGCGCTCCGCTCGGACACCGGCGCCACGCTGTGGACCTTCAGCCCCGCCACGCTGAGCGTCTCCCCGTGCGCGAGCGGCTGCCCGATGGACCAGATCACCGGTCAGCCCTGGGTGGACTACACCCACGACCGGCTCTACATCACGAGCCGCCCCGGCAACCTGGCCAACCAGAACAGCCTCTGGTTCCTGGATCTGCGAACGAGCGGCACGCTGACGACGGTGTTCGGCGGCGGCTACGACTTCACGACGGCGCCGAGCCAGTCGTTCGACAACAACACGCTCTACATCGGCGACCAGGCGGGCAATCTCCACATCGTCAACCTGACGACCCTGGTGAGGACGATCAACCTGGCGGCCACCGGCACCTCGTTCAAGGGATTCGTCTGGGAGGACTTCGGAACGACCGGGCGGCTGTACTTCGTCACCACCGACGGCAACGTCTGGTGCCTGGTGCCGCCTTCGACGACGCCGTGCTGGAAGACCAAGCCGGTGTCGAGCGGCACGGTCTCGCAGCTCGTGGAGAGCGACGTGCGCCTCTGGGTGGGCGGCTCCGACGGCAGCCTCTATCAGCTGGACCTCACCACCGGCGTCGCCGAGAAGACCTTCGTCGTCGGCGCCGGATCGCTGGGCCTCGGCCCGGTCAGCACCGAGAGTGGCGACGAGCTGTTCGTCGCGGCGACCGATGGGACGTTGTACAAGATCTCGCTGAGCAGCGGGAGCCTGCCGTGACCCGCCGGCTGCTCGTCGCCGCTGCCCTGCTGCTGGCGCTGCCACCGGCCCTCCCGGTGCCCGCGCGCGCCCAGGACACCTGCACGCAGCAGGCCCGGCGGGTGCGGCTGCCCGACGGCTTCGCCGAGGCGCGCGTGTCATTCGTCGGCGTCCTCACCAGCGGCCGCAACCGGGTGGGCGAGGAGTTCCCGGGGAACGGGCTGCGCGAGCTGCGCATCGTCGTGGACTGGACGGAGCTCGACCACGCGCACCTGCAGCGGGTGGAGCTCTCCAGCCCCGACGGCTCGCTCTACCAGCGATTGACGAGCTCGTTCACCGGCTCGCGCCGGCCGGTGTCGGTCACCACGCGGATCCCGGTGGCCGGCAGTTCGATCGTGGACTCCTCACTCTTCGGCGAGTGGTGCGCCGAGGTGTTCCTCGACGACGAGGACGCGCCGATCGCCCGCCACCGCTTCCTGCTCACACCGCCCTGAGCTCCGCGACCGCGCCCTCCGGCGCCGCTCTCGAGCCCCTCGCATCCGCCTCGCTCTCGCGCGGCAACATGCTGCGGCTGCGCGCGCGTGGTGGCAGCATGCTGCCGTGGCTGCGCGACGGCGACCTCGTCGAGATTCGGCCGGCGCCGCCCGCCGGGGTGCGGATCGGCGATGTACTATGCTATGAGCCGTCGCCGGGGAGGCTGACCCTCCACCGTGTTGTCGCCAGCGACGAATGTGGGTTCGTGACGAGAGGTGATGCCTTGGCGTACGTCGAGGACGTGCCCGCCGCCTCGGTCCTGGGCGTGGTGGTGGCCGTCGAGCGTGGCAACCGCGTGCGACGCCTGGACACGCCGGCCGCGCACCGGCGGGCGCGGGTGGTGGCGGCGGTGTCGCCGGCGCTCGCGCGGCTGCTGCCGGGCGTGCGCGCGCTGCGGCGCGCCTGGCGGGCGGTGTGTCGTGGATGAGGTCACCGTCGAGATCGGTGGCCTGCGCACCGCCATCGTGACGCGCCATCCGGAGATCGCCGCCGTCGTCGCCGAGCGCTACGCGGGCTTCCTGGCGACCGCTCCCGCCGACTGGCGCATCGAGGCCGACCTTCGCCCCGAGGGGCTCGTGGACCTGACCGATGTCGCGGTCCGCGCCGGTGACGGTCCCGGCCGGCTCGTGGTGGAGCGTCACGACTTCGTCGCCATGCTCGACGTGCCCGCCCGCGTCGGCCGGCTGGCGCTGGGCGCCGTGGATCACATCGCGGTGGACACCTTCCTGCGCGTCGCCTATTCGCTGGCGCTGCTCGACGCCGGCGCGCTGCTCGTGCACGCCGCCAGCCTCGCGCGCGGCGAGCGGGCGTGGGTGTTCAGCGGCCCGTCGGGCAGCGGCAAGACGACCCTGGCACGGCTGTCGGCCGACGCCGCGCTGCTGAGCGACGAGATCTCGATCGTGCGGCTGGGGCCGGCCGGCCGCCTCGTCTGCTACGGCTCGCCGTTCTGGGGCGACCTGGGCCGGCCGGGCGAGAACGCCGCGGTGGAGGTGGCGGCCCTGCACTTCATCCGCCACGCCGACCGCCACGCGGCGGTCGCCCTGAGCGGGCGGCACGCGCTGGCCGCGCTGCTGCCCAACGTCCTCTTCTTCGCAGCCGAGCCCGGCCTGGTGGCGCGCGTACTCGACCTCGCCGCCGCCGTGGTGGGGGCGGTGCCGTGCTTCACGCTGGGCTTCCGGCCCGATCCCGGCGTCTGGGAGGTGGTCCGCGGTGCGTGACGGCTATCCCGAGCAGAACCCCCGGGCCGCGTGGCGCGTCTACGACGGCGAGGTGGTGATCGTCTCGCCCGAGGACAGCACGCTGCACTCGCTCAACCCGGTCGGCACCGTCATCTGGGAGGCGGCCGACGGCCGCACGACGCTGGAGGCGATCGTCAGCCGCGTCTGCGACGCCTTCGAGGTGGACCCCGCGACCGCCGCGCGGGACGCCGCCGCGTTCGTCGAGTCGCTGAGCCGGCGGGGCTTGCTCACAATCTTGGAGGCGCCGCGCCCCGCGGCGTAATGGAGGAGCGCATGGACACGCCCGAGCGTCGAGCCGAGCAGGGCAAGCGGCCTTACGAGCCGCCCGCGATCACCAGTGAGCAGATCTTCGAGACGACCGCGCTGGCCTGCGGCAAGAAGCCGGCCCAGGGCGGCAAGTGCAACGCCCGGCCGCAAACTTCCTGAGGCGCGCCCGGTGAGCGTCCTCGGCGAGGCGGTGGTCGAGCGGAGCATGGCGCGCGCCATCCCGCTGTCGGTGCACGTGGACCTCACGATGCGCTGCAACGAGCTGTGCGTGCACTGCTATCGCGTCGTGGAGGACCGCGACGAGCTGACGACGGCCGAGGTCAAGACGCTGCTGGCCGACCTGGCCCGGGCGGGCACGCTGTACCTGACCTTCAGCGGCGGCGAGGTCTTCCTGCGCCGCGACCTCTTCGAGCTGATCGCCGAGGCCAAGCGGCTGCGCTTCGACCTGCGGCTGAAGTCCAACGCCCTGCTGGTCACCGAGGCGCACGCGCGGCGGCTGGCCGACCTCGGCGTCCGCCAGGTGGACGTCAGCATCTACAGCGCCGATCCGGCGGTGCACGACGCCGTCACGCTGATCCCCGGCTCGCTCGAGCGCAGCCTGGCCGGCATCGCGCGGCTGCGGGCCGCCGGCGTGCACGTGAAGATCAACTGCCCGCTGATGCGCGCCAACGTCGCCGGCTACCGCGACGTGCGCGCGCTCGCCGAGCGGCTGGGCGTGCCGTGCGGGATCGACCCGATGATCACCGCGCGCAACGACGGCGACCGCGGGCCGGTGCGGCTGCGCCTGGGGCGGAGCGAGATGGCCGCCGTCCTGCGCCAGGAGGGGCACGCCGCGGCGCCGCCGGCGCCGGCGGCGGGCGAGCGGCCCGACCTCGACGAGATCGCCTGCGGCGCCGGCCACAACGCCTGCTACGTGAGCGCCTACGGCGACGTCATGCCCTGCGTGGCGCTGCCGCTGGCGTGCGGCAACATCCGCGAGACGCCGTTTTCCGAGATCTGGACGGGCTCCGCCCGCATGCGCGAGGTGCGGGCGATCCGCGTGCGCGACCTGCACACGTGCGCGAGCTGCGAGGCGGCGACGTTCTGCACGCGCTGCCCGGGTCAGGCGCTCGTCGAGGACGGCGACCTCTACGGCCCCTCGACGGCGTCGTGCGAGCACGCGCTGGCCGCCGCCGAGGTCGCCGGCGTCGCCGTCGTTCCCGCCTCCATGTTGCGCCGGCCCGGCGCCGCCTAGCCCGGCGGGGCGGAGGCGCCTCGGGCGCCCGCGCCCGCGGCGCGTGTCGGTGGACAGGGCGAACGCCGTCGCATAAGCTACGCCGCGACGCGACCGTCGCGCGACCCATGGGACCTAGATCCAATGGTTTCCCGGCGCCCTACCTCCGAGAATCACGGTACGGTGCGCAGTCCATGAGAACCATCACGGGGATCTTCGCTTCTCGGGACACTGCCGCCCACGGTCTCCGTCAACTCCGCCAGCCCCGCGACGATCTTCATTGAAGGTTCTCTCGCGGCGCCGTGCGGCCCTGCTGTGCCTCGTTGTGCTGGCGGTGCTGTACGGCGCCGGCCCCGCGGCGGCCGACGACTGTGCCGCGCTCGGCGGAGTCGTCGTCGCCGGCGAGTGCCGCATCGCGGCGCCGGTGGCGGCGAGCGGCGCCTTCACGCTCGGCGGCACGCTGCACGTCCTCGGCACGGGGCAGATCATCGTGCCGGTGCCGCCGGCGCCCGCCCCGCGACCCACGCTCGAGCTCACGATCGCCGGCGGCATGATCCTCGACCCGCCCCTGGTGGCGGGCGGCGGCTCGATCGTCGGCGACGCCGCGCGGCTGGGGTCCAACCCGCAGGGGCGCGGCGCCACGATCGCCGTCACGGCCTCCGGCGACATCCGGCTGCGCGGGGGCGCGATCGCCGGCGGCACGATCACCGCCAACGGCGACCTGGCCGCCTGCGTGGACGAGGGGCCGAACGCCGATCCCTTCGCGGGCCACGTGTTCCTCACCTCCACCGGCGGCGGCATTGTCGTCGAGGCCGGAGCCCAGATCCTCGTGAACGCCAGGTGCCGCGCCGGTGAGATCGTGCTGGCGGCGCCGGAGGGCGACATCCTCGTGGACGGCCTGCTCGAGGCCGCCAGCACCGTCGCCTCCGGCGGCGTGTCACCGCAGCCACGCGGCGGGCCGATCACGATCGTGGCGGGCGCGAGCCTCACCGTGGGGCTCAGCGGACGCATCAGCAGTCGCGGCCTCGACCACGGCGCCGACCGCGTGCACCTGGAGTCGGGGCTCGACACGGTCCTCCTCGGATTCGTGCAGTCCGCCGGTGGCGTCGTGCCCGAGGGGCCGCCCAACGGCTGCAGCCTTCCCGACCGGCCCGACAAGCCGCTGGAGGCCGTGGCCTGCATCGAGGTCTGGAGCGGCGGCGCGATCCGGGTGGACGCCACCGGCCTCCTGACGGGAGTGGACCTGGTCGACAGCGGCGAGTCGGGCGACCCCCGGCCGGGCGTCTGCTGCACCTGGATCGACCTGTTCGCGCGCCGGGACATCACGATCCTCGGCCACGCGGTGGGCGAGCGCTCGGCGCCCTTTGCCGCGAGCGCGCGCCAGTTCTCACCCGACACGCCGGCGGGGATCATCACGGTGAAGTCGGTCGCGGGCAAGGTCGTGACCAGCGGCCGGGCGCTGCAGGCCGACGCGACCTCGGCCGGCGGCGTGGGCGGCACCGTCGTCATCGAGGCCGCGTTGGACGTTATGCTGGGCGACGCTCTGGTGCGGGCGGCCGGTATCGTGGCGGGGGGCTCGATTTCGGTCCGCTCGTTCAACGGCGCCATCACCGGCGGCACCCGCGGCGACCCGAGCCTGGGCGCGCTGGACGTCAGCCCGGGCGGAAGCGTGGGGATCGAGACGACCATCTGCGGTGGTGCGGCGTACGCGGGCGCGCTGGTGCCGACCGGCACCATCCTGGCGCCGGTCTGCGGCGGCGCTCCGACGCTGCCCGGGTTCGTGACGCTGCCGACCTTCCAGCCGCGGCCGGCCATCACCGTCGTCGGCGGCACGTTCGTCTTCGACGGCCGGCCGCACCCGGCCACCGGCTCCGTCGTGGGGCTCCAGGGCGAGCCCCTCGGCCCGCTCACGTTCACCTACACCGACGCCGCCGGCGCAACGCTCGCGGGGCCTCCCGTCGCCATCGGCAGCTACACCGCCGTCGGCGCGTTCGCAGGCGATGCCGTCTACCGGGCGGTGGCGGCGAGCGCGACGATCGAGATCGTGCCCGACACGGCCCCGACGCCGACGATCATCATCACGAGCACCGGGCCGTTCGTCTACGACGGCACGCCGCACTCGGCGACGGGCGTCGTGCTCGGCCAGGGCGGCGCCGTGATCGCCGCGCCGGTCTTCAGCTACACCGATGCGGGCGGCGCCGCGGTCGCCGCGCCGGTGAGCGCCGGCGTCTATGCCGTGCGCGCGACCTATCCCGGCGACGCCGTCTACAAGCCGGCGGCGCCGGTGACGGCGACGCTCACGATCGCGAAAGCGCCGCCGACCTTCGTCATCAACGGCGGGGGCAGCGTCACCTTCGACGGCAACTCGCACCCGGCCACCGGGACGGCGCGCGGCGTGCAGAACGAGACGCTGAGCCCGGCCCTGACCTTCGCTTACAACGGCGGGACGGCGGTACCGCGCGACACCGTCGGCGTCTACGTGGTGACGGCGACGTTCGCCGGCAACGCCAACTACCTGGCGGCGACCGACAGCGCCACCACGATCGTCCTCACCCAGGCGACGCCGACGGTGGTGGTGACCGGCGCCTCGGTGCCGTTCGACGGCGCGCCCCATGGCCTGACCGGCACCGTCATCGGCGTCGGCAGCCCGCCGGAGATCCTGACGTCGCCGCCACTGGCGTTCACCTACGGCGGCTCGGCCGTGAGGCCGACGAATCCCGGCGTCTACGCGGTGGTCGCCTCGTTCGCCGGCAACACGAACTATCGGCCGGCCACCGGGACGGCCACCCTCGAGATCACGCCGGCTACCCGGCCGACCCAGGCGTGCCTGAGCGTGGATTTCCGCGAGATCACCTACTTCCGCGACAATCGCGTCATCACCTCCTCGGACGCCGGCATCCGCGCGCGCAACGGCATCCCCGGCGGCTTCGATCCGCGCCTGTGGCCGTACGATCCGCGCGGGCGCGGTGACAGTACGCCGTCGCGGCCGACGCTGTTCCGGATCTATGGCTTCGCGGCCGACCAGGTGGGCGTGGCCGTCCCCGACGCCGACGTCCCCGGCCGCGTCTATCCTGTGCAGGTGGACCCCGAGATTCCCGGCGCGCGCTTCGTGGACCTGGGCGGGCCGGCCCGCGTCGTCGTCTGCGTGTCGCAGCTGCAGCACGATCTCATCGACGAGAGTGGGGCAAAGAAGCCCGGCGTGCTGCCCGGCTCGACCCTGCTCAGCGACGCGCGCCGCAACGTTCCCGGTATCATGCTCAACCACAACGTGGCCGTCATCGACGTCCCCCCGGCGGTCCGTGACGATCTCCGCGCGCTCGGCACGCCGCTGGGGGACGGCCGTGGGCACGAGGCGGACCGCGGGCTGGTCGACTACGTCGGCGTGCAGCTCTGGG
Source organism: Methylomirabilia bacterium (assembly GCA_041497115.1). GTDB lineage: Bacteria > Methylomirabilota > Methylomirabilia > Rokubacteriales > CSP1-6 > AR5. The sequence continues at coordinate 8,151 of JBGQFW010000012.1, forward strand.
GGCACGGCAGCGGCCGCTACCGCGAGTTCGTGGACGTCGAGATCGAGTTCGTGTTCGACGACCCCGACGACCTCGCCGCCCACTACGCCTTCGGCTTCCTGACCGCGAAGAACGTGGACTTCGAGAGCTTCTCGGGCTGCAACTACCTGGACGCCGCGCCGGGCAACGACGCCGTGCGGTTCAACGACGTGTGGACGGAAAAGCATGCGGGTGATCCGAACTACGGCCCGGCCTGCGGCACGCGCGAGCCCGCGCGCAACCAGCGCGTGCGCGAGAACGACGTCGTCCCGTTCGGCGCCATCCAGCTCCTGCCCAGTGTGAACACCGGCGACGACACCGTCCGCCTCTTCTTCGGCGCGGTCCGGCCCGCGCCGCGATGAGGGTGGCCGTCGCGCCCCCCGAGCGTCGCTGGCTGGTCGGCTGCCTCGGCGCCCTCGGCCGCCGGCAGCCGCCGCCGGCGCCGCCCGCCGGCCTCGACTGGGCGCTCCTTCTCGACGACGCCGAGGGTGAGGCGCTCCTGCCGGCGGTGGCCCTCGCGGCGAGCGCGTGGCCCGCAGGCGCCGCGCCCGCGCCCGTGCGCCGCCGGCTCGGCGACGCGCTGGCCGCGAGCCGCGCACGTCACCTCGTCATGACGCGCGAGCTGGCGCGCGTGCTGGCGCGCCTGCGCCGGGACGGCATCGCGGTGCTGCCGCTGAAGGGACCCGTCCTGGCCGAGACGGTGTATCCGGACCCGGCGCTGCGGCCGTTCAGCGACCTCGACCTCCTCGTCCGGCCCGCCGACCGCTGGCGCGCCGACGCCGCGCTGCGCGCCCTGGGCCATCGCCGGGTCGCCGACGAGCACTCGTGGGAGTACGACATCGCCTGGGACGGCGCCACGCTCTACGAGGCGCCGGGCGGCGTGCGGGTGGATCTGCACTGGGCGCTCCTGACCGAGCCGCGCTTCGCCTGGAACCCCGCCGAGGCGGCCGGGGTGTGGGAGCGCGCGGTGCCGATCACCGTGGCCGGCGAGCGGGCCTTGGGCCTCGCCCGCGAGGACCTCGTTCTCTATCTATCGGCCCATCTCGCCGTCCACCACGCGCTGGCCGGACTGCGGTCCCACTGGGACGTGGCGCTCGTGCTGCGCCACGCGGCCGGCGCGCCCGACTGGCCGGCGCTGCTGGCGCGGGCGGCGCGCTGGCGCGTGCGCCGCGCCCTCTTCTTCGTGCTGGCCGGCGTCGAGGCCACGTTCGGGCCCCTGGTGCCGCCGGCCGCGCTGGCCGCACTGCGGCCGCGCGGGCCGCGCGCGGCATGGCTGCAGGCACTGCTGCGCGACGCCGACGCCGCGCGCCGCGCGCGCCTCGAGCACCTCGTGACGCTGCTGCTCGTCGATCGCGCCCGCGACGTCGGCGCCGCGCTCGGGCGGGCGCTGGTGCCGCCGGCCGACTGGCTGCGGGCGCGTTACGCGACCGGCCCCGCCTCGCGGCCGGCGCTCTACTGGGCGCACGCGCGCCGGCTGGGCGGCGTGCTGGGCGGGACCACCGGCGAAGTGCTGCGGCGCCCATGAGCCGGCCGCGCGACGGCATCCTCCGGACGACGATCGCCGGCAGCCTGCCCAAGCCCGCCTGGCTCGCCGAGCCCGAGCGGCTGTGGGCGCCCTGGCGCGTGCCCCCCGAGCGGCTCGCCGAGGCCCAGCGCGACGCCGTGCTCGCCGCGCTCAAGGCGCAGGAGGCAGCCGGCATCGACGTCGTCACCGACGGCGAGCAGTCGCGGCAGCACTTCGTCCACGGCTTCCTCGAGCACCTGGAGGGCATCGACTTCGGCAAGCGGGTGACGATCGGCATCCGCGCCGACCGCTACCGCGCCGAGGTGCCGACCGTCACCGGGCCGCTCGCCCGCCGGCGTCCCGTGCACCTGGACGAGGTGCGCTGGGCGCGCGCGCACACCGAGCGGCGGCTCAAGTTCACGATCCCCGGGCCCATGACCATCGTGGACACGCTGGCCGACGAGCACTACCGCGACCGGCGGCGGCTCGCCTTCGAGTTCGCGCGCGTGATCAACGAGGAGGCGCGCGAGCTGGTGGCGGCCGGCCTGGACGTGCTGCAGCTCGACGAGCCCGCCTTCAACGTCTACATGGACGACGTGGCCGCCTGGGGCATCGAGGCCCTGCACCGGGCCATCGAGGGCCTCGGCTGCACGACCGCCGTGCACATCTGCTACGGCTACGGCATCCAGGCCAACATCGACTGGAAGACCACCCTCGGCGCCGAGTGGCGCCAGTACGAGCGGACGTTTCCGCTGCTCGCGCAGAGCCGCATCGACCAGGTGTCGCTCGAGTGCGCGAACTCGCGGGTGCCGCTGTCGCTGCTCGGCCTGCTGGCGGGCAAGGACGTGCTGGTCGGCGTGATCGACGTGGCCACCCACACCGTCGAGACGCCGGCGCAGGTGGCGGACACGATCCGGCGCGCGATGCAGTACGTGCCGCCCGCGCGCCTGCTGCCGTGCACCAACTGCGGCATGGTGCCGTTGCCGCGCGAGGTCGCGTATGGCAAGCTGCGCGCCCTCGGCGCTGGCGCCGCCCTGGTGAGACAGGAGATTGCGGGTGGCTGAGGCGTGACCGACCTCGATCGCGACTGGTTCGGGGGCGACGAGGGAACGCTTCCGATCGGCGCGCCGTTCCGTCCCGGCCTCGATCCGCTCCCGGCGCGCCAGCACGCGTGGGCGGTGGTGAAGGACCGCTGGGGGCGGCCGGCCCACGCCGAGCCGCGGGCGGCCCTCGTGCCGGTGACGCTACCGGTGGTCCCGCCGGCGCCCGCCGAGGCGATCGGCTACGTCCTCTACGCGGGCCTCACGTACAACACGCTCTTCGCCGCCCGCGGCGTGCCGATCTCGGTCTTCGACCTGCACGACCGCGACCTGCACGTGCCGGGCAGCGGCGCGGTGGTGCTGGTGGCGGCGCTCGGCAGCGAGACGGCGCGCCAGGGGCGGCTGCGGATCGGCGAGCTGCGCGTCCTCTATCCGGGCGTGTCCGATCTCCTGTCGCCGCGGGCGGGCGCCGATCCCATGCACGCCGACTTCAAGATCCAGGGGTACGAGACGCCGGACGGCTCGTTCTGCCAGTTCGTGCGCTGCCAGGCCCCCCAGCTCCTCGCGCACTCCGAGCGGCTGACGCTGCCGGAGGGCGCCTCGTACATGCTCGACCTCGAGACTGTGTACAAGGCGCTCTACGACGTCGCGCGCGTGGAGGTCGGCGAGCGCGTGTTCGTGGAGGGTGCCGCCGGGGGCACCGGTCTCTACGCGATCGCGTGCGCGGTGGCGCGCGGCGCCCGGGTGACCGGCCTGGTCTCGACCGAGGACAAGGCCCGGCTCGTCCGCGCCCGCGGGGCGGCGGCGGCGGTGAACCGCAAGGACCCGGCGGTGGCCGGCGCCTTCACGCCGGTGCCGCCCGAGCCCGCGGCCCGCGCGGCCTGGCGCGCGGCCGGCGCCAAGCTCGTGGAGGCGGTGCGCGCGGCCAGCGACGGGGCGCTGGTGGACGTCGTCGTCTCCTCGGTCGGCCGCGACCTGTTCTCCCGCATGATCGAGCTGCTCGGCCCCGGCGGCCGCCTCGTCTTCTACGGCGCGACCACCGGCTACACCCTGGCGTTCCTCGGCAAGCCGGGGACGGCGCCCCCTGCAGAGATGCTGCGGCGGGCCGGGGTGCGCCCGATGCACGGCGTGCTCGTCCATCATCGCGGCGCCGGCGACGCGGTCGGCGAGGCGGCGGTGGCCGCCGCGCTCGCGGCCGGCGCCCGGGTCGTTGCCGTCACGCCGACGGACGAGGCCGCGGCGGGCGTGCCGGAGGCGGCGCGCCTGCGCGGCGTGGTCAGTCTGCAGACGCTGGCGCGCGAGGCGCGCCTGGCCTGGCCCGACGCGATGCCGGACTACGACACCGACCCCGACGGCTATCGCCGCTATCAGGACGCCACGCTCAAGCCGTTCGGCCAGGCGGTCGGGCGGCGGCTGGCCACCGCCGACAACCCGCGCGGCTATCCCGACGTGATCGTCGAGCGGGCCGGCCAGGACACGCTGGGCGTCAGCACGTTCCTGGCCCGGCCGTTCACCGGCGTGGTGGTCTACGCCGAGGACACCGCCGGCGACCGGCTGTCGTTCTACGCGCCGAACGTGTGGATGTTCGGCAAGCGCGTGCTCTTCCCGGACTTCGCCGTCCTCGGCAGCCACCTGTCCAACGCGCACCAGGCCGACGAGGTCGTGCGGCTGATCGACGGCGGCGCGCTGACCATCCATCCGCCCGCCGTCCACGATTGGGGGGCGCTGGCCGAGGCGCACCAGGCGATCCACGAGAATCGCCACACCGGCACGCTCGCGGTGCGAGTCGGGGCCACCGCGCCCCTCGACGACGCGCGCACCGCGCGCCGGGTCTACGAGACGTGGGGCTCGCGCTTCGTGGACGCCGCCACCGTGCGCGCCCGCATCGACCCGGTGCGGCCGGGGTTCCCGGAGTGCGTGGCGCTCGTGACCATCGATGCCCCTCCCGCCAACGCGCTCGGGGGCGCCACGCTCGACGAGCTCGAGCGCGCCCTCGACGCGCTGGAGGCCGAGGGACATCTCAAGGCGATCGTGCTGACGGGCGCCGGCGCGATGTTCGTCGCTGGCGCCGACATCCGCCAGCTGCGCGCCTTCGCCCGGGCCGAGGAGGTCGAACGGCTGGCCGCGCGCGCCCAGCGGCTGTTCGGCCGCATCGCGCGCTCGAGCGCGCCGGTGATCGCCGCGGTGGACGGCTACGCGCTGGGTGGCGGCAACGAGCTGCAGATGGCGTGCGCGTACCGGATCGCCTCGCGCCGGGCCGAGCTGGGCCAGCCCGAGATCAACCTGCACGTGATCCCCGGGTTCGGCGGCACCCAGATGCTGCCGCGGCTGGCCGCCCGCCGCGCGCGCAGCGGCGGCGGCCAGATGTACCCGCTGCTGGTGGACGCGCTGGCCGTGCTTCTCGACGGCCGCCGCCGCTCGGCGGCGCGGGCCCTGGCGCTGGGCGTGGTGGACGAGGTGGCGCCGGCCGACGCGCTCAGCCACGCGCTCGGCGTCGCGCGCCGCCTCGCGCTCGGTGAGGTCGTCGGCCCCCTGTTCTCCCCCCTCGCCGACGAGGCGAGCATGGCCGTGCCCAACCTCGAGCGCGATCCGGAGATCCGGCGGCTGCTCGCCCACCACGAGCACGTGCCGCGGGCGGCGCCCGCGCGCGCCATCCTGGACCTGGTGCGCCTGGGCTTCACCGAGGGGCTGGCGGCCGGCCTCGCCGCCGAGGCGCGCGAGTTCGGCCGCCTGGTGGCCTCCGACGAGGGGCGGGCCGGCCTCGACCGCTTCCTGGCCCGCCACGCCCTGCCGCTGCCGCTGCGCCGCGACGACCGCGGCTAGGCGCCGCCGGGCGCCACCCGATGCGCTGGCTCGTGGACGGCTACAACGTGATCCGGCGCGATCCCGATCTGCGAGACGACGAGGCGGCGGGGCTCGAGGCCGGACGCGCGGCGCTGCTGGCGCTGCTCGCCGGGCTGGCCCGCGAGGTCGCCGACGACTTCACGGTGGTCTTCGACGGCGCCCGGCGCACCGGCGGCCCGCCCAGCGGCGGGCGCGTGCAGGTGGTGTTCTCGCGACCGCCCGAGACGGCGGACGACGTCCTGCGCCGGCTCGCCCTCTCGCTGCGGGAGGGCGCCGTGGTCGTCACCTCCGACCGTGCGGTCGCGGACTCGGCGCGGCGCGCCGGCGCCGTGGCCGTGACCGCCGAGGCGTTTCTCGATGCCGCCCGCCGCGAAGGGGCGGAGGACGACGATGAGGCCGGGGACGACGACCGCGCCCGGCCCCGGGCCGGGCCGAGTCGCCGCCCCTCGCGCGAGGCGCGGGCGGCCGCGCGCGTCCTGCGGCGGCTGCGCGAGCGTTGACGGCCCGGGACAAATCGGCTAGAAAGAGTTCCGTGGGCCAGCACCTGTTCATCGTCTCGCGCCAGCAGCCCGACCTCTACTCGTACCTGACGCGGGAGTTCTCGCAGGAGTCCGAGGTGCGCGTCATCCTGGACCGCCGCCAGGGTGAGCGGCGCGGGCAGCGCGACCGGCGCGGCAGCGAGCCGGCCGATCGGCGCCACCAGCTCGACCGCCGCGGCCCCGGTGCGATCGCGACGCAGCTCTCCACGCTCGGCTACGCGTTCGTCCGGCTCGGCTGATCCCGCTGCTCGCTCCCTGACGTCACGCTCGTCGCCGTACCCGGGTATCCGTTCGTTGACAGCCTCGCGGGACCCGTGCCACGGTGGCCGACGTGTTCCGCGCGCTCGGCCTGGCGCTGGCGCTGCTGGCCGCCGCCGCGCCGGCCGCCGCCCAGGCGCCGGCGGCGCTGGAGGGGGTCGTCGTCCGCGTGGTGGACGGCGACACCATCCACGTGCGCATCGGCGACCGCATCGAGAAGGTCCGCTACATCGGCGTCAACGCCCCCGAGGTGCACCATCCGACCAAGGGCGAGGAGCCCGGCGGGCGCGAGGCGTGGGCGGTGAACCGGCGGCTGGTGGAGGGCCGGCGCGTGCGGCTCGAGCTCGACGTGCGGTCGCGCGACCGCTACCGGCGCCTGCTCGCCTACGTGTGGGTGGGCGACACGATGATCAACGCCGAGCTCGTCCGCCTCGGCTACGCCCAGGTGATGACCGTGCCCCCCAACGTCCGCCACCAGTCGCTGTTCCTGCGCCTGCAGCGCGAGGCGCGCGAGGCGGGCCGCGGCCTCTGGCGGGGGGCGTGAGCCGGGGCTACTTCGAGGTCATCGTGTAGACGCCGTCCCAGTCGGGCGGCGGCGGCGCCTGCACGAAGTGCTGGCACCGCTCGACGTAGAGCTGCGAGGGGTGGTCCTTGGGGTTGAGGGCCAGCGCCTCGGTGAAGCAGCGGACGGCGTCCGCCCACTCGCGCGCGCGGTAGTGGCGCAGCCCCTCGGTGTAGCGCTCGACGGTGCGCGAGAGGTTGGGGAAGGTCTCCTCGGTCAGGTGGTCCATCGCCTCGTGGATCGCGACCGGCTCGTGCTTGCCCTTCACGCGCATCACGTCGATCTCGCGCAGCAGCGTCTTGCTGGTGAGCTCGCGGCGGGTGTCGTCGCTGATGAGGACGCCGGTCCCGTAGTACTTGGTGGCGCTCTCCAGCCGCGAGGCCAGGTTCACCGAGTCGCCGATGGCGGTGTACTCCATGCGCTTGGTGGAGCCGATGTTGCCGACGACCACCACCCCGGTGGAGATGCCGACCCCGATGCCGATTGGCGCCCGGCCGTCGGCCGCCCGCTCGCGGTTGAGCTCGCGCAGGGCGACGAACATCGCGTTGGCCACGTTGACGGCGTCGTCGGCGTCGTGCTCGCGGGTGAAGGGCACGCCGAACAGCGCCATCACGGCGTCGCCGATGAACTTGTCGAGGACACCCTTGTGGCTGAGGACCACGTCCACCATCCGCTCGAAGTACTCGTTGAGCATGGAGACCGTCTCGCGGGCGCCCAGGGCCTCCGACATGGTGGTGAAGTTGCGGACGTCGGAGAACAGGATCGAGGCCTTCTGGTCCTTGCCGCCCAGGATGCTCTCGCCGGAGGCCAGCAGCTGGTCGGCGATCTCCGGTGACATGTAGCGGGCCATCGTGGAGCGGATGCGCTTCTCGCTCGTGATGTCCTCCAGCACGAGCATGGAGCCGATCTGCTCCTCGTTGATGTCGATGAGCGGGTTGACGGCCAGGTTGACGGAGGCGGTGTCGCGCTCGCCGACGTGCAGCTCCATCTCGACCGCGATCTCGCGGTGGCCGCTCTGCTTGACCTTGTCGAGCGTGTTGGGGACCCACACGTTGGGGCCGGCGAACACGCCGCTCAGCGGCTTGGCGAGCAGGGCGGGGCGGCCCACCTTGAGGATGCGCAGGGCCGCGTCGTTGGCGGTCAGGATGCGGTCCTCGGCGTCGAGCGTCACGATGCCGTCGGTGGTGGAGCGCAGGATGCCCTCGTTGTAGTTGCGCTCGTTGAGGACGTCCTCGAAGAGCTTGGCGTTCTCCAGCGCGATCGTGATCTGGGCGGTGAACGCCCCCAGCCGCGTCTCGTCCCGGGCGGTGAACTGACCGCCCCGCTTGTTGAGCACCTGGGTGACGCCGATGCACTCGCCCGCCTTGTTGATGATGGGCATCGCCAGGATGTTCTCGGTGCGGTAGCCGGTGCGCCGGTCCACCGCCTTGTTGAAGCGCGGATCGGCGTAGGGATCCGTGATGTTCTCGGTCTGGCGGGTCTGGAAGACGGCGCCGGCGATGCCGGAGTGGGCCGGGATGCGGATCTCGCGGATCTCCAGCTCCTCGGCGACCCGCGAGAACAGCTCGTTGGTCTTCTTGTCGTAGAGGAACAGCGTGCAGCGGTCGGCGTCGAGCAGCTCGGAGGTGGCGTGGACCAGCCGCGAGAGGAGCACGTCGAGCTTGATCTCACCGGCGAGGTCGTGGGAGAGCTGCAGGATCCGCACCTCCTCGCGCAGGCTGCGCACCATCAGGTTGAAGCCCCGGAACAGCTCGGCGTACTCGTCGGTCGACGACAGCCGCAGATCCTGACCGAGATCGCCGTGCTCGACGCCGCGCATGGCCGCGGCCAGCCGGGCGGCCGCCCGCGAGACCTCGGAGGCGGTCAGCACCGACATGGTCAGGGTGCCCACCACGCAGACGACGACGACGCCCCCGACCCACGCCAGCAGCGGCGTCATCTCGGCCAGCGTGGCCTGCAGGCCGAGGACGACGAGCAGCCGGTCCACCTTGAACACGATGCTGCCGGCGAAGAACAGCAGCGGCAGCGAGTTCACGAAGATGGACAGGTAGAGGAGCTTGCTGCGCAGCGGGATGCTGATGATCCGCCGCTGGTCCTCGACCTCGACCCGCTCGCAGTACGTCCACAGCTGCTCGACCGCGGGGATGATCTTGCGGGTGGTGACGAAGAACTCGGAGATCGCGTGGGCGGGCGACGCAAAGAGGAAGATCGTGAGGACGACGCCGCCGATCTGCCACTCGGCGTACCCGCTGTCCAGCAGCCGGTTGGTGACGATCATGGCCAGGCCGGCCATGAGGGCGGCGCTGGGGCCATGGAAGAGCGTGACCCGCACGAACGAGTAGAAGGGCAGGTTCAGCGCCCGCACGATGCCCCGCGAGGCCGCCTCCGACGTCGGGCGCTCGCCGCGGTCGATGATGGCCAGCGCCCGGCTGATCGGCCGCACGTGGTGGGCGATCAGGTAGACGTCGGGCAGCGTGTAGCAGGGGATGACGAAGGCCGCGAGGAGGAGGAAGTGGATCCACTGCCGGACCGAGAACTCCAGGCCGAGGCCGATCAATAGAAACGTGACCGACACCGCCGCCGCCGAGCCGATGATATAGGTCCAGATCAGGTACCGGCGGAGGAGGCCGGCCGCGTTGCCGGTCACGAGCGGCGTCGTCACGGGCTCGGCGGTGCTCAAAAGCGATACCCCAGGGTGACGTCGATCGAGAAGCCCGACGGCGCCTCGGTGGCGCTGGGGCCGAACGGCAGCTGCTGGTTCGTGTAGGTGACCTTCTTCTCGAAGCCGTAGATGAACCCGGCGTCGAGCTCGAGGTGGCCCGCGCGATATCCCGCGCCGGCGGTGAGGTGGTGCTCGAACGGCACCTGGATGGCCGGGCTGAAGTGCTGGGCGGGGTTCGGATTGTTCGCCAGGTTGTACCCGCCGCGCACGATGACCATGTCGCGGACGACCTCGTAGGCGGCGCCGAGGGCGAGCACGTACTGGTCGTGCCAGTTTTCTCGCTGCTGGATGTCGAGCCTCGCCGGCGCCCCGGCCTTGCTGGGGTCGCGCAGGTGAATCATGAATCGCTCGAACACCGACCAGTTGTGCCACGTGAGGTCCATGGCGAGGAGCCAGCGGGACGTGGGCCGGAAGGCCACGCCGGTCTGCACGTTCTGAGGGTGCGCGATACCCGACACCGAGACGTCGTACCGAACCCGGCCCAGCCCCAGGGGCGTGAGATTCACGTCGGCCGTGCCGTTCTGGTAGTCGAAGGTCGCCGGCGAGGTGTAGGCGGCGCCGACGGTGAGCTCCGGCGTCACGCGGTACGTGACGCCGACCTTCGCGCCGACGGCGAGGCTCCACGGGCAGTCGCTGCCCGGCTCGCCGAGGCCGAAGTTGCGCGAGCACCGGTCGCCGATGGCCAGGCCGAGGAACGCAGGGGGAGCCGACGTGTTGGGGAACAGGTGCAGGGTGAGGTCGGAGTAGCCGAGATAGGGGCCGGCGCCGATCGCGAGGTTGTCGGTGACCTGGTAGCTGACCGCAAGCTGCAGCTTCACGAGCCGCTCGTACGACGACACGTCGTCCCGGGTCCCGAACGCGGTCTTGAGGCCGCGAAAGTCGGTGCCGAGGCCGGACTGGGAGAACACGCCGAGGCCGAACGTCAGCCGCGGCAGATCGCGGAAGCGCACCGCCGCACCGCCATGGATCGCGATGAACGGGTTGTCCTCGCTCTCGCGCGAGTTGCCGAAGCCGTCGGTGTGGTGCAGGTAGGCCTGCAGCACCCCGAGGTTGAAGCTCGCGATCCCGCCCGAGATGGAGCTCTGCGGGTCGCGGTCCTTGCCGTCGGGGAGCAGGAACAGGCTGGCCGGGTTGGTGTTGATGAGCGAGGTGTCGAGCACGCTCACGGAGGCGGCCCCCGCCATGCCCTGCGCGGCGGCGCTGTAACCCAGCAGATTGGTGGCGTTCGTCGCCAGCGCCGTACCGGCTGGACCGAGGGCGAGGGCGAGGGCGATCACGCACGTGGCGACGGCGCGGAACAGGCTCGGAGAGGTCGCCATGGGCCTCCTAATTAGGGCGTCGGGCGTTCACGTGTCAACGTTTATCGTTCGATAGGTTACAGCAGGTCGCGTCCGATCAGACCGACGACGTCGAGGTCCTCCATGTCGAGCAGCTGGAGCATCACCCGATGCACGCCGGCGGCCTCCCAGCGGGCGAGGTCGTGACGCACCTCCTCGACGAGGCCGTGCAGGAAGCCGGCGGCCCGCCAGCCCGCCTCATCCGCGGGCAGGCGGGGGAAGATCGCCCGGGCGCGCTCCCGGCGCGCGGTCACCTCCGCCGGCGTGCGACCGGTGATGACCGGCACCATCAGCGAGCGGCGGATCGCGGCGGGGTCCCGCCCCACCGCCCGGCAGTGCTCCTCCAGCACGCGGCGCTTGGCCGCGTACTCGTCGAGCGTGACGCGGGTGATGTTCCACTCGTCGGCGCTCTCGGCGACGATCCGCAGGGTGCGTCGCTCGCCCCGGCCGCCGATGATGAGCCGCACGCCGCCGCGCGGGGGCCGCGGGAACGACTGCGCCTCGCGCAGCGCGTAGTAGGGCTGCTCGAGCGTCACCGGCCGGCCCTCCCAGAGGGCGCGAATCGCGCGGGCGCCGCACTCGAGCCGGTCGAGCCGCTCCCGGACGGGGGGAAAGGGGATGCCGAACATCACGTGCTCGCCCTCGTGCCACCCCGCCCCGATGCCGAGGTCGAGGCGGCCGCCGCTCAGCTCGGCGACGGCGGCGGCCCGCTTGGCGAGCAGGGCCGGATGATAGAAGGTCAGCGGGCACACGAGCGGGCCGAAGCGGATCCGCCGCGTGTGCCCGGCCAGCCAGGTGAGCGAGGCCCAGACGTCGAGCGAGGGGCGGCTCGAGTCGCCGAAGAGGCCGGTGAGATGGTCGGAGCGGAACAGCCCCGCGTAGCCGGCCTCGTCCACCGTGCGGGCGAGGGCCTCCCAGCGCGGCCACGTGAGCCCCTCCTGGCCCTCGATCATGATCGCCAGCTCGAGCATCCCACCCTCGCGTGCTGCGTATTTGCGCCGCTCGGGCGCCGCCCGTATCATACGTCCAGACCGTCGTTCGCTCGGTCGTCTGAACGGTCAACCAGGCCCGGAGGGTTCATGTCCACCACGCGTGAGTTCTCGCTCGACGCGAAGTACCGCCAGGAGGACGGCGTCGTCTTTCTCTCCGGCATCCAGGCGCTGGTCCGGCTGCCGCTCGATCAGCATCGGGCCGATCGCCGGCGCGGCCTCAATACGGCGACGATGATCTCCGGCTATCGCGGCTCGCCGCTCGGCGGGCTCGATCTCACGCTGGAGCGCAATCCCCGGCTGCTGGCCGAGCACAACGTCGTCTTCGTCTCCGGCCTCAACGAGGACCTCGGCGCCACCGTCGTCTACGGCAGTCAGCTCGCCAACTATTTCCCCCAGCCCAAGTACGACGGCGTGCTCGGTATGTGGTACGGCAAGGGCCCGGGCGTGGACCGCACCGGCGACATCTTCAAGCACGCCAACTTCGCCGGCATCGGCCGCCACGGCGGCGTGCTGGCCCTGGCCGGCGACGATCCGCTCTCGAAGTCCTCGACGCTGCCGACCCACTCCGAGATCGCCCTCTACGACGCCCAGTTCCCGACGCTGTTCCCCGGCAACGTCCAGGAGATCCTCGACCTCGGCCGCCTCGGCTTCGAGCTCTCGCGCTACTGCGGCCTCTGGACCGGCATCAAGATCGTCACCAACGTGGCCGACGAGATCGGCACCGCCCAGGTCGCCCCCGGTCGCATCAGCGTCGTGGATCCCGGCTTCGAGTACGAGGGCAAGCCCTGGCGGCCCACCCAGAACCCGATGCTGCTGCCACCCTACGGCCTGGAGATGGAGCGCGAGATCCACTACGGGCGGCTGGAGGCGGCCAAGGCGTTCGCGGCCGCCAACGGGATCAACCGCGTCGCGCTCGACGCCCCCGACGCCTGGCTCGGCCTGGTGGCCGCCGGCAAGACGTACTACGACCTGCGCGAGGCGTTGCGCGAGCTGGGGCTGGACGACGCCGCGCTGCGCAGCCACGGGATCCGGATCCTCAAGGTCGGCATGCTGTTCCCGATGGAGCCGGGCATCGTGCGCCGGTTCGCGCGCGGGCTGGAGGAGATCCTCGTCGTCGAGGAGAAGCGCTCGTTCGTCGAGATGTTCCTGCGCGACGTTCTCTACAACGACGCCGTGCACCCGCGCATCGTGGGCAAGCGCGACGAGCAGGGCCGCCCGCTGGTGCCCGCCAACGGCGAGCTGGACGCCGACCGCATCGCCCAGCTGGTGGCCGCGCGCCTGGAGCGCAAGCTGCAGCTGGCGTCGATCACCGCGCGGGTGGCGCTGCTGGAGGCGGTGCGCGAGCGGCCGGCGCCCATCACGCTGGCGCGCGCTGCGTACTTCTGCTCGGGCTGTCCCCACAACCGCTCGACCCACGTGCCCGAGGGCTCGATGGCCGCGGCCGGCATCGGCTGCCACGGCATGGCCCTCTCGATGGACCGGCGCACGATGGGCATCACGCACATGGGCGGCGAGGGCGCGCAGTGGGTGGGCATGGCGCCGTTCTCCAACATGCCGCACATGTTCCAGAACCTGGGCGACGGCACCTTCTTCCACTCGGGCTCGCTGGCCATCCGCCAGGCCGTCGCCGCCGGCACCAACGTCACCTACAAGCTCCTCTACAACTCGGCGGTGGCGATGACCGGCGGTCAGGACGCGGCCGGCGCCATGCCGGTCCCCGAGGTCACGCGCGCGCTGGACGCCGAGGGCGTCAAGCGGATCATCGTGATGACCGACGAGCCCGCCAAGTACGGGAGCGGGGCGCGCTGGGCGCAGGGCGTCGAGGTGTGGCACCGCGACCGGCTGGACGAGGCCCAGAAGCTGCTGCGCGACATTCCCGGCGTGACAGCGCTCGTCTACGACCAGCGCTGCGCGGCCGAGAAGCGCCGCCTTCGGAAGCGCGGCAAGCTGCCGGACCCGGCGATGCGCGTCGTCATCAACGAGGCGGTGTGCGAGGGATGCGGCGACTGCGGCGTGAAGTCCAACTGCCTCAGCGTGCATCCGGTGGAGACCGAGTTCGGGCGCAAGACGCAGATCCACCAGTCGTCCTGCAACAAGGACTACTCGTGCCTGCGCGGCGACTGCCCGTCGTTCCTCACGGTGGTGCCGCTCGGCGAGCCGGGCAAGAGGGACACGCCCCGGTTCACCGTCGACCGCGCGCTCCCCGAGCCCGCGCTCAAGGTCCCGCGCGACGCCAACATCTTCATGATGGGCATCGGCGGCACCGGCGTCGTCACGGTCAACCAGGTGCTCGGCACCGCCGCGCTGCTGGACGGCAAGTGCGTGCGCGGCCTGGACCAGACCGGCCTCAGCCAGAAGGGCGGCCCGGTCGTCTCCCATCTGAAGATCACCGACGCATCGGTCGAGGTCTCGAGCAAGGTGGCGGCCGGCGCCGCCGACTGCTACCTCGGCTTCGACGTCCTGGGGGCGACCTCGCCGGTGAACCTCGACCACGCCCGGCCCGACCGGACGATCGCCGTCGTGTCGATGAGCCAGGTGCCGACCGGGGCCATGGTGACCTCCACGGAGATCCAGTTCCCCGACCACGGCGGCCTGCGGACGTCGATCGACCGCGTCACGCGCAAGGACGAGAACGTCTATCTCGACGCCCTCGGCCTGGCCGAGACGCTCTTCGACGACCACATGGCGTCCAACATGCTGGTGCTGGGCGCCGCCTACCAGGCCGGCGCCATCCCCGTCGCCGCCGCGGCGATCGAGCAGGCCATCGCGCTCAACGGCGTGTCGGTCACGATGAACACGCAGGCGTTCCGCGCGGGGCGACTGCTGGTCGCCGATCCGGCGTGGGTGAAGACGATCAAGCGCCGCCGCCTCGGCGAGATGGAGGCGACCTCCGTCGCCCTCACGCCGGCCGCCCGCGCCCTCGTGGAGCGGGCCGGCGCCGACGGCGAGCTCGGCCGCCTGCTCGAGATCCGGGTGCCCGAGCTCATCGACTACCAGAGCGAGGCCTACGCGCGCGAGTACGTGGACTACGTCGCGCGCGTGCGCGCGGCCGAGGAGGCGGCGGTGCCGGGCGAGACGCGCCTGTCCGAGGCGGTCGCCCGCTATCTCTTCAAGCTCATGGCCTACAAGGACGAGTACGAGGTGGCGCGGCTGCACCTCAAGCCCGATCTCTCCAGGGCGCTGGCCAAGGAGTTCCCCGGCGGCGTGAAGGTGCAGTACAACCTCCACCCGCCGCTGCTGCGGGCGCTCGGCCTGAATCGCAAGCTGAAGTTCGGACGCTGGTTCGACGGGGCGTTCCGCGCGCTGGCGCGGATGAAGGGGCTGCGCGGCACCGCGCTCGACCCGTTCGGCCGGGCCGCGGTGCGCCGCGTCGAGCGCGCCCTGCCCGGCGAGTATCGCGGGCTGGTGGACCGGGCGCTGACCGGCCTGTCGCGCGCGACCTACGAGCGGGCGGTGAGCGTGGCGAAGCTGCCCGACCTGATCCGCGGCTACGAGGACATCAAGCTGCGCAACGTCGAGCGGTTTCGCGAGGAAGCCCGCACGCTGGCGTGATTCGGAAGTCGACGATCAATCCTCCCCGTGCGGGCGTCCGCGCCAGCGCTTGAGCGCGGCCCGCCGTCGCTTGACGTCGAGGCGGCGCTCCTCGGCGGCGGCCGGTGTCCGGGTCGCCACCCGCGCCCGCGGCCGCACCAGTGCCGCGCTCACCAGCCGCCGCACCTTCTCGCGCGCGTCCTCGATGTTGCGCGCCTGGTTGCGGCCGGCCTGACTCGTCACCGCGAGCCGTCCCTCGGCGTCGAGGCGGTGACGCGCCAGCGCGTGCAGCCGCGCGCGCGCGGCGTCGGACAATCCCTCGATCGCCTCGAGCTCCACGCGCAGGTCGATCTTCGTCGCCACCTTGTTCACGTTCTGGCCGCCGGGGCCCGACGCGCGCACCGCGCGCAGGGTGAGCGCGCGGGCGGGCACGCGCACGGTATCGGAGACCACGATCGCCTCGCTCATGACGCCATTGTAGTAGCCTGAAGCCACGGAGGCGCTATGGGACCCCTCGAGAAGCGGTGGAAGGCCTTGCAGCGACAACTGACCCAGCTGGGCCGTCAGGCGCGCCGCGTGCGCGGCACGGCGCGAACGCGGGTGAAGCAGCTCGAGCGGCGCACGCGCGTGACGGTCACCCGCGCCCTGCGCACGGCCGAGCCCCAGGTGCGCCGGGCGCTGGCCGAGGCCGAGCGCATGAGACGCGGGCTGCGGGTGGGGGTGCGGGCCGGCACGGCCGCGTACCGGGCGGGCGGACGGAAGAAGTGACGTCGTCCCCGGTGATGACCGTCGGCCAGCGCCGGCGGCTCACCGCCGTCGCCCGCGGGGAGGCGCCCGCCGACCTCTACGTGCGCGGCGGCACGCTGCTCAACGTCTACACCGGCGAGATCTACCCCGCCAACGTCGCCGTCGCCGGCGAGCGGATCGCCTACGTCGGCTCGCGCGACGACATGGTGGGGCCGCGCACCCGGACGCTGGACGCCGCCGGCCGCATCCTGGTGCCGGGCTACATCGACCCCCACGTGCACCCCGCCCACCTGGTCACGCCGTCCGGCCTCGCCCGCCACGTGCTGGCCCTCGGCACCACGACGGTGTTCGCCGACACGCTGCAGATCTGGGAGCTGGGCGGGCGCCGGGCCTTCACCACCGTCGCCGACGCGCTGGCCCGCTCGCCGCTGAAGTTCTACTGGATGATCCGCGTTCACGCGCAGACACGCAGTCTCGACGAGGCGCGACGCTATCGGCGGCGCGATCTCGCCCGGGCGCTCGCCCATCCGTGGACGTTCGCGGCCGGCGAGGTGACGCGCTGGCCCGACGTGTGGGGCGGGCAGCGGGACCTGCTCGAGCGGCTGGATCTGGCGCTGCGCCGCGGCCAGCGCGTGGAGGGCCACACCGCCGGCGCAGCCGGCGAGAAGATCGCCGCCATCGCGGCGGGCGGCCTCACCTCCGATCACGAGCCGATCACCGCCCGCGAGGTGCTGGAGCGCGCGCGCCAGGGCATCGCCGTCATGCTGCGCGAGTCGTCGCTGCGCCCTGACCTCGGCGGACTGCTCGACGCGCTCAAGGAGGCGCCGGCGCTCGCCTCGCGCCTCATGCTCACCGCCGACGGCTCGATGCCGGCCTTCATCCGCGACCACGGCTTCGTGGACCACCTGATCCGCACCGCGCTCGCGCGCGGCGTCGCGCCGATCGACGCCTACCGGATGGCGACGCTGAACCCGGCGACCTATCTCGGCCGCGACGGCGATCTCGGCGGGATCGCCCCCGGGCGCTGGGCGGATCTCTGCCTGCTGCGCGACCTCGCCGAGCCCCGGCCCGAGGCGGTGGTGGCGCGCGGGCGGCTGGCCGCCCGCGACGGGCGCGTGCTGGTGACGGTGCCGGAGCCGGACTGGCGGCGCGCGTTCGCGACGCCCGAGGCGCGGCTGACGGTCGCGTGGCGCGCGCGGCCCGAGGACTTCCGTCTGCCGCCGCGCGCGACCTATCCCGTCATCCGGCTGACGAGCGCGGTCATCACGCGGCTGGAGGAGCGCGCGCCGGCCGCCGGCGATCTCTTCGCCGCGCTCGTCGACCGCGGCGGCCGGTGGGTGGCGCCGGGGCTGGTCACCGGCTTCGGCGAGCGCGTGGACGGCCTGGCGTCCACGATCACCACCGATTTCAACATCCTGGTGATCGGGCGCGATCCAGCGGCGATGGCGCGCGCGGTGAACCGGCTCCTCGCCATCCGCGGCGGCGTCGTCCTCGTGGACGGCGACCGGGTCGCGCTCGAGATGGCGCTGCCGCTCGGCGGCGTGATGACGCGCATGAGCGTGACCGAGGCGGCCGCGCGCGAGGACGCCCTGCGCGCGGCGCTGACCGCGCGCGGCTATCCCCACCACGAGCCGCTCTTCACGCTGTTCTTCCTCGCCGCCGACTTCCTGCCCTTCGTGCGCCTCTCGCCGCGCGGTGTCTGGGACGTCAAGCAGGGGCGCGTCTTGCTCCCGCGACGCGCGCGGCGATCCTGACGCGCGCCGCCCTCGTCGCGGGCGCGCTGCTGGTGGCGCTGGCCGGGGCGGCGCCGGCGGGCACGTTCGCCCGCGACGCCTGGGAAGGGCGCGCCTACCGCGTCTGGATCCCGAGCCGGCCGGCGCCGGGCCGCCCCCTCGTCGTGGCGCTGCACGGCTGCTGGCAGACGCCGGAGGACTTCGCGCTCGGCACGCGGCTCAACGGCGCGGCCGAGGCCCGCGGCCTCGTCGTCGTCTACCCCGCGCAGAGCCCGCGCGAGAATCCCTACCGGTGCTGGAACTGGTTCGAGCCGGCCGAGCAGACGGCGGCCGGGCGCGAGACGGCGCAGATCCTGGCCATCGCCCGCCGGGTCCAGGCCGAGCGCGGCCTGCGCGAGCCGCGGATCGTCGTGCTGGGGTTCTCGGCGGGCGCCTGGATGGCGGTGAACCTGGCGTGCGCGGCGCCGGAGTCCGTCGCCGCCATCGGCGCCGTGGCCGGCGGCCCCTTCCGCTGCGCCGACGGTCCCGAGGCGGCCATCCAGTGCATGCGGGGCGCCGGCCGCGACGGCGCCGCCGCGACGGCCGCGTGCGCCGGCGGGCGCGCGCCGGGGCTGCGCGCCTCGCTCTGGCAGGGCGCGCTCGACCCGGTGGTGAGCCCGGCCAACCTCACCGCGCTCGAGACGATGTTCGGCCGGCTGCTCGGCGTCAGCGCCGGCGTCACCGCCACCGACGAGGGCGCGGTGCACGCCGTCTATCGCGACGGGCGCGGGGCGCCGGTGCTGGAGACCTGGCTCGTGCCCGGCATGGGCCACGCCTGGAGCGGCGGCGATCCGCGCGCCACGCACACCTGGCCGCCCGGCCCCCCCACGACCGATCGCACCCTCGACTTCCTCCTCCGCGCCTTCGAACACCCGTGAGCGAACACTCCGGGGGTTCCCGTTGGGGGGTGGCGGCCGGGGAGTCCGAGGGGGCGTTGCCCCCGCGCTCTAACGAAGCGGCGGTCGCTCCCCCCGCCCGCCAAAAATCGCTTGCTCTCGCCGCCCTGCTTGGCGCCGGAGCGCTGGCGGTCGCCGCGTTTCCCGTTCGCGCCAGCTGGTGGGGCGGCTTCATCCTCGCGATTGCCGAGGCCGGCATCGTCGGCGGCCTCGCCGACTGGTTCGCGGTCACCGCGATCTTCCGACGGCCGCTCGGGCTGCCGATCCCGCACACCGCCCTCATCCCGCGCAACTGGGAGCTGATGGCCGCGCGGGTGGGGGTGATGGTCGGCGGGCGTGTCCTCACCAAGGAGTACGTGCGCGCGGAGATCGGGCGCGTGGACCTGGCCGACCTGATCGCCCGCGGCGCCGAGCGCATCTCGCGCGCCGACCTCGAGCGCGCCACCGGCGTGGTGGCGCGGTGGGCCGCCGAGCAGATCACGCCCACCACGACGGCCGAGCTGATCGCGCGCCTGCGCCGCGCGCTCGTCGGCGAGCCGCTGGCGCCGCTGCTCGCCGCCGCGCTCGGCGTGGCGCGGCGCCAGGGGTGGGACCAGCGGCTGCTCGACGGAGCGCTCACGGTGCTGGCCGGCGCCATGGAGCGCCCCCGGTTCCGCGAGGCCGTGGCGGAGGTCGTGGACGATCTGATCGCGCGGTACCGCGAGCGGCTGGGCGTCTACCCGCGCATCCTCATGGGGCTCGCCCAGGTCGTCGGCGTGCTGGACCGCGACCGGCTGGTGAGCGCGCTGCACACCGGCCTGCGCGAGGTGGCGACGGACCGCGAGCATCCGCTGCGCCGGCAGGGCATCGAGGTGCTGGCCAACCTCGAGCGACGGCTCACCGCCGATCCGGGGCTGGCGGCGCGCGTGGAGGCGGCCAAGGCCGAGCTCCTCGCGTCGCCGGCGCTCGCCGCGCTGCTGGACGACGCGGCCGGCGCGCTGGCGCGCGCGCTGCGCGCCGACCTGGCCGACCCGCGCTCGGAGCTGGTGACGTGGCTGGCCGACCGCCTGGAGCGCGCACGCCTCACGCTCACGAGCGACGCCGGGCTGCGCCGCGAGATCGACGACTGGGCCAAGGCGCAGGTAAGCACGCTCGTCGAGCGCCACCACGACCGGCTGGCCGCCTTCATCGAGAACGGCGTGCGCGCGCTCGGGCCCGAGGGCGCGGTGCGTCTGATCGAGGAGCACGCCGGCGACGACCTCCAGTACATCCGCGTCAACGGCACGGTGGTGGGCGGACTCGCGGGGGGCGTGCTGTACGCGGTGCGGATGGTCGCCGCGCTCGTCTATTGACGATGGAGGGGGCGAGACGCCCCCTCCATCTCCTCCCCGGTTCGCGTGGCGCCCGACCGCCGAAGGCCGCATGCTACACTTCGCGCATCGCTGACTTTCCTCGGAGGTGGTCATGATCCGCCCGCGAACCGTGATATTCCTTCTGGCCGTTCCGGCGATCGCCGCCGTGCTGGCGGGCGGCACGCCCGCCGTCGGGCAGGCCCCCAAGCCGGGCGGCGTCCTCACCCTGGCGCAGCGCGAAGAGACGCCGCAGGGCTTCGCCATCCACGAGACCTCGACGGTCTCCACGACGTGGCCGGCGATGCCGTGCTTCAGCAACCTGGTGCTGTTCAATCCGCTCAAGCCGCAGGAGAGCGCGGACACCGTGATCGGCGAGCTGGCCGAGAAGTGGTCGTGGCAGGACAACTACCGCAACCTGGTCTTCTTCCTGCGCAAGGGCGTGAAGTGGCACGACGGCCAGCCCTTCACCTCCAAGGACGTGAAGTTCACCTTCGACATGCTACGCGAGGCGCCCGACGCCCAGGGCAAGCTGCGCATCAACCCGCGCAAGGACTGGTACGTCAACGTCGTCAACGTCGAGGCGCCCGATCCGTACACGGTGGTCCTCCACCTCAAGCGGCCGCAGCCCTCGCTGCTGCTCATGCTGGCCTCCGGCTACACGCCGATCTACGCCGCCCACGTCCCGCCCGCCCAGTACCGCACCGGCTGCGTCGGCACCGGGCCGTTCAAGCTGAAGGAGTGGCGGAAGGGCGAGTTCATCGAGTACGTGCGGAACCCCGACTACTTCGTCAAGGGCCGGCCGTACCTCGACGGCGTCCGGTTCGTGATCATCAAGGAGCGCGGCACCCGGGTGGCCGCGCTGCAGGCCGGCCAGGTCGAGGCGGCCTTCCCGGGCGACACCAGCAAGACCACCGCCGAGCAGCTGAAGCGGGCGGTGCCCAAGATGGTGATCACGCGCGCGGCCGAGAACGTCAACGAGAACATGATCATGAACACCAAGAAGCCGCCCTTCGACAACGTGAAGGCGCGGCTGGCCGTCGCCCACGCCATCGACCGGCGGAGCCTCATCCAGGCCGTGCACCAGGGCGGCGCCGCCATCGGCGTGTCCATGCCGTCGCGGCCGTGGGGGCTGTGGGGGCTGCTCGACCGAGACATGACCGTGCTGGCCGGCTACGGCGCGCCCGCCGACGAGAAGGCCAAGGCGCGCAAGCTCATGGCCGAGCTCGGCCACGGCCCCGACAAGCCGCTTCGGGTGGAGATCGTCACGCGCGCCATCGCCGTCTACGTGGACATGGCGTCGTTCATCATCAACGAGCTCAAGCAGGTCGGCATCGAGGCCTCGCTGCGGCAGATCGAGACCGCCCAGTGGCACGCCATGGCCACCCGGGGCGACTACCAGATCGGCGCCAACCTCACCGGCATCGGCATCGACGATCCCGACGCGAACTACTACGAGAACTTCGCGTGCAACTCGCCGCGCAACTACACCTTCTACTGCAACGAGCAGATCGCGACGATGGTGGACCAGCAGTCGGCCGAGATCGATCCCAAGAAGCGGGTGGCGCTGGTCTGGGAGATCGAGAAGAAGCTGGAGGCGGAGGCGGCGCGGCCGACGCTGACGTGGCGCGTGGACAACTTCGCCCACTGGCCGCACGTGAAGAACCTGATCCCGCACAACAACTTCTACAACTACGGCCGGCTGCAGGAAGTGTGGGTGGACAAGTAGGGCGACGGGGGGCGTGAAGACCTACATCGCCCAGCGGCTGGCCATCGCCGTCCTCACGCTGTTCGGGATGTCGGTCGTCATCTTCGTGCTGCTGCGGCTGGCGCCCGGTGACATCGTGGACGTCCTGTTCTCGGCGGCCGGCTACGTCAATCCGGCCGAGAAGCAGGCGATTCTCCGCGAGCTGGGCATGGACAAGCCGTACTGGCAGCAGTACGTGGAGTGGATCACCCAGATCTTCCACGGCGACCTCGGCAAGTCGTACCGCTACGACCTGCCGGCCTGGCAGATCATCCGGCCGCTCATTCCCGTGACCGTCGAGCTCGCCGTCCTCTCGACGATCGTGGCCGTCGTGCTCGGTGTGCCGACCGGGATCATCAGCGCCGTCCGCCAGGACTCCGCGCTCGACTACGTCCTGCGCGTGTTCAGCCTGGCCGGGCTGTCGATGCCGTCGTTCTGGCTCGGCATGGTGATCATCCTCGCGCTGGTGTCGTGGCTGGGCTGGATCCCGCCGCTCACCTACGTCCGCCCGACCGAGAACATCTGGCTGCACGCGGTGCAGTTCCTGCTGCCCTCGCTCGCCGTCGGGTACCGGTCGTCCGCCCTCATCATGCGCATCACGCGCTCGGCCATGCTGGAGGTGCTGCGCGAGGACTACATCCGCACGGCATGGGCCAAGGGAGCGAACGAGCGGGCGGTGGTGTGGCGCCACGCGCTCAAGAACGCGATCCTGCCGGTCGTCACCGTGATCGGCATCGAGTTCGCGTTCCTCATCGGCGGGCTGGTGGTGACCGAGACGGTGTTCAACCTGCCGGGCGTGGCGCGCTTCCTGGTGGAGGCGATCCTCTGGCGCGACTACCCGATCGTGCAGAACCTCGTCATGTTCATCGCGATCGTGGTGATCCTCTCCAACCTCGTCGTGGACATGCTCTACGGCGTCCTCGACCCGCGCGTGCGCTATGCGAGCTGACGGGGCGCGCCGGTGGCGGTAGGACGGGTCGGGGCCGACCTCGAGCTGCCCGCCCCGGCGGCGGCGCGCCGGCGCGACTCGCTGGCGACCGTCGTCGCGCGCTTCGTCCGCCGGAAGCCGCTCGGCGCTGCCGGCGGCGTTCTGATGCTGGTGATGGCGCTCACCGCGATCTTCGCCGACGTGCTCGAGACCCACGACCCGATCGCCACCGACGCCACCGCGACGCTGGCCCCGCCCGGCGAGGAGCACTGGCTCGGCACCGACCACCTCGGCCGCGACATCTACTCGCGCATCGTGCACGGGGCCCGCGTCTCGCTCATCGTGGGCATCGGCTCGACGCTGCTCGGCTCCGTGCTGGGGGGCGTCATCGGCCTGCTGTCCGGCTACGTCGGGGGCAAGACCGACCTCATCGCCCAGCGGCTGCTCGACATCCTGCAAGGGCTGCCGCTGCTGGTGCTGGCGCTGGTCATGTCGGCCTCGCTGGGACCGTCCGTGCCGAACGTGATCATCGCCATCTCGATCCCGATCGTGCCGCGCGCCTCGCGCATCATCCGGGCCAGCGTGCTGTCGATCCGCGAGATGCAGTACATCGAGGCGGCGCGGGCGCTCGGCCTGCGCCACCTGCGCATCGCCTTCCGCCACGTGCTCCCCAACACGGTCGGCCCGTTCATCGTGCTGGTGACCGCCCAGCTCGGCAGCGCGATCCTGGTGGAAGCGGCGCTGTCGTTCCTGGGCCTCGGCGTCCCCGAGCCTTATCCGTCCTGGGGCCGCATGCTGTCGGTCTCCGCCGCCGAGTACGCGCAGAAGGCCCCGCACCTGGTGCTCTTCCCGGGCTTCGCGATCAGCCTGGCCGTCTTCGGCTCCAACCTCTTCGGCGACGCGCTACGCGACACGCTCGACCCGCGCCTGCGCGGGTCCGCTTGACATGGGGGCCACGAAATGGCCCCCAAGCCCCCACACGTTCGGACCGCGCCGGCGTAGCCGTGGCGGTCCTCTGTAGCCGTGGCGGTCGTCTATCGCATCACGGTGGGTGACGGGCGGTCGACCGAGGCGCTGGTGGCGGCGGGCGGGTACGGGTACGCGCACTCCGCGGTGATCTCCGAGAACTTTCCCGCGCGCCACGCGGGCGGTCCCCGCACGCGCGAGATCGTCCTGGTCGAGTTCGAGCGCGACGTCACCGTCCACGACGTGACGGCGGCGGCCGCGCGGCAGGGACTGCAGCCGCCCGCCTACGAGGACGCCCTCTACTTCGGCATCGAGCATCCCGACGTACAGCGCGCGCGACCCGTGCTGTTCCCGCACGAGCCGTGGCTGGGGTACTTCGGGCGGCGCGACGTGCTGTGCCTGTGGTGCAACGCCGGCCGGCGCGAGCTGGGGCTGGAGGGGTTCGACGACGTCTGGCCCCGCGACTTCCGCTTCGCCCTCGTCGCGCCCGCCCCGTGAGCGGAACTCGTTTGTGTCCGCGGCCGAGATTGCCTAACATGCCGCGAGTGCCCGCTGAGGGCGCCGTCACGTCCACCTGAACGTCGAGGAGAGCTCATGGCTTCCGCCCGCTCGTCCGCTCGCGCCGCCACCGACCTGTGCTGGGTCCCCGCCACCGAGCTGGCCGCGCTCATCCGTCGCCGGAAGGTCTCGCCGGTCGAGGTCGTCGACGCGGTCCTGGCCCGCATCGACAAGCTGAACCCGCGGCTGAACGCCTACGTCACGCTGACCGCCGAGCAGGCGCAGCGGGAGGCGCGGGCGGCCGAGCGCGCGGTGACCCGGCGCAGCGCCCGGCTCGGACCGCTGCACGGCGTGCCCTTCTCCGTGAAGGATCTCGTGGCCACCAAGGGCGTGCGCACGACTTTCGGGACACCGCTCTACCGCGACAACGTGCCGACGGAGGACGCGCCGATCGTGGCCCGCCTGAGGGCGGCCGGCGGGATCATGCTCGGCAAGACGAACACGCCGACGATGGGGTGGATCGGCGCCACCCACAACCTGCTCTTCGGCATCACGCGCAACCCGTGGAACCTCGATCGCACGCCGGGCGGCTCCAGCGGCGGCGCCTCGGCCGCCGCCGCGGCCGGGCTCGGCCCGCTCCACGTGGGCACCGACGGCGGCGGCTCGATCCGCATCCCCGCCTCGTGCGCCGGGATCTTCGGCTTCAAGGCCTCCTACGGCCGCGTGCCGACCTACCCGGTGAGCGGCGCCTGGAGCCTGTCGCACGTGGGGCCGATGACGCGCACGGTGGCCGACGCCGCCCTGATGCTGAGCGTCGCCGCCGGCCCCGACGAGCGCGACCAGTACTCGCTGCCCGCCGAGCGCGTGGACTACGTGAAGGCGCTGGGTGGCTCGCTCAAGGGGTGGCGGGTGGCGTGGAGCGACGATCTCGGCTTCGCCGATTGCGTGGACCCCGAGGTGAGCGCGGTGTGCGCGCGCGCGGCCCGCGCGTTCCGCGAGCTGGGCTGTCGCGTGGAGGAGGTCCAGCCGGGGTGGCCGTCGCCCCGCGAGGCCTGGTACGAGACCTTCTGCGGCGGCATCGCCGCGCGCCTGGCGCCCTACCTCGACCGGCGCGCGGAGATCGACGCGGGACTCCTGAGGATCGTCGAGGCCGAGCTGCGCCACCCCGCGACGAAGTACGTGCAGGCGTGGTTCGACCGCCTGGCGTGGTGGCAACACCCGCGCGCGTTCTTCGAGAAATACGATCTGCTGCTGACGCCCACCATCGCCTGTCCGCCGTTCAAGGTGGGGCTCGACAACCCGGCCGAGATCGCCGGCCGCCCGGTCGGCGCCTACGCGTGGATCCCGTTCACTTACCCGTTCAACCTCACGGGCCAGCCGGCCGCGTCCGTGCCGGCCGGGTTCACCGCCGACGGGCTGCCGGTTGGGCTGCAGATCGTCGGCCGGCGCTACGCCGATGCGGCCGTGCTGCGGGCGTCGGCGGCGTTCGAGCGGCTGCGGCCCTGGGCCCAGCACCGCCCGCCGCTGGGGTAGCCCGCGGCCGGCGTCGCCGTTCGAGCGCGTCGGAATGATTGGACGTTGACCCGCGGGTGATCGCGCCTCACGCTGCGCGCGTGACGCTCGCCGACCTCCTCGTCTCCACCGCCGTGCTCGGCCTGGTCGTCGGCGCGACGGTGGTCACGCTCGAGCAGGGCCAGCAGGCGTGGACCGTCGGCGCGGCGCGCGTGGAGGCGCAGCAGAGCGCCCGGGCCGCGCTGACCTGGCTCACCGCCGAGCTGCGCGCGGCCGGGCAGGGGATCGGCTCCCCGGCGCTGCCGGCGCTGTCGGTCGCCGAGCCGGCGCGGCTCGTGCTGCACGTCGATCGCAACCACGACGGCATCATCGCGGGCGCCGGGGAGACGATCGTCTGGCGCCTCGACCGCGACATCCTGCGGCGCGACGCCGGCGGCGGCGCCCAGCCGGTCATCAACGGCGTGAAGACCCTCGCGTTCGCCTACTTCGACGCCGCCGGCCGGCCCACCGCCGACCCGGCGGCGGTGCGGCGGATCCGGGTGACGCTGGCGACCCGCGCCGACCACGCGCCGTCGCGCGCCACCGCCGCCCTGGGCCCCACGCTCACCACCGAGATTCGCCTGCGCAACCGCTGACGGCCGGCGGGTCGTGGGCTGGAATCCCGCCGTGCTGCGCGTCGTCGTGGCCCTGGCGACGCACCCCAAGGCCCAACTCCACCATCCCGGGTGGGGCCGGGCGGTTTGAAACCCTACCGGTCGCCCATCGGGCTGGTGAGCGGGATTCCCTTAGAAAATCGTCTGTTTTTGCTTGACAGGCCTTTTTGGCAACTGTAATCTCGGCCGTCAAGTGGGGCGAAGTGGGATGAAAGGGTATCCCGAGCCCATAAGGACATGTTCAGGGGCCGCTATCAGCACACGATCGACCCGAAAGGGCGACTGAGTGTCCCGGCGAAGTTCCGGGACGCTCTCGCCCAGTTCGGCGACCACGCCGAGCAGCTGATCGTGGTCCCGAACGAGCACGCGCTGGAGGTGCACCCGTTGGACGAGTGGCAGCGCATCGAGGACAAGCTGAACGCGCAGCCGATGTTCACGCCGGAGGTGCGTCAGATCTCGCGCCTGTACATGTCGCGCGCGAAGGAGGTCGCCCTCGACGGCGTCGGCCGCATCCTGCTGCCGCCCGACACGCGCAAGCAGGCCGGCCTCGACCGCGACGTCACGCTCGTCGGCGGCGGCCGGAAGATGTTCGAGGTCTGGGATCGCGCCCGCTTCGACGAGTACGAGCGGACGCAGGGTGACGCGCTGCCGACGCTGTTCGAGAAGCTGTCGGTGTACGGAGTCTAGCGGTTCACGTTCCCGTCCTCGTGGACGAGGTCGCGTTTCTGCTGCGACCGCGCGACGGGGGCTGGGTGATCGACGGGACGGTGGGCATGGGCGGACACGCTGAGGCGTTGCTGGCGGCGAGCGGGGCCGACGTGCGCCTGCTCGGCCTGGACGCCGATCCCGAGGCGCTGCGGCAGGCGGGCGCCCGGCTGGCGCGCTTCGGCGAGCGCGCGCGGCTGGTGCACGCCAGCTTCGCCGACCTCGCGGCGGTGGCGACCGCCCACGGCATCGACGCGGCGCGCTCGATCCTGCTCGACCTGGGCGTCTCCTCCTGGCAGCTCGACGCCTCGGCGCGCGGCTTCTCGTTCCAGCGCGAGGAGCCGCTCGACATGCGCCTGGACCCCACCCGCGGCGAGCCGGCGGCCGCGCTGCTGAACCGGCTGGACGAGGCGGAGCTGGCCCGCCTGCTGCACGAGTACGGCGACGAGCGCTTCGCGCGACGCATCGCGCGCTCGATCGTCCGCCGCCGCCCGCTCGCCACCACCGGCGACCTCGTCGCCGCGGTGCAGGCGGGGGTTCCGCGCCCGGCGTGGCCGCGCCGCCTGCACGTGGCGACGCGGACCTTCCAGGCCGTGCGCATGGCCGTGAACGACGAGCCGGGCGCTCTCCGACGCGCCCTCGAGGCGGGGCCGCCACTGCTGACCGGCGGCGGGCGCCTCGGCGTCATCGCGTTTCATTCGGGCGAAGACCGCATCGTGAAGCGAACGTTCCGCAGCCTCGAGTCCGCCGGCTACGCCGCGCTCGAGCCGTCGCCTCTGACGCCCGGAGACGACGAGGTGCGGGCCAACCCCCGCGCCCGGAGCGCGAAGCTGCGCGTGCTGGAGCGGCTGCCGTGACGACTCATCAGCGATTGCATCGTGAGCAGGACCCCCGCGTGCGACGCTCGCTCGTCGCCGCCTTTCTCGTGTCGGCCGTCCTCGTCCTCGGCTGCCTGGGCGTCGTCGGCCTGCGGGTGCAGCAGGTGCACCTGGCCTACCAGATCGAGCGGCTGCACCACGAGCGCGCCGAGCTCGCGAGCGTGCTGCGCCAGCTCGAGGTCGAGGTGGCCACGCTGCAGGCGCCGGGCCGCGTCGAGCAGCGCGCGCGCCAGCTCGGCCTGGTGGCGCCGGAGCGCGCCCAGATCCGCCTGGCCCGCGAGTACGCGCCGGCCGGCACCGGCCTGGCCGCCGCGTATCGGAGCCGCCTCGCCGCCCTGCCGGGCGACGCGCTGAGAGCGCCCATCAGGTGACGCGCGCCGGCGACGGGACGCGCGGCCCGCGCGGGGCTCTGTGAGCCCCCTCCGCATCCGCGTCCTCGTTCTCGCCGGCATGCTGGCCCTGGCCTTCACCGGCGTCCTCGGCCGCCTCGGCTGGCTGCAGATCGTCCGCCACGCCGACCTCGCCGCGCTCGCCGAGCGCCAGTACTCGCGCACGGTCGTGCTCCAGCCCCAGCGCGGGCCGATCGTGGACCGCCAGGGCCAGGCGCTCGCCACCTCGAGCCCCGCCGAGTCGCTCTTCGCCCAGCCCCGGGCCATGGGTGATCCCGTGCGCGTGGCGGCCCGGCTGGCGCCGCTGCTCGGGATGCCGGAGCAGGAGATCCACGCCCAGCTCACCGGGGGCCGGCAGTTCGTCTGGCTGCGGCGCAAGCTGCCTCCCGCCGCCGCGGCCGAGGTCCGGGCGCTGCGCGAGCCGGGGCTCGGCTTCCTGCCCGAGCCGCTGCGCCTGTACCCCAACCGCGAGCTGGCCGCCCACGTGGTCGGCTTCGAGGGGGTGGACGGCGGGCTGGAGGGCATCGAGCGCGCGTTCAACGACACGCTGGCGGGCAGCCCGGGCAAGGCGGTTGTCGGCCGCGACGCCCTCGGGCGCGAGGTCGTGACCGAGGCCGTGCTGCAGGCGCCGGCGCCCGGGCAGGGCGTGATGCTCACGCTCGACCGCCAGATCCAGTACCTGGCCGAGCGCGAGATCGACGCGGCGTGGCGGCGCACGCAGGCCAGGGCGGCGATGGCGGTCGTGCTCGACCCGCGCACCGGCGACGTGCTGGCGATGGCGATCCGCCCCACCTTCAACCCCAACGCGTTCCTCGACGTGCCGTCCCGGGACGTCTGGCGCAACCGGGCCGTCAGCGATCCGTTCGAGCCGGGCTCGACCTTCAAGGTGATCATGGCCGCCGCCGCCCTCGAGGAGGGCGTGGTGCGCCCCGAGGACCGCATCTGGGCCGAGAACGGCCAGATCACGATCGCCAAGACCACCATCCATGACTGGAAGAAGTACGGCTGGCTGACCTTCGGCGAAGTGCTGCAAAACTCCTCGAACGTGGGTTCAATCAAGGTGGGGCTGGCGCTCGGGCGCGACCGCTACTACCGCTACATGACGGCGTTCGGCTTCGGCGCCCCCACCGGGGTCGGCCTGGCCGGCGAGAGCCGCGGGCTGCTGCGCGAGCCCCAGCGCTGGTCGGTGCTGTCGCTGCCGACGATGTCCATCGGCCAGGAAGTGTCGGTCACGGCGCTCCAGATGGTCGCGGCGATCGGCGCCATCGCCAACGGCGGCGTGCTCATGCAGCCCCGGCTGGTCCGCTCCGTGTTCGACGCCGACGGGCGCGAGACCCGGCGGTTCGAGCCGCGGGCGATCCGCCAGGTGATCTCGCCGGAGACGGCGCGCACGCTGACCCGGCTGATGACCCAGGTGGTGGTGGCGGGCACCGGCCACAACGCCGCCATCGCGGGCTACGAGGTGGCCGGCAAGACCGGCACGGCGCAGAAGCTCGATCCGGCGACGCACCGCTACTCGCGGAACCCCGGCGTGCTGTCCTTCGTCGGCTTCGCGCCGGCCGACGAGCCCCGGTTCGTGATGCTGGTGATGCTCGACGAGCCGAGGAACGAGAAGTGGGGCAGTGAGGCGGCCGCGCCGATCTTCGCGGCGATCGGCGCCGAGGTGCTGCGCTATCTCGACGTGCCGCCGCACGACGCCGCCCCGCTGCAGATCGTGACGGGGCCGGGCGAGGGCGCCGCCGGCCGCGTGCGGCTGGCGAGCGCGGCGGCCGCGGAGCCGCCGCCCGCCGACGGCGCGCGCGTGATGCCGGAGCTGCGCGGACGGACGCTGCGGCAGGCGCTGGCGATGCTGGCGCCGCTGGGCGTCGCCGTGCAGCTCGACGGCCGCGGGCGCGTGGTGGAGCAGCTGCCGGCGCCCGGCGCGCCGGTGGAAATGGAGGCGAGCGTGCGGCTCACCCTGGCGGGTGCCGCCGCGAGATGAGATGGCGAGGAACGACGTGTCCGTGAGCGTGCTGCTCGAGGCGCTGCCCGAGCGACGGGTGGTCGGCGCCCCGCCGGCGACCGTCCACGCCCTCACCGCCGACTCGCGGCGGGTGCAGCCGGGCGACTGCTTCGTCGCCGTGCCGGGCTTCAACCACGACGCGCGCCGCTTCGTGCCGGAGGCCATCGCGCGGGGCGCGCGGCTGGTGGTGACCGAGGGCGAGCCGCTGCCCGGCCTCGCGGTCGCCCAGGTGCTGGTGCCGGCGGTGCGGCCGGCGCTGGCCCGCCTGGCCGGGGCCTTCTACGGGCATCCCTCGGCCGCGCTCACGGTGGTCGGCATCACCGGCACCAACGGCAAGACGACGACCTCCTACCTGGTGGACGCCCTGCTGCGCGCGCGCGGCCTGCGCACCGGCGTGCTCGGCACCATCCACTACGTGCTGGGCGACGAGGTGCGGCCGGCCGCTCAGACCACGCCGGAGGCGCTCGACATCCAGGCGATGCTCGCCGAGATGCGCGAGCGCGGGATCGGCGGCGTGGCGATGGAGGTCTCCTCGCACGCGCTCGCGCTGGCGCGCGTGGAGGGGCTCGAGTTCGACGTCGCCGTGTTCACCAACCTCACCCAGGACCACCTCGACTTCCACGGCACGCTCGACGCGTACCGCCGGGCCAAGCGGAGGCTCTTCGAGCAGCTGGCGGTCTCCGCCAAGCCGCGGCGGACCGCGGTGGTGAACGCCGACGACCCCGCCGGCGCCGAGATGGTGCGCGGCCTCGACCTCGACGTGCTGCCGTTCGGCCTCGGCCCCGGCGCCCGGGTGCGCGCGATCGAGCACGCCTCGGGTCTCGACGGCATCCGCATGGCGGTGGACACCCCGCGCGGCGGGCTCACCCTCGTCTCGCCGCTCGTCGGCGAGCACAACGTGATGAACCTGCTCGGCGCCGTCGGCGCCGGCCTGGCGCTCGGCCTGGCGCCGGCGGCGATCGCCGCCGCGCTGGCCCCCGTCAGCGCGGTGCCGGGGCGGTTCGAGCGGGTGCGCGCCGGCCAGCCCTTTTTGGTGGTCGTGGACTACGCGCACACGCCCGACGCGCTGGAGCGCGTGCTGGTGACCGCGCGGAAGCTCACGCCCGGCCGCCTCGCGGTCGTCTTCGGCTGCGGCGGCGACCGCTACCGCGGCAAGCGGCCGATCATGGGCGAGATCGCCGCCCGGCTCGCCGATCGCGTGTGGGTGACCTCCGACAACCCGCGCTCCGAGCGGCCGGAGGCGATCCTGGACGAGATCGTCGCCGGCGTGGGCCGCGTGGCCGGCGGCCCGGCGCGCTCGGTGCCGGAGGCCGACCGCGCGCGCGCCATCGGCGCGGCGCTCGACTGGGCGCAGGCCGGCGACACCGTCGTCATCGCCGGCAAGGGCCACGAGACCTACCAGATCGTCGGCGCCGACACGCGGCCGTTCGACGACCGCGCGGTCGCCCGCGAGATCCTGGCGGAGCGCGGATGGCGATGAGCCGGCCTGTCGCAATCCCGAGGCGCGCCACGGCTGAGCCGGGGCGCGTCCGAGCGCGGGGGGGTGTGGGGGGCCATGTCGGGGCCCCCCACGACGAGCGATGAGCCGCATGGCGCCGTTCACCGTGCAGGACATCGTGCGCGCCACGCAGGGCGCGCTCGTCGCCGGCGACCTCGGCATCCCGGTCACCGGCGTGTCCATCGACTCCCGCACCCTCGGCGTGGGCGAGGCGTTCTTCGCGATCCGGGGCCATCGCCTGGACGGTCACGGGTTCCTGGCCGACGCCGCCGCCCGGGGCGCCGCCTGCCTCGTCGTCCACGCGCTGCCCGACGAGATCCCCGCCAACGTCCCCCTCGTGCTGGTCGAGGAGACGACGCGGGCGCTGGGGCGCCTGGCCGCCTGGCACCGCGGCCGCTTCGCGATCCCGGTGGTCGCGATCACCGGCAGCAACGGCAAGACGACGACCAAGGAGCTGACGGCGGGCGTGCTCGCCACGCGCTGGCGGGTGCTCAAGCCCGAGCGGTCGTTCAACAACCAGTGGGGGCTGCCGCTGACCCTGCTGCAGCTCGGCCCCGACCACCAGGCCGCGGTGCTGGAGATCGGCTCCAACGCCCCCGGCGAGGTCGCCGCGCTGGCCGCGCTGACCGCGCCGAGCATCGCCGTCGTCACCACGGTGGCCGCCGTCCACACCGAGTTCCTCGGCTCGCTCGAGGGCGTGCGCGAGGAGAAGGCCGGCCTCGTGCGCGCGCTGGGCGCCGACGGCGTCGCCGTGCTCAACGCCGACGACGCGCGCGTGGCCGGCATGGCCCGCGACACCCGCGCCCGCATCGTCACCTACGGCCGCGCGGCCACCGCCCACGTGCGCGCGCTCGACGACGTGGTGGACGACGAGGCCGGGCTGCGTTTCACGCTCGAGAGCGGCGGCGAGCGGCAGGCGGTCACCCTCGCCCTCGCCGGCCGCCACAACGTGACCAACGCGCTGGCCGCCGCCGCGGCTGGCGTCGCGCTGGGCCTTCCGCTGGCCGACGTCGTCCGCGGCCTCGCCGCGGTGGGGTCGCTGGCCGGGCGCTGCGTGTGGCGGCAGGCGGGCGCGGTCACCCTGCTCGACGACACCTACAACGCCAGCCCGGGGTCGGTGCGGGCGGCGCTCGACACGCTGGCCGCGCACCGCCGCGGCCGGCGCGCGGTCGTCGTGCTGGGCGACATGCTCGAGCTGGGCGCGATCACCGACGACGCCCACCGCGAGGTGGGCCGGCTGGTGGCGGCGCTGCCCGCCGACGAGTTCGTCGGCGTCGGGCGGGCCATGCAGGCCGCGGTGGAGGCCGCGCGCGACGCCGGCCTCGCCGAGGCCCGCCATCTCACGACGTTCGAGGACACCGTCGCCCACCTGCTCAAGCGCCTGACGGCGGGCGACGTCGTGCTGGTGAAGGGATCGCGCGGAATGCGGATGGAGCGCGTGGTGGACGCGCTCGTCGCGCGGCTGGCCCGGTCGGGGCGCGAGCGGTCGGAACACGAATGAGGATGGCGGATGCTCTACCACTTCCTCGTCCCGCTGGCGAAGGACCACATCGTCTTCAACGTCTTCCGCTACCTGACGTTCCGGTCCTTCATGGCGCTGATCTCGGCGCTGGTGATCTCGCTCCTGGTCGGCCCCTGGATCATCGGGCGGCTGCGGCGGATGCAGCAGGGGGCGGACTCGCTGCGCGAGGACACGCCGGAGCGCCATCGCGGCAAGAAGGGGACGCCGACGATGGGCGGCGTCGTGATCCTCGCCGCCATCCTCGGCTCCACGATTCTCTGGGCGAACCTCACCAACCGCTACGTGTGGGTCGTCATGCTGGCGATCAGCGGCTTCGGGCTGATCGGCATGTGGGACGACTGGCGCAAGATCCGCAAGCGCCGCGGGGTATCGGCGCGCACAAAGCTCGGGCTGCAGGCGCTCCTGTCGCTGGCGCTGCTGCAGATCGTCTTCTGGCAGCCGGAGGCGGCCTGGCAGCCGGTGCTGGCGATCCCGTTCTTCAAGGGCGGGCTGGTGCACCTCGGCTGGTGGTGGTTCCCGTTCGCGATGCTGGTGGTGATCGGCAGCTCCAACGCCGTCAACCTCACCGACGGCCTGGACGGGCTCGCCATCGGCCCCATCGTCATGGCCGGCGGCGCGTTCGGCATCATCGCCTACCTGACGGGCAACTTCCGGGCGGCCGACTACCTCAAGATCCTCAACGTCCGCGGCGCCGGCGAGCTGGCGGTGTTCTGCGCGGCGCTGATCGGCGCGGCGGTGGGCTTTCTCTGGTTCAACTGCCATCCGGCCGAGGTCTTCATGGGCGACGCCGGCTCGCTGGCGCTGGGCGGCGCCATCGGCATGCTGGCGGTGCTGACCAAGGCCGAGCTGCTCCTGCCGCTGATCGGCGGCCTCTACGTGGTCGAGGCGGCCTCCGTCATCATCCAGGTCGCCTCGTTCAAGCTCACCGGCCGGCGCGTGTTCCGCATGGCGCCGCTGCACCACCACTACGAGCTGTCCGGCTGGGCGGAGCCGAAGATCGTCGTGCGCTTCTGGATCGTCTCCTTCGCCCTGGCGCTCCTGGCGCTGACGACGCTCAAACTACGGTAGTGGCAGTGCGAGCCGCAGCCGCGAGGCGAGGCGAGCCTGTGAACCGAGACGTGCGAGCCGCAGCCGCGAGGCGAGGCGAGCCTGTGAACCGAGACGTGCGAGCCGCAGCCGCGAGGCGAGGCGAGCCTGTGAACGAGATGGCGGTGAGGGCGGCGTGATCACGTACGAGGAGGAGACCGACGTGGCGACGCGGGGACGGGCCTGGCTGGCGTCGCTGGCCGGGCGCCGGGTGACGGTGGTCGGGCTGGCCAGGAGCGGCATCGCCGCCGCGCGCCTGCTGCGCGCCGCCGGCGCCGAGGTCACCGGCACCGACGCGCGGCCGCTCGCCGCGCTCGGCCGCGAGGCCGCCGCCCTGGGCGACCTCGGCGTGCGCGTGGTCATCGACGGCGCCGCCGCGCGCGCCTTCGAGGGGGCGACGCTGATCGTGGTCAGCCCGGGCGTGCCGCCCGCCGGCCCCCAGCTGGCGGAGGCCCGCGCCCGCGGCGTGCCGATCATCGGCGAGCTGGAGCTCGGCTGGCGCGCGATGGAGGCCGAGACGATCGCGATCACGGGGACGAACGGCAAGACCACGACCACCGCGCTGACCGGCGCGCTGCTGGCCGAGCAGCCGCGGCCCGTCCTGGTCGGCGGCAACATCGGCACGCCGCTGGCGGCCCACGCGCTGACGTTTCCGCGCGACGGCCTGGTGATCGCCGAGGTGTCGTCGTTCCAGCTGGAAACGATCGAGACGTTCCAGCCGCGGGTGGCCGCCGTGCTCAACGTCACCCCCGACCACCTCGATCGTCACGGCGACTTCGCGGCCTACGTGGACGCCAAGGCCCGCATCTTCCTCAATCAGACGGTCGCCGACTGCGCGGTGCTGAACGCCGACGACCCGGTGACCGCCGCGCTCGTCTCCCGCACGCGGGCCCACGTCCTCTGGTTCAGCCGCCGGCGGCCGCTCGCCCACGGCGTGTTCGTGCAAGACGACTGGGTGGCCGCCCGACTCAACGGCCACGTGGAGGCGATCGCGCCGCTCGCCGAGATCCGCCTGCGCGGCGCCCACAACGTCGAGAACGTGCTGGCCGCCGCCGCCTGCGCGCTCTGGCTCGGCCTGCCCGCCGCGGCGATCCGTCGGGCGGTCGGCCGGTTCACCGCGGTCGCCCACCGCATCGAGTTCGTGCGCGACCTGCGCGGCGTGCACTTCTACAACGACTCCAAGGGCACCAACGTCGCCTCCACCATCAAGGCGCTGGAGAGCTTCACCGAGCGCGTCGTGCTGATCGCCGGCGGCAAGGGCAAGGGCCAGGACTTCGCCCCGCTCGCCGCGGCCGCCCGCGGGCGCGTGGGCCACGCGGTCACGATCGGCGAGGACGGCCCCCGGATCGCCGCCGCCTTCGGCGCCGCCGGCGTGCCGGTGAGCGCGGCGCCGACGCTGGCCGCCGCCCTCGACACCGCGCGCGCCCACGCCGGCCCCGGCGACGTGATTCTCCTGTCGCCGGCGTGCGCCTCGTTCGACATGTTCGACGACTACGAGCACCGCGGCGAGACCTTCAAGCATCTCGTCGGAGCCCTCGCCTAATGCCCCGCAAGCTCACGCCCGACATGTGGCTGTTCGGCGCCGCGGTGATGCTGCTGTCCGCCGGCGTCGTGATGGTCTACTCGGCCAGCGCCATCGTCGCCGCCGACCGCTTCCACGACCCCTACTTCTTCCTCAAGAAGCAGCTCTTCTGGGCGCTGCTGGGGTCGCTCGCGATGCTGGCCGCCGTGCGCGTGGACTACCGCCGGCTGGAGCGCTTCGTGCTGCCGGCGCTGGTCGTGGCCGGCGTGCTGCTCGTGCTGGTGCTGGTGCCGCCCATCGGCCAGGCGATCAACGGCACCCGGCGTTGGCTCCGCCTGGGGCCGGTGTCGTTCCAGCCCGCCGAGCTGGCGAAGCTGACGCTCGTCTTCTACCTGGCCGCGTTCGTCGCGCGCCGCCCCGAGCGGCTCACCGACGTGCGGCGCGGGCTGCTGCCGCCGCTGGCGGTGGCGGGCGCCTTCGCCGGCCTCGTGCTGCTGCAGCCCGACCTCGGCAACTGCCTCACGCTGGTGGCACTGACGTTTGGGCTGCTCTATCTGGCCGGCAGCCCCGTGCGGTACCTGGCGTGGGCCATCGCGCCGGCGCTGCCGCTGCTCGTCGTGGCGGTCTACGCGGCTCCCTACCGGCTGCGCCGCATCACCGCGTTCTGGGATCCGTGGTCGGATCCGCGCGGCAGCGGGTTTCAGATCATCCAGTCGTGGCTGGCGTTCGGCAACGGCGGCCTGCTCGGCCAGGGCATCGGCGCCTCCCGGCAGAAGCTCTTCTACCTTCCAGAAGCGCATACCGACTTCATCTTTGCCGTCGTCGGCGAGGAGCTCGGCTTCATCGGCGCCGCCGCCTTCGTCGCGCTCTTCGCGATCGTCATCTGGCGCGGACTGCGCATCGGACTCCGGACGTCCGAGCCCTTCGGCGCCTACCTCGCCCTCGGCATCACGCTGCTGATCGCCACGCAGACGCTCGTCAACCTGGGCGTCGTCACCGGGCTGCTGCCCACCAAGGGGCTGCCGCTGCCGTTCATCTCGTTCGGCGGCTCCGCGCTCTCGATGACGATGGTCTCCACCGGGGTGCTCCTCAACATCTCCCAGCACGCCCATGTTTAAGCGCTACCAGCAGATCCACTTCGTGGGCATCGGCGGCATCGGGATGTCCGGCATCGCCGAGATCCTCCTGAACCTCGGCTACCGGGTCACCGGCTCCGACCGCAAGCGCAGCGAGACGATCGAGCGGCTGGAGCAGATGGGCGCCAAGGTCTTCATCGGTCACCAGGCCTCCAACGTCGAGGGCGCGCACGTCGTCGTCTACTCCTCGGCGGTCACCCGCGACAACGTGGAGCTGCAGACGGCCCACCAGCGGCAGGTGCCGATCATTCCCCGGGCCGAGATGCTCGCCGAGCTGATGCGGCTCAAGTACGGGATCGCCGTCGCCGGCACCCACGGCAAGACCACCACCACGTCGCTGGTCGGCGCCGTGCTGTCGGAGGGGCGCTACGACCCGACCATCGTCGTCGGCGGGCGCGTCATCAACCTCGGCTCCAACGCGCGGCTCGGCCAGGGCGAGTACCTGGTGGCCGAGGCCGACGAGTCGGACGGCTCGTTCCTCAAGCTGGCGCCGACGATCGCGGTGGTGACGACGATCGACGCCGAGCACCTCGACCACTACGGCTCCCTCGACGCCATCTGCGAGGCGTTCCTGACCTTCGTCAACAAGGTGCCCTTCTACGGCTCGGCGGTGCTGTGCCTGGACCAGCCGAACATCCAGATGCTGCTGCCCCGCGTGGAGAAGCGGGTGATCACCTACGGCCTCGAGTCGAGCGCCGACCTCGTGGGCCGCCGGCTCGCGCTGGCGGGCATGACCAGCCGCTTCGAGGTCCACCAGCGCGGCACGCGGCTGGGCGAGTGCGTGTTGCAAATCCCCGGCCGCCACAACGTCCTCAACGCGCTGGCGGCGATCGCCGTGGGGCTCGACCTCGAGATCCCCTTCGTGACCATCCAGAAGGCGCTGGCCGGCTTCGCCGGCGTGCAGCGCCGCTTCCAGATCCGTGGCAAGGCGGCCGGCGTGACCGTCGTCGACGACTACGGTCACCACCCCGCCGAGATCCGCGCGACCCTCGCCGCCGCCAAGGCCGGGTTCGACAGCCGGGTCGTCACGGTGTTTCAGCCGCACCGCTACACGCGCACGCAGGCGCTGCGCCAGGACTTCCTCACCGCGTTCAACCAGGCCGACGTGCTCATCGTGATGGACATTTACGCGGCGGGCGAGCCGCCCATCCCCGGCGTCAGCGCCGAGGACCTGGCCGAGGGCATCCGCGCCCACGGCCACCGCAACGTGACGTTCCTCGGCAGCGACCGGGCGCGCGTCGCCGACTACGTGTGCGAGATCAGCCGGCCGGGGGACCTCGTGGTGACCCTGGGGGCCGGCGACGTGAGCCAGCTGGGGCCGGACATTCTGCGACGGCTCGAAGCCGAGTCGCCGAATGGGGGGAGATAAATGCTAGGAGAGATCCGGGGGGAAGTGCGCTTCAAGGAGCCCCTGAGCTTCCATACCTCGCTGCGCATCGGCGGGGGGGCCGACATCTTCGTCGTGCCGCAGGACGTGGACGACATCCGCCATGCGCTGATGTTCGCCGAGCGCGAGCAGCTGCCCGTCGCCGTGGTCGGCGGCGGCAACAACCTGCTCGTCAGGGACCGCGGCATCCGCGGCGTGATCCTCAAGCTCGAGGGGTGCCTCGGCCGCGCCGAGTTCCACGGCGAGGAGGCGGTGGCCGGCGCCGGCGTCAGCCTGTCCGCGCTCATCCGCGAGGCGGCCGCCCTCAACCTGGGCGGCATCGAGGCGCTCGTCGGGATCCCCGCGACGATCGGCGGCGCGCTGGCGATGAACGCCGGCACCGCTGACGGCGCCATCGGCGACTTCGTCAGCGCGGTGTACTTCCTCCACCCCGACGGCTCGATCGGCGAGTTCAAGCCGGGCAGCGGCACCGCGTTCGACCAGTTCCACGCCCCGCGCGGCGCCGTGCTCGTCGGCTGCCGCCTGCAGTTCCACCGCCGCCCGCTCGCCGAGATCCAGAAGGACATCCGGCAGCGGCTCAAGGTGAAGAAGTCCACCCAGCCGCTCGCGCTCGCCTCGGTCGGCTGCGTGTGGAAGAACCCCGGCGCCGACTCGGCGACGCGGCTGATCGAGAAGGCCGGGCTCAAGGGCAAGCGCATCAACGGCGCCGAGATCTCCTCCAAGCACGCCAACTTCATCGTCAATCGCGGCGGCGCGATGGCCGCCGACGTGCTGGCGCTGATGGAGATCACGCGCGAGCGCGTGCACGCGCACTTCGGCGTGACCCTCGAGCCGGAGATCCGGGTCCTCGGTGAGTAGAAGCCTCATCTCTCCGCGCGGGCGGCCGCCCGCGCTGGCCGACGTGGGCCGCGGGCCGGCCGCGGTGGCGGGCCAGCGGGTGGGCCGCGTGCGCCGCCGGCGGCCCGGGCGGCCGCGCCGCTGGCTGCGCGCGCTCGGCGCGCTGGCGGTGGCGGCCTCCGCCGCGGCGGCGGTCGCGCTGGCCGCCCACTGGGCGCTCACCTCGCCGCGCTTCGCCGTCACCGCCGTCGAGGTGCGCGGCGCCTCCCGGGTACCGCCCCAGCGCATCCTGGAGGTCTCCGGCATCGTGCACGGCGCCAACCTCTGGCGCATCAATCCCGATCACGTGCGCGCACGGCTGGAGGAGCTGCCGGAGATCCGCCGCGCCGACGTCGTGCGCGAGCTGCCCAACCGCGTGTCCATCGTGGTGGAGGAGCGCCGGCCGTTCACGCTCGTGCACGCCGCCCGCCTGCACTGGCTCGACGAGGAGGGGCGCGTGCTGGGCGAGGAGCCGCACGCGGTCGCGCCGGCGGTGCCGGTGATCAGCGGCCTCAGCGAGGAGGAGCTGGCCACCATGCGCACCGCGCCCACCCCGCGCGCGCGCGCCGCGATCACGCTGATCCGCGCGCTGCTGCGCACGGACAGCGCGCTGGCCGCCGAGATCTCGGAGATCGACATGAGCCGCCCGGAGGGGCCGGTGCTCTACACGGTGGACGGCGTCGAGGTGCGGCTGGGCAACGAGGACTGGGACGAGCGGCTGGCGCGGCTGGAGGGGGTGCTCGGCCAGGTGGCGACCCAGGACGTGCGCGGGGTGGACCTGCGCTTCCGCGACCAGGTGGTGCTCCGGAGAGCGAGCCAATGAGAAAGAGCAAGGCGCCCGAGCTCATCGTCGGCCTCGACGTCGGCACCACCAAGATCTGCGCGGTGATCGGCGAGCCCCGGCCGGGCGGCAGCCTCGACATCATCGGCGTCGGCAACGCGCCCTCGCGCGGGCTGCGCCGCGGCGTGGTCGTCAACATCGACTCCACCGTGGAGGCGATCAAGCAGGCGATCGCCGAGGCCGAGCAGATGGCCGGCGCCGAGGTGTCGCGCGTGTACGCCGGCGTGGCGGGCGGCCACATCCGCTCGCTGAACAGCCGCGGCGTGGTGGCGGTGTCGGGGCGCGAGCGCGAGGTGAGCCCGGTGGACGTCGAGCGCGCGGTGGACGCCGCCCGCGCGATCAACGTGTCGCAGGACCGCGAGATCATCCACGTGCTGCCGCAGACGTTCATGGTGGACGACGCCGACGGCGTGCGGGAGCCGCTCGGCATGTCGGGGGTGCGGCTGGAGGTCGAGGTGCACATCGTCACCGCCGCCGTCACCTCCGTGCAGAACGTCGTGCGCTCGGTCAACCGCGCCGGCCTCGCGGTGCAGGACATCGTGCTGGAGCCGATCGCCTCCGCCGAGGCCGTGCTGTGCCCCGACGAGAAGGAGCTGGGCGTCGTCCTCATCGACATCGGCGGCGGCACCACCGACATGGCGCTCTTCCGCGACGGCGCCGTCTGGCACACCGCGGTGCTGCCGCTCGGCGGCGATCACATCACCAACGACGTGGCGGTGGGACTGCGCACGCCGATGGCCGACGCGGAGGCGCTCAAGAAGGGGTACGGCTGCGCGCTGACCTCGCTGGTGCCCGCCGAGGAGACGGTGGACGTGCCGTCGGTCGGCGGCCGCAAGCCGCGCCAGCTCTCGCGCCAGGTGCTCTCGGAGATCATCCAGCCGCGCGTCGAGGAGATCTTCACGCTGGTCGTGCGCGAGCTCGCGCGGGCCGGCTTCCCGGACGCCGCTACCGCCGGCGTGGTCGTCACCGGCGGCAGCTCGATCATGGAGGGGGTGCCCGAGCTGGCCGAGGCGGTCTTCGACCTGCCGGTGCGCCGCGGCGTGCCCGACGAGGTGGGCGGTCTCGCCGATGTCGTGCGCAGCCCGATCTACGCGACCGGCGTGGGGCTGGCGCTCTACGGCGCCCGCCGGCAGGCGAGCGGCGCCCTCGCGCTGGACCTCGACGACCGCGCCGTGCTGGCGCGGATCGGCCGGCGACTGGCCGGATGGTTCGGTGAGATTTTCTAACGATAGTGGTTCCTCGACCCAGCCGCCGCTGTTTGCGCCCGGCCCGGTGGTCGAGGGGACGCGACGACGCGCGCGACGAACGCGACGCAGCGCAAATTCACAGGAGGAGGACGTCTCGATGACGGATCGGACACGGCGCCCGCTCTTCGAGCTCGAAGAGGTGGTGCAGGCGGCGAAGATCAAGGTGATCGGCCTCGGCGGCGGCGGCGGCAACGCGGTGAGCCGCATGCTGGCGGCCGACTTCATCGGGGTCGAGTTCATCGTCGCCAACACCGACGTGCAGGCCCTGCGCGCCTCGCCGGCGCCGGTGAAGATCCAGCTGGGCAGCAAGCTCACGCAGGGGCTGGGGGCCGGATCGAATCCTGAAGTCGGCCGCGACGCCGCCCTGGAAGATCCCGAGGCGATCACCCGCCTGCTCGCCGGCGCCGACATGGTGTTCATCACCGCCGGGCTCGGCGGCGGCACCGGCACCGGCTCGGCGCCGGTCGTCGCGTCGCTGGCCAAGGACCTCGGCATCCTCACGGTGGCGGTGGTGACGCGGCCGTTCACCTTCGAGGGCAAGAAGCGGCTGGTGCAGGCCGAGGCCGGACTCGAGGCGCTGCGCGGCGTGGTGGACACGCTGATCGCGATTCCCAACCAGCGGCTGCTGGCCGTCGTGGACCGCGGCACCCCGCTGCTGGAGGCGTTCAAGGTGGCCGACACCGTGCTGCAGCAGGCCGTGCAGGGCATCTCCGACCTCATCCTCGTCCCCGGCCTGGTCAACCTCGACTTCGCCGACGTCCGCACGATCATGTCCGGCATGGGCATGGCGATGATGGGCACCGGCGTGGGCCGCGGCGAGAACCGCGCGGTGGACGCCGCCCAGAAGGCGATCGCCAGCCCGCTGCTCGACGACACCTCCATCGACGGCGCCCGGGGCATCCTCATCAACTTCACCGGCGGCCCCGATCTCTCGATCCACGAGCTGGAGGAGGCCGCCCGCCTGGTGCAGGAGGCCGCCCACGAGGAAGCCAACATCATCTTCGGCGCCGTCATCGACCCGAGCCTCTCCGACGAGGTGCGGATGACGGTCATCGCCACCGGCTTCGCCGAGCGCAAGCAGGAGTCGTCACCGAGCAAGGTGGTGGACCTGGCGCGCGGTGGGCGTCTCGGCACCCAGCCCGGCGCCGCCGCGGCGTGGCGCCGGCGGCTGGCCGCCGACGTGCGGGCCGAGAGCGACGACCCGCTCGCCGGCGCCGACTACGACGTGCCCGCGTTCTTGAGGAAACAGGCGGATTGATCAACGTGGGGGGCCTCGATCGGGCCCCCCACACCCCCCGAAACGGCTCGGGGCGCCGCGGCGAAGCCGTGGCGCCCCTCGACCCCCCCAGAGCAGGATTGCGCGGGCGGAGCCCGCGCTCGAAAGCGGCGTCTGGATACGGGCGATGGGATTAGGATG
This sequence comes from Methylomirabilia bacterium, assembly GCA_041497115.1. GTDB lineage: Bacteria > Methylomirabilota > Methylomirabilia > Rokubacteriales > CSP1-6 > AR5. Next base: position 51,051 of record JBGQFW010000012.1, read on the forward strand.
GCGCGGGTGGTGAGACGTGAGTGAGACGCGGATGACGGCGGGGGCGGGGACGCGGGTGGTGGGGCATGGGGAGCCGCCGACGTATTTTCGGTTCAGTGGGTTGGCGGCGCTGGGACTGCCGCACATCACGACCACGCGGCACTTTCCCGGGGTGACGGCGCCCTCGGAGCCGACGGCGCCGTTCAATGCGGGGGCGCGCGATGCCCTGAAGGCCGCCGGGCTCGATCCCGAGCGCGTCGCCTACGCGCGACAGGTGCACGGCGCCGAGGTGCTCCGCGCGCCGGCCAACGGCGGGTACGCGGGCACCGGTGACGTCCTGGCGACGAGCGAGCGCGGAGTGCCGCTGGCGATCTTCACCGCCGACTGCCTGGCGGTCACGCTGTGGGACTCGATCGCCCACGTGCTGGTCGTCGCGCACGTGGGCTGGCGGGGGACGGCGAAGAGCGCCGTCGCCGCCGCCGTGCGCGCCGCCGTCGAGGCGGGCGCCCGCGCCGACCAGCTGCACGTCGCCATCGGCCCCTCGATCGGCCCCTGCTGCTACGAGGTGGACGAGCCGGTGCTGCGCGACCTCGGCCGCGCCCACGGGCGGCGCGCGCAGGCGTGGCTCGGGCCGGCGCGCGAGGGTCACGCGATGCTCGATCTCTGGGCAGCCAACGAGGCGCTGCTGGCCGACGCCGGCGTGGACCGCCGCCAGATCGAGAACCCGCGCCTGTGCACCGCCTGCCACCCCGACCTGCTCTACTCCTACCGCACGCGCAACAACGGCCGGCTCGTCACCGTCGCCGCGCTGCCGTAGTGGTGTATCGAAAGGCAGACGCTCACCATCCGCTGTCCGAGACCTAGAATCATGGGATGGAGTTCAAGGGGGACGAGAATAAGGCCGAAGAAAACTTCATCAAGCATGGAGTATCCTTTCAAGAGGCAAAGACAATCTTCGACGATCCTCTTCGTGCAACCGGGTATGACGGCCCTCACTCGGGTGACGAGATTCGCTGGCGAAGCATCGGGTATTCGAACAACAATCGACTGATTGTGGTCAGTCATACTGAGCGTGAAGGCAAAATGAGGATCATCAGTGCCCGAAGGCCCACGCGAACTGAACGAGAAACGTATGAACGAGGCTAAGAACCAATCGTCCGAACCATCGGCAGGCTACAGCTTTGCATTCGCTGCACGAGGCAAGCACTATGGCGGCTCCCAAGATCGCGATGCAGTGGCACTGGCACCGCGAGTCCGCGCTTGGGCTCCGCTATTCAACTTTCCGTGGCGCGGCGCAAGTGTGCCCATCACGGAAAACGTTTCTATCATCAGCGGCGAATCGTACAAAGGCTACGAGTCCGACGCATTGAAGCGATTCTTGTCGTTGGAAGAGCTGGATGAATGCCGCGATATCGCATATTGGCTTCAGATAGATCAGTCTTTACGAGACCAAGTATCGATACGTGTTCGGATGAACTCATTCCTCCTTGCGTTATGGCTCGCGAGACCGACTCGATCGTATATCGCCTTTCGCTTCGAGGAGGTCGAGGCTGGTGAGCATCTGGCAGCGCGAATACTCGACAGGTTTCAGTGGATTGAGGGGTATGTCTCTGAGGACTTGTCGGTGGCGGATCTCCAGCACGTTCGAATCTCGCTACCCTCACTGGTGGAAATTTACGAAGCGTCGCGGCGCCTGCGCAATGCTCTGATGCTGACCTTTCGTGCGCGCGTCTCGAGTGACTGGCAGTCTTCGTATGTCTGCCTTACTGCGGCGGCGGAGGCGCTACTGACCTATTCTCAAGGTCCCGGCCTCGTGGGTCGGCTCGCCGATGCGTTCTCCCGTCTCACGTCTGCCTCGGACAGTGAACGAAAGGCACAACGAGATCACTTCAAGCACTTGTACTCGGTGCGATCGAAGATCATGCATGGACGATCGCATGACCGGCGAAATGCGGAAGCGAACCTGCGAGATCTTGCTGCGATGGATGACGCGCTTCGCCGACTCTGGAACAAGATTCTTGAGTCAAGTGAGTTGAGGGCGGGGCTGGACGCAGGCGACGAAAGCCGCCTGAATCTATTCAATGCGTTGTAGCCCTTAGCGCGGGCAGCGATAACGAACGTCGGCGCCACGCACGGCCCCATCGCCTTCGCCGCGCGCTCCGAGAATAGCAAATCCGCGTGCTAGAATCGCGCATGCCGGACGTGCGGGAGAACCTCGAGCGGGTGCGCGAGCGTCTGGCCGGCGCCGCCGCGCGCGCCGGACGGCGGCCCGAAGACGTGCTGCTGATCGGCGTGTCCAAGACGGTGGAGGTCGCGCGCATCCGGGCGGCGGTGGCGGCCGGGCTCACGGCGCTGGGTGAGAACCGCGTGCAGGAGGCCCGGGCCAAGATCGCCGAGCTCGGGCGGCCGGTGGCCTGGCACCTGATCGGGCACCTGCAGACGAACAAGGCCAGGGACGCTGTCGAGCTCTTCGACGTGATCCACTCGCTGGACCGGCTCGAGCTGGCCCGGGAAGTGGAGCGGCGGGCGGCCGCCGCCGGGCGCATGATGGACGTGCTGGTGCAGGTCAACGTGGCGGCGGAGGCGAGCAAGGGGGGCGTGACGCCCGATGCGGTCGGCGAGACGCTCGACGCCGTCGGCAAGCTGGCGCACCTGCGCGTGCGCGGCCTCATGGCGATTCCGCCCGCGGTCGAGCGGCCCGAGGACTCGCGCCCGTGGTTCCGTCGGCTGCGCGAGCTGGGCGAGCGCCACGGGCTGCGCGAGCTCTCGATGGGCATGAGCGGCGACTTCGAGGTGGCGGTGGAGGAGGGGGCGACGATGGTGCGCGTCGGCACCGCGATCTTTGGGGCCCGCCCACCCATCCCGGGCGCCCGTCCATCTGCCCCGGGACTGCGCGCATGAGCGTCAAGGGCCGGCGGGTCGGCTTCATCGGCGGCGGCAACATGGGCGAGGCGCTCATCAAGGGGCTCGTGGGCGCCGGCCTCGTCACGCCCGATCTCATCACCGCCACCGACGTGCGCCCCGAGCGGACGAAGGAGCTCGCCGCGCGGTTCGGCATCACCGCGCACGGCGACAACCTGCGCTGCGTGCGCGAGGCCGACGTGGTGATCCTGGCCGTCAAGCCACAGGTCATGGCCGAGGTCCTGCGCGGCATCGCGCCGGCGGTGACGGCGCGCCACCTGCTGATCTCGATCGCCGCCGGCGTGGCGACCGCCACGATCCGGGCCGCCCTCGGCAAGGAGGCGCGGATCATCCGGGTCATGCCCAACACGCCGGCGCTCGTGCTCCACGGTGCCACCGCCGTCGCGCGGGGCCCCGGCCTCGAGCCCGACGACCTCGGCACCGCCGAGGAGATCTTCGGCGCGGTCGGCCGCGTGGTCGTCCTCGACGAGGCGCTGCTGGACGCGGTGACGGGGCTCAGCGGCTCCGGCCCCGCCTACGTGGCGATCGTGATCGAGGCGCTCGCCGACGGCGGCGTGCGCATGGGGCTCGATCGCGCGACGGCGCTCCTGCTGGCGGCCCAGACCGTGCTGGGCGCCGCCCACCTCCTGCTCGAGACGGGCATGCACCCGGGCGCTCTCAAGGACATGGTCTCGAGCCCGGGCGGCACCACGATCGCCGGCATCGCCGCGCTCGAGGAGGGCGGCCTGCGCGCCACGCTCATCCGCGCCGTCGAGCGCGCCACGCAGCGCTCGCGCGAGCTGGGGCGAGGGCCGGCCTGATGCTCGACCCGCTCGGCTGGCTCGTCAACGCGATCCACCTGGTACTGGGCGCGTACGTCTGGATCATCATCATCCGGGCGCTGCTGTCGTGGGTGAGCCCCGATCCGTTCAACCCGATCGTGCGCTTCCTCTACCGGGTTACCGAGCCGGTGCTGCGGCCGATCCGCCGCCGGCTGCCCACCTACGCGATCGGCCTGGATCTCTCGCCGCTCGTGGTGATCCTCGCCATCGAGATCGTGGACTGGTACGTGCTGCCCAGGATCGCGGCGCTGGCCTACTGAGTCGCGGAGAGCGAGCCGGAGGATTCGATGCGCATCACGCCCCATGACATCCGCCAGCAGCAGTTCTCGGTCCGCGTCTTCCGCGGCTTCGACCCGCAGGAGGTGGACGCCTTCCTGGAGGACGTCGCCGACGACTACGAGGCGCTGCTGAAGGAGGCGCAGCTGCTCAGGGAGCAGCTGGCGGCCGGCGAGGAGCGCCAGCGCGGCGTCGTCGAGCGCGAGAAGAGCCTGCAAGACACGCTGGTGACGACGCAGCGGCTGGCCGAGGAGATGAAGGCGTCCGCCAAGCGCGAGTCCGAGCTGATCGTGCGCGAGGCCGAGCTGAGCGGCGAGAAAGTGATGGAGGCGGCGCGGGGCGAGGAGGCCAAGATCCGTGTCGAGATCCAGTCGCTCAAGCGCGTGCGGCGCCAGCTGCTGGAAGACCTCGCCGCCACGCTGGAGCGATACCAGCGCCAGCTCGGCAGCGAGGGGGAGATCGACGGCCCCGCCGCCGACGGCGCCTAGCCCCGGCCTGGTGCGCGTGCGCGTGCAGCCGCGGGCGCCGCGCAGCGAGATCGTCGGCTGGCGCGCCGACGGCGCGCTGAGCGTGCGGGTGGCGGCGCCGCCCGTCGAGGGGCAGGCCAACGCGGCGGTGGCCGCGCTGCTGGCCCGCGCGCTCGGCGTGAGGGCGGCCGCGGTGACGATCGCGCACGGCGCCCGCGGGCGCGACAAGCTGGTGCGCGTGGCGGGGATGACCCCGGAGCAGATCCGCCGACACCTCGGAGGACACCCATGAAGACGCTTCTCGCCGCCGCCGGCCTCGGTCTCGCGGCGCTCGCCTGGGCGGCGCCGGCCGCCGCCGAGAACACGGGCCCCGCGCGACGCGACAGGACCGACCGGCTCGAGGCCGAGCTCGACGCGCGCGCGCGCGACCTCGGCGCCCGGCCAGCTTTCGAGCCCGAGACAGCGTGGTCCACCTGGCTGTGGGGCGCCGTCGATCCGCCGAAGCCGGGCGCGCAGGGCAGGCAGGGCGGGCAGGGGCGCGAGCGCGACGGGCGCCCGCTCGACTTCACGCTCGACGGTCCGGTGGTGCGCGACATGCTCGAGCGGTGGCTGCCGCGCCCGTGACGTCCGCCATCGCGCCCGTCCGCTGGGAGCACGATCGCCTCGTGCTGCTCGACCAGCGGCTGCTGCCCGGCCAGGAGCTCGAGCGCGTCTACGGGCGGTGGGAGGACGTCGCCGACGCCATCCGCACGCTGGCCGTGCGCGGCGCGCCGGCCATCGGCGTGGCGGCGGCCTTCGGCGTGGTGCTGGCGGCGCGCACGAGCGCGGCCGCCACCGGGGAGGCGCTGCTGGCCGACCTCGAGACCGCGCTCAAGGGGCTCGCGGGCACGCGGCCGACCGCGGTCAATCTCTTCTGGGCGCTCGACCGCATGCGGCGCACCGCCGAGGGCGCGCGCGCTGTCCCGCCTGACGAGCTGCGCGGCCGGCTGCTGCGCGAGGCGCAGGCGATCCTCGACGAGGACCTCGCCGCCAACCACGCGCTGGGCGACCACGGCGCCGCGCTGGTGCCGGCGCGCGCGCGCATCCTCACGCACTGCAACGCCGGCGCGCTGGCGACGGCCGGCTACGGCACCGCGCTCGGCGTCGTCCGCTCGGCGCACGCGCAGGGCAAGCTCGCGCTGCTGTGGGTGGACGAGACGCGCCCGGTCATGCAGGGCTCGCGGCTGACGGCGTGGGAGTGCGTGCGCGACGGCATTCCGCACCGGCTCATCGCCGACGTCGCCGCGGCCTCGCTGATGGGGCGCGGGGAGGTGGACCTCGTGGTGACGGGCGCCGATCGCATCGCCGCCAACGGCGACACCGCCAACAAGATCGGCACCTACGGGCTGGCCGTGCTGGCCCGCCACCACGGCGTGCCGTTCTACGTGGCCGCCCCGTACTCCACGATCGATCCCTCGCTGCCCACCGGCGCGCAGATCCCGATCGAGGAGCGCGAGGCCGGGGAGGTGCGGCGCGTGGCCGGCCACGCCACCGCGCCCGACGGCTCGCCGGTCTTCAACCCGGCCTTCGACGTCACTCCCGCCGCGCTGATCTCGGCGATCATCACCGAGCGCGGCGTGGTCCGCCCGCCGTACAAATTCTAGCCTGCGCCCTCTGGTCGGCATGACGTCGGTGGCGAGGAAGTTTCATGACGAGACGGCGCACTCGCCGTACTCGGTGCGGACGAATTCCCACGCGCTCGAGTGGGACATCAAGCCGTTTGCCTTCAAGGTATACACGGACGCGCCGGCACTGACGCTGGCGCGCGAGATCGACGTGATCGCGCCGCCGGCCCTGACGGCGCTGGCGCAGGCGGCCGCGCCTGCGTCCCGGCTCACCCTGGCGGCGCTCACGACCCTCCTCTATTACACGGCGGGCGTGACCCGGAAGAAGACCTACCCGGGCGGCGGCGAGGTGCTCTTTCGCGCCGCCGCCTCCACCGGCGCGCTCTACCAGACCGAGGTCTACGTCGTCGCGGGGGAGGTGGACGGCCTCGATGCGGGGCTCTACCACTTCTGTCCGGGCGACTTCACGCTGCGCCGCCTGCGCGGCGGCGACGTGCGCGGCGCGCTGGCCGAGGCCGCCGCCGACGAGACGCTCGCCCGGCGCGCCGCCACGCTGGTCGTCACCGCCATCTACTGGCGCAACACCTGGAAGTACCAGGCGCGCGGCTACCGCCACCTGTTCTGGGACTCGGGCACGATGCTCGCCAACACGCTGGCCGTCGGCGACGCGCTCGGGCTGGCGCCGCGCGTGCTCACCGGCTTCGTGGACGCCCGGGTGAACCACCTGCTCGGGCTTGACGTCGCGCGCGAGGCGGCGCTCGAGCTCGTGCCGCTGGGACCGGCGGGCGCGCCGGCGCCGCCCGTGGCCGACCTGCCGGCGCTGGCCCTCGACGTCATGCCGCTGTCGAGCGAGGAGGTGGACTATCCGGCGCTGCGCGAGATCCACGCGGCGTCCTCGCTGGCGGGCGCGGCAGAGGTCGCCGCCTGGCGGCGCCACGCCGCGCCCCCGCCGCGCGAGCCGGGTGGGCCGCTCGTGACACTGCCCGCGCCGCCCGCCGAGAGCCGGCCGCTCGGCGAGGCGATCCAGCGCCGCGGCTCGACGCGGCGCTTCGCCCACGCCGCGCTCTCGGCGGCCGAGCTGGCCGGCGCGCTGTGGGCGGCGACGCGGCCGGTGCCCGCCGACGTGCCCGACGGCCTCGTGGACCTCTACGTCATCGTCAACGCCGTCGAGGGGGTGGCGCCGGGCGCCTACGCGGTCTGGCCCGGGCGCGGCCTCGAGCTCGTCCGCGCGGGCGACTTCCGCCGCGAGTCGGCCTATCTCACCCTCGAGCAGCCGCTGGGCGGCGACGCGGCCGCCGTCATCTACTTCCTGGCGCCGCTCGACGCGCTCCTCGCGCGCTGGGGCGAGCGCGGCTACCGCCTGGCGAATCTGCAAGCGGGTGTCGCGGGCGGCCGCGCCTACCTCGCCGCCTACGCGACGGGCTTCGGCGCCAGCGGCCTGACGTTCTACGACGCCGACGTGGTGCGCTTCTTCGCGCCCCACGCCGGCGGGCGCGACGCGATCTTCGTCACCGCGCTCGGCCGCGCGGCCGGCGCGCAAAGCGGCGTGCTACTATCGAATCCGATTCCACCGCCGACGAGGAGGGCGTGAGGTGATGAAGAAGTACCAGCTCATGGCGCCCGGGCCGACGCCGGTGCCGAGCGAAGTCCTGCTGGCGATGGCGCGGCCGATGATCCATCACCGCACGCCGGAGTACGAGGCGCTCTTCATCGAGGTCCGGTCGTCGCTCAAGCGGTTGTTCCAGACCTCCCAGGACGTCTTCCCGGTGGCCTGCACGGGCACCGGGGCGATGGAGGCGGCCGTCGTCAACACGCTGTCGGCGGGCGACCGGGTCGTGGTCGTCAACGCCGGGGCGTTCGCGCAGCGCTGGCTCGCCATCGCCCGCGCCTTCGGTCTCGAGGTCGTCGAGCTGGCGGCGCCGCACGGCGACACCGTCGCCCCCGCGCGCATCGCCGAGGCCCTGGGCCGGGACAACGTGCGCGCGGTGCTGGTGCAGCACAGCGAGTCGTCGACCGGCGTGCTGCACGACGTGCGGGGCTACGCGGAGGTCACCGGGCGCACGGACGCCATCCTCGTCGTCGACGCCGTGTCGAGCCTCGGCATCGCCGATCTGCCGATGGACGCCTGGGGCGTCGACGTCGTGGTCTCGGCGTCGCAGAAGGGGCTCATGCTGCCGCCGGGACTGGGCCTGCTGGCGTTGAGCGACAAGGCGTGGGCGGCGGCGAAGCGCGCGACGCTGCCGAGGTTCTACCTGGACCTCGCCGAGGAGCGCCGGTACGCGGTGAAGAACGAGGCGCGCTTCACGCCGGCCGTGTCCATCATGGTGGGGCTGCGCGAAGTTCTGCGGATGATCGAGGCCGAGGGCCTCGCCGCCGTCTTCGCCCGCCACGACCGGCTGTCGCGCGCCACGCGCGCGGGCGCCGAGGCGCTCGGGCTCACGCTGTTCCCGAAGGCCACGCCCAGTCCGGCCCTGACCGCCGTGCAGGTGCCCGCCGGGCTCGACGCCGACCGCGTCGTCGAGCGCTTCGCCACCCAGCACAGCATCACGATCGACGGCGGGCGCGGCCCGACGAAGGGCAAGATCTTCCGCATCGGCCACATGGGCTATGCCGCCGACTCCGACGTGATCATCGCGCTGGCCGCGCTCGAGCAGGTGCTGGCCGACCTCGGCCAGCCGGTGGACTTCGGCGCGGGGCTGCGCGGCGCCCAGAAGGTCTTCGCCGAAAAGTCCTAGCGCTCCGTCTCGCAGAAGCCGCGCGCCGTCGCCGCGCGGCCGGCCGCCAAGGGATGCTCCCCGACCCACTCGCTCCAGCGCTCGCCCTCGGCGGCGATGCGCTCCAGCACGGCGCCGAGCGCAGGGCAATCGCCGCCGCGGGGCATCGTGTTGAGGAGGCGGGCCGCGTAGCCGTCGGCCTCGGTCTCGTCCTCCTCCGTGTAGCGCCGCCGCTGAGCCGCCCCGATGCCGCCGCCGCGGCGCCCGATGCCCGACGTGGCGCGGGGGCCGGTCTTCGTCGCGTGGCCGAGCTGCAGGTGGGCGACGCCGTGGGCGACGAGCGCCTGCAGCTCCGGCCGCGTCACGCCGAGGACGCCGCGCGTGACGAAGAGGGCCAGGCATACCTCGGGGGAGCTCGAGGGAAAGGCCTCGAGGTCGCGACCGTCCACGTCGTTCACGATCACGGAGACCTTGCAGCCGCTCTGCGGCCGGATGTAGCCGACGTGCACGAGCAGCAGCCCCGCGGCGGCCTGCAGCGTGGCGATCTCCTCGGGCACCGGAGGCCGCAGGTGATAGGCCTCCCCGCACCCGCCCAGCGCCAGCCCCGCCAGCAGCGCGACGGGGACGGCGCCCCTCATGGCGTTCCGGACTGCGCCGCGAGGCACGCCTTCACGATCGCCTCCACCCGTCGCTCGGGGAACGGATGGCGCGACAGCCACGCGATCCAGTGGCGGCGGTCCTTGGCGGCGCCCTCGTAGAGATCGGCCGTCGTCATGCAACCGGCGTTGCCGCCCCCGTAGGCCGCGGTCAGGATCCGGGCGGCGAGGGCGTCGGCCTCCGCCTCCTCGTCGGGGTTGAACTGCGCGTTCGCGGAATAGAGGGTGCCGCTGCGCCGGCCTGTAATCGCGGTCTGGCGCGCCGAGCCCAGGGCGTGCTTGCTCCAGACGTGAGCCAGCTCGTGCGCCAGCAGCGTCTGCAGCACGCGCGGTGCCAGCTCGTTCACCGCCGGCGCCGTCGCCGCGACGCCGAGATCGCACGGCCCGTCGCCGTTCGGCGCGGCCCACGCGTTGAAGTCCGGGGCGTCCGCCACGGCGATGGCGACGTGGCACTCGGGGGTGCCGGCGGCGCCATACCGGGCGATCAGCAGGGGCGCGAGCACCTGGGCCAGGACCTGCCGCTCCTCGGGCTTCGCCGCGCGGAACTCGACCCCGGCGCAGCCGGCCGCCAGGAGCACGACCAGCGCGGAGACGAGCGGCGGGCGGGCGGAGCGCGGGCGCATGACGGGCCTCCCTCCGGCGGGCCCAGCATAGGCGATCGTCGCGGCGGGGCCAAGCGGGCGAGGGGGCCGGCGGGGGGTGCATGCGATAGAATGGTCGGGTTGTGAAACCGGTCAGGCTCTTCGCCATACGGCACGGGGAAACGGACGCGGCCCGCGAGCGCCGCTTCGCGGGCTCGCGCGACGTTCCGCTGACGCCCCGCGGCCGCCTGCAGTGCGAGGCGGCGGCCCGCGCGCTGGCCGGCGCCGTCGTGGGCGCCGTCTACGCGAGCCCGCTCGGGCGGGCGCGCGCCAGCGCCGAGGCGATCGCGGCGCCGCACACGCTGGCCGTCCGCGTCGACCCCGCGTTCCGCGAGATGGCGTTCGGCCAGTGGGAGGGGCTCACGCGGGCCGAGGCGGCGGTGCGCTTCCCCGAGGCGTTCGCGGCGTGGCAGGCGACGCCGCACCTGGCGCAGCCGCCGGGCGGCGAGCGGCTGGACGCGGTGGCGGCGCGGGTGGCGGCCGGCCTGGCGGCGCTGCTGGCCGAGCACCAGGGCGAGACGGTCGTGCTCGTGTCCCACGCCATCGTCACGCGGCTGGTGGTGCTGGCCGCGCTGGGGCTCGGTCCCGACCGGCTCTGGTCGGTGGACGCCTCGCCGGCGGGCATCACCGAGATCGAGTACCAGGACGGCTGGGTGACCGTGCACCGGATGAACACACTCGCCCACCTGGACGCGCTAAGCGAGGCGGTGTCGTGAGGCCGGTGCAGACGCAGCTCCCGCGCGGGGCGCGCATCTACCTGCCCGACGAGGCGGCCCGCAAGCGCCACGTCGAGTCGCGCCTGTACGACGTGTTCCGGCGCTGGGGCTACCGCGAGATCGTCACGCCGACGTTCGAGTACGCCGACGTGCTGGCGCGCGGCACCGACGTGGGCGTGCAGGAGAACATGTTCAAGCTGGTGGACCGCGAGACGGGCCGCATGCTGGCGCTGCGCGCCGACATCACGCCGCAGATCGCGCGCATCGTCGCCACGCGCCTGCGCGAGGAGCCCAAGCCGCTGCGGCTGGCGTACGTCACCAGCATCTTCCGCTACGACGAGCCGCAGGTGTCGCACTACCGCGAGTTCTACCAGGCGGGCGTGGAGCTGATCGGGCTGCCGAAGCCGGAGGCCGAGGTGGAGGTCATTGCGATGGCCATCGAGGGGCTGCGCGCGCTCGGCCTGGAGCGCTTCCAGCTCGACCTCGGCCACCCCGACTTCTTCCGCGGCCTGCTCGAAGAGATCAAGGCCGACGACGCCCGCGAGCAGGAGCTGCGCCAGGCGCTGGCGCGCAAGGACGCCTCCACGCTCGAGCGCGTGGTGGGCGAGATCGCGCCGCCCGCCCACGTGGGCGACGCGCTCTGCGCGCTGCCCTCGCTGTTCGGCGGCGCGGCCGTGCTCGAGCGGGCGGCCGGCTACGCGCGCAACGACCGCTCGGCGCGGGCGCTGGCCAACCTCTCGGAGGTCTACCGGCTGCTGACGATCTACGGGCTGGCCGATGCCGTGCTGCTCGACCTCGGCGAGGTGCGCGGCTTCGACTACTATTCGGGGACGTACTTCGAGGCGTACGTGGCCGGCTTCGGCGCCTCCGTCGCCGCCGGCGGGCGCTACGACCACATGCTGAGCCGCTTCGGCTACGACTGCGCCGCCGTCGGCTTCGCGTTCGACGTGGCGCGCGTGCTGGCGGTCATGGAGGCCCAGGGCGTGGCGGTCGCGCTGCCGGGCCCCGACTTCTTCATCATCGACTTTACGCCGGACAAGACGGCGGCGCTGTCGCTGGCCCGCCGGCTGCGCGACGGCGGCGCCTCGGTCGCGCGCGACATCCTCAGCCGCGGGCTGGAGGACTCGCTGGCCTACGCGCGTGCCCAGCGCGTGCGCCACGTGCTCGTGGTGGGCAGCCCGCGGACGGCGGCCGACCAGCTGCTGGCGCTGGACCTGGCGGGCGGCGGCGAGCGCATGCTGGCGATTCGTGACGTGCTGGACCAGCCGGAGCGTCATTTCCCGGAGGCGAAGGAGAAGGGCCATGCCTAACATCGTGGTGATCGGCGCGCAGTGGGGGGACGAGGGCAAGGGCAAGGTGGTGGACGTGATCACCCCGCACGTCAACGTCGTCGTGCGCTTCCAGGGGGGCAACAACGCCGGCCACACCGTCGTCGTCGGCCGCGAGAAGTACGTGCTGCACACGATCCCGTCGGGAATCCTGCACAACGGCTGCCGCTGCGTGATCGGCTGCGGTGTCGTGGTGGACCCCGGCTCGCTCATCGAGGAGATGGAGTCGCTCGTGCAGCGCGGCGTCACGCTGGACGGCAACCTCTACATCTCCAAGAACGCGCACCTGATCATGCCCTACCACCCCGCGCTCGACCGCGCCTCCGAGGCCAAGCGGGGCAAGCGCCGCATCGGCACCACCGGCAAGGGCGTGGGACCGGCCTACGTGGACAAGGCCGCGCGCGTGGGCATCCGCATGGCCGACCTGCTCGACGAGCGCCTCTTCCGCGAGAAGCTCGAGTTCAACCTGGCCCACAAGAACCGGCTGCTGCGCGACTTCTACGACGCCGAGACGTTCGGGGTGGAGGCGATCCTCAACCAGTACCTGCGCTACGCGGGGTGGCTGGCGCCCTACATCACCGACACCGCGCTGCTGCTGAGCAAGTGGATCGACAGCGGCTACTCGGTGCTGTTCGAGGGGGCCCAGGCCACGATGCTCGACATCGACCACGGGACCTATCCCTACATCACCGCGTCCTCCACGACGGCGGGCGGCGCCTCCACCGGCACCGGCGTGCCGCCCACGAAGATCCACGGCGTGCTCGGCGTGGCCAAGGCCTACTCCACGCGCGTGGGCGCCGGGCCGTTCCCCACCGAGATGAGCGGGAAGATCGCCGAGACCATCCGCGCCCGCGGCAACGAGTACGGCGCCACCACCGGGCGGCCGCGGCGCTGTGGCTGGTTCGACGGCGTCGTGCTGCGCTACGCGGTGCGCATCAACGGCTTCGAGACCGTCGCGCTGACCAAGATCGACGTGCTCGACGAGTGCGAGACGGTGCGCGTCTGCACGGGCTATCGCTGGCGCGGCGATGTCATCACCGACTTCCCCGAGGAGGAGACGGCGATGGCGGAGCTGGAGCCGGTGTACGAGGACATCTCCGGCTGGATGAGCTCGACGGTGGGCGCCCGCAACGAGGCCGACCTGCCGGCCAAGGCGCGCCGCTACCTCGAGCGGCTGGAGGAGCTGATCGGCGTGCCCTTCTGCATGATCTCCACCGGCGCGCAGCGCGACGAGACGATCCTGTGCGAGGGGTCGCCGCTGCTGCGCTGGTTTCCCTCGGTGCGCTCGAGCCTGCTCTAGCCGCGCGCAGCCCCCGGGGTGCGCGCACGGCCATCAGCCGAGACGTCGTCGGAAGAGGAGACTACGCCTGTGGCAGCTATCGGGATCAGCGGTCCATGGGATGAAGGGTACGCGCTGGCGTTGCACACCCTTAGTAGTGACTTCCTCGGCTACGATAACTTCGGGAATCCACAGTTCGATACGAAGCGGACGAAGCTCGGCGAGCTGGTTTTCCGGCTCAAGAACCGTAGGGACGAAGCAGCCGTCGCACCGATCGCAGAAGCGGTCGCCGCGTTCGTTACGGAACAGAAACTCAAGTATGACCTAATCGTTCCAGTGCCTCCATCGCGCGAGCGCACCTTCCAGCCGACTGTCGAGATCGCCCGTGCGGTGTCGGAGCGCGTTAACAAGCCGATGCGCGAGAAGTGCGTGCGGAAGGTTAAGCCGACGGGTGAACTGAAGAACGTTTACGAGTACAGTGAACGGGTCAAGGTGTTGAAGGATGCCTTTGAGGGGGACGCCGAGCGCGTGAAGGGCGAGCGAATCCTGCTGATCGATGATCTGTACAGATCCGGCGCCACGATGAAGGCGGTCGCGAAGGCGCTCCAGGCCGCCGGGGCCGAGCGGATTGTCGCACTGGCTGTTACGAAGACGCGGACAAAGATATGAACAAGGTTTTCATCGGCGGATCCCGTCGGCTTTCTAGGTTGAACAGCGACGTGAGACACCGGCTCGACAACATCATTGAGACTGGGCTGACCGTTCTAGTCGGAGATGCCAACGGCGCTGATAAGGCGGTCCAGGAGTACCTCGCCGACAAGCGCTACAACAACGTAATCGTTTTCTGCTCGGGCTCACGATGCCGCAATAATGTTGGCAGCTGGCCTGCTCGTCACCTCAGTCAACCTCAGCAGGTACGTCGCGATTTCGCGTATTACGCGGCAAAAGATCGCGCCATGGTTGATGAGACAGACTACGGTCTGATGCTGTGGGACGGCGAAAGCCGAGGCACGCTAACGAGCGTCGTAGATTTGACTCGCCAGGGGAAACCAGTTGTCGTTTATGTCAGCCCGAGAAAGTCATTCGAAACTCTCAAGAGTTCGAATGACCTCGGTGTCCTTGTGGGCCGCACCGCGCCGGATTTACTCCGGCGAATCGATGAAGACCTTCAGGCCGCCGGCCGGCGCCCCCCAACGACTACCGGCGAACCGCCGAGCAACCTCTCGTTGTTCTGATTCGGGGCGCCGATCGCGAGGCGGCGAAGCCGCGTTTTGGCCATGCCGATCGGGGACACTGGCTGATCGGCGTGCCGTTCTGCATGATCTCCACCGGCGCCCAGCGCGACGAGACGATCCTGTGCGAGGGGTCGCCGCTGCTGCGCTGGTTTCCCTCGGTGCGCTCGAGCCTGCTCTAGCCGCGCGCGCTCACGGAAACGGCGTCACGTCGGTCGGGTGGAACGCGCAGGCGGGAAACGACACGCCGTCCTGGGCGATCGTGTCATCCGCTGCGGCAACGACCGGCACCTGACCGTCCCGCCGCCAGAGATGCAGGTCCCAGACCCGGCCGTGCCAGAACGGAGGGGTGAGCGACAGGCCTCCGGTCGTGGGGTGGGAGAGCGCATTGGGCTGACACTCGAACAGGCCGTCGGAGGTGTGCCAGCCCGCCTCGTGGACGAACCACGCCTCGTAGGGGAAGCAGAAGAAGTGCGGGCGCTTGTCCGCGTCGAAGGGGAAGGTGTAGGCCCAGCCGAGCAGCCGGAACGGCGGCCCGGCCCCGTCGTAGAAGAGGAGGTCCGGCTGCCCCAGCGTCGGCGTGTGGCCGGGCTCGATCACCTGCACACGAGCGGCGGCGCGGCCGTTGCCCTTGAAGCTGACGTGGCGGTGCGGAAGGATGTACCCCGACGGCGGAAAGCTGGAGGCGTTGTCGAAGCTGCCGACGACCGTCGCCTGGTCCGACTTCAGCGAGTCATCCGTGCCGGTGCCCGCGCAGCCGATGCGGAACTGCTGGACGTCGGTCTCGGCCAGGATCGTCTCGGTCCCGTCGGGCGCGCGATCCACGACGAACCATTCGAAGAAGACCGCCTGCGTGTTCACGTACGTGTCCTGGTGCCGGATCGCGAAGCTGAACTCGCTGGGGCTCAGGCTGGAGCGCGTGGCCTCGCCCTCGAAGGCGTTGCCGAGGCCGGGCTGCCAGCGATGACGGCTGAACCGGACGATGACCTTCAGGGTGGGCGCGGTGCCCAGGTTGGTGACCGTCGCGCGGAACTCCTTGACGATCTGCACGGTGCTGCCGTGGACGTCCTCCTCCCACTGGGGCATCACGGGCGTGATGACCGGCGTGCAGCCGGCCACGAGCGCGAGGAGAAGCACGAACCTCATGACTCCACCGCGACCTCTTTCGGCCCGCTCCTCGGGAAGCTCATGACGACCGGCGACACCCGCAGCCCCTCGTCGCCCTCGTAGATCTCGCGCCCGGCCTTCCAGTCGGGCGCCGGCCCGGCCGTCAGCGCGGCCACGGCATCGAGGCGCGCGGCCGCCGCCTCGGGCACCTGCGAGCCCGGCCGGAACTCCCGCGCGATGCCCCAGTAATCCCACTGCAGCATCTCGCGCTTGTTGAGCGCGGCGAGATCACGCACCACGTTGGCGCCCGCGAACCAGGCGCCCTTGATCCCGTCGATGAACGAGACGCCGCACGCCTCCGGGTCGATCGCGCCGCGGCGCAGGCGCTGCCAGGCGTCGCCGCCGACGAGGAAGGCATCGCGCGGGACGTCCGTCGGGTCGAACGGAATGCGGAAATGCGCCCGGACGCGCTCGCTCAGCTCGGGGTCGAGCAGCCGCCAGCGGCCATCGGCGTGATACTCGCAGACCACGTGGTCCTCGTAGAACCCGGCGAGGAAGTACGTGGCGAAGCCCACGCGCACGCGCGCCGGGACGCTGTGATGGCGCAGGGCCGCGCACGCCAGCAGCGAGTAGTCGCGGCAGATGCCGATGAACCGCCGCTCGGGCGGCCGCACGACGTCGAGCGGCCGCGGGTCGCGCGCGAGGATGCGCGCGAGGATCCTGGCCATGGAGCGGCACTCGACGTCGGTCGCGCTGTCGGGATGCGGGGTGATGCCGAGCGGCTTGACGAACAGCTCATGGAGGACGAGCCCGGAGACCGCGGCGACGAGCTGCGCGGGATCACGCGGGAGGGCGTCGAAGAGATGCCGCTGGTCTCCGGGGTCGGACACCGTGCTCTGCGTCGCGTAGTAGGCGCGCTCGTCAGGTGTCATCGGCGGCCCTCCACATGGGGCCACCAGTGTGGCCCAGATGCCGTGCCGGCGCCACCGGGCCGAGTGTGTAGAATGTCGACCGAGAGCCGTTAGCTCAGTTGGTAGAGCACCTGACTTTTAATCAGGGGGTCCTGGGTTCGAATCCCAGACGGCTCACCATATGAAATTCATCGTGCTCGGTGGGGGAGCGCTGGGGTCCATTCTCGCGGGCCATCTGGCGCGTGCGGGGGAGGACGTGACGGTGATCGCCCGCGGCGAGCGGGCGCGCCACCTGCGCGAGCACGGCATCGCCATCACCGGGCTCGCCGACTTCACGGCGCCATGCCGCGTGATCACCGACCCCAGGGACGCCGGCGCGGCCGACCTCCTGATCGTCACGGTGAAGACCTACGACACGGCGACGGCGCTGGCGCCGCTGCGCGACCTCGACGTGGCCAGCGTCCTGTCGGTCCAGAACGGCGTCCTCAAGGACGCGCAGCTGGCGCAGGCGTTCGGCGCGGCGCGAACCCTGGGCGCCTCCGCCTTCTTCGCCGGCGAGGTGCTGCCCTCGGGCGTCGCGCGCTTCACCCTCAACGGCGGCCTCTGCGTGGGCGAGCTGCCGGCGGGGATCTCGCCGCGCGTGCAGCGGCTGGTCGACACCCTCGCCGCGTCGGGCC
>JBGQFW010000013.1:0-65764 GCA_041497115.1 Methylomirabilia bacterium
GGCGCTGATCCCGGCCTCCTCCAGCAGCTTGGCGGCGGCCAGCGCGACGATCACCATGCTGCTGGTGGCGACGATGGTGATGTCTCGGCCCTCGCGCTTGATCTCGGCCACGCCGAACGGGATCGTGTAGTCCTCGGCGGGCACCGGGCCCTTCATCCGGTACATCATCTTGTCCTCGAAGATCACCACGGGGCTGTCGTCGCGGATGGCGGTCTTCATCAGCCCCTTGGCCTCGTAGGGGCCGGAGGGCAGCGCCACCTTGAGGCCGGGGACGTGGCTCACCCAGGCGTGCAGCGACTGCGAGTGCTGGGCGGCCGAGCGGCGCGTGGCGCCCAGCGTGGTGCGGAAGACGATCGGCACCTTGATCTTGCCGCCCGACATGTAGTGCGCCTTGGCGGCCTGGTTGACCATCTGGTCCATCGTGAGCGTGATGAAGTCGCCGAACATCACGTCCACGATCGGCCGCATGCCGGTCATCGCCGCGCCCACGCCGATGCCGGCGTAGCCGGGCTCGGAGATCGGGGTGTCGATGACGCGCTTGGTACCGAACTCCTGCACCAGCCCGACCAGCGTCTTGAACGGGTGGCCCGCCTCCGCCACATCCTCGCCGAGGATGAACACGCGCGGGTCGCGCCGCATCTCCTCGGCGATCGCCTCCTTGACCGCGTCGCCGTACGTCAGCTCGCGCACGTCGCTCATGACGGCTCCTTCATGGCCCCGGGTGGACCAGGATCTTCGCATGCCGCTCGGGTGAGGCCAGCTCCTCGAACGCGGAGGCCACGCCGTCGAGGCCGACGTGGCCGGTGACGAGCGGCGTGGTCGGGATCGCGCCCTCGGCGATGTGCCGCAGGGTGGCGGCGAACTCGTCCTGCGTGTAGCCGAGGACGAACTGCAGGCTCAGCTCCTTCACCGTCCCGATCATCGGATAGATCGTGTCGGCCTCCATGCAGACGCCCACCACGACGATGCGCCCGCCGCGCGGCGCGGCGGCCATCACCTGGTCGAGGATGCCGGGCACGCCGACGCACTCGAAGACGACCGCGGGCCGCACGCGCGACCAGGGCACCGTCTCGGCCGGGTCGACGACCTCGTCGGCGCCGAGCGCCAGGGCCAGCTCGCGCCGCCGCGGCGAGAAGTCGGCGGCGACGATCGGCGCCGCCTTCGCCAGGCGCAGCGCGGCGATCACCGCCAGCCCGACCGGGCCGCAGCCGATGACCAGCGGCGCCTCGCCCGGCGCCAGCCGCGCCTTGTTCACGGCGTGCAACCCGACGGCCATCGGCTCGGTCAGCGCCGCCTGGTCGGTCGGCAGGCCGTTCGGCACCTCGAGCAGCAGCGCCTCGCTGAGCCGCATGTACTCGCCATAGCCGCCGGGGTGGTCGTTCGAGTAGCCGATGCCCTCCGGCCCCGTCTCGCGCGCGAGCGTCGGCCGCGAGCAGACGCGCGCGCCGACGGCGGGCGTGCCCCTGGTCTGCGGCCCGCGCTCGACGATCTCGGCGCAGAACTCGTGACCCATGACGACGTCGCGGTCGGGATCCATGACGCGCGCGAGCCCGGCGCGCCGCCCGGTCTCGACGAACCGGTCGGCGTGCTTCAGCGCGTGCAGGTCGGAGCCGCAGATGCCGCACGCCAGCGTCCGCACCAGCACCTCGCCCGGGCCCGGCTGCGGCACCGGCACGTCGGCCACCACCAGCTTGCGGTCACGCATCACCACCGCGCGCATCCTCGCCTCCCACTCTCGCCTCGCCGTGCGCGGCCTAGGGTATCAAATTCGACACCTTACTCAGCGACGACGTCACAACGAGGATGAGGCGCAGGGTTTGAGGTCACAAATCGTGACCTCAAAGGCGCCGAGGGGTCGGGGTGGGCGCCGCTACCTCCCATATGTCTTCACCGAGCAGGGTGTGGCGATGCTGTCGAGCGTGCTCCGCAGCCGCCGCGCGATCGAAGCCAACATCGCGAGCTGATGTCGCCGCCGATCTCACACCGCACGGCGATTGGATTCCGGCCAGGACCAGGGACGGCCTCACACTGACATCGGAGGACGGCCTGCCGCACCGATCACGCCTGAGGGTCAAGACGTGATATATGGAGGGGCGGGAAAGCCGACCCCCCCTAGCCCAGGAGGCACGATATGCCGATTGCCACCCCGGAGATCTACGCGGAGATGCTGGACCGCGCCAAGAAGGGCGCCTTCGCCTATCCGGCCATCAACGTCAGCTCGTCGCAGACGCTCAACGCCGCCCTCCGGGGCTTCGCCGACGCCGCCAGCGACGGCATCATCCAGGTGTCCACCGGCGGGGCGTCCTACCTCTCCGGCTCCAAGGTGGACGACATGGTCGTGGGCGCCTCGGCGCTGGCCGAGTACGCGCACGTGGTGGCCGCCCGCTACCCGATCAACATCGCCCTGCACACCGACCACTGCCCCAAGAACCGCCTGGACAAGTACGTCCGCCCGCTCGTCAAGATCAGCCAGGACCGGGTGGCCAAGGGCCAGGCGCCGCTCTTCCAGTCGCACATGTGGGACGGCTCGGCGGTCTCGCTCAAGGAGAACCTCGAGATCGCCCGCGAGCTGCTGGCCGCCTGCCGCAAGGCCAAGATCGTCCTCGAGGTCGAGATCGGGGTCGTCGGCGGCGAGGAGGACGGCGTGGTCGGGGCGATCAACGAGAAGCTCTACTCCACTTCGGAGGACGCGCTGCTCACCGCCGAGGCGCTGGGCACCGGCGAGAATGGCCGGTACCTGCTCGCGGCGACGTTCGGCAACGTGCACGGCGTCTACCAGTCCGGCCACGTCAAGCTGCGCCCGCCGGTGCTCAAGCAGATCCAGGACACGGTGGGCAAGAAGACCGGCAAGGCCAAGCCGTTCGACCTCGTGTTCCACGGCGGCAGCGGCTCGCTGCTCGAGGAGATCCGCGAGACGCTCGACTACGGCGTGGTGAAGATGAACATCGACACCGACACGCAGTACGACTTCACGCGTCCCATCGTGGACCACATGATGAAGAACTACAACGGCGTGCTGAAGGTGGACGGCGAGGTCGGCGAGAAGAAGGCCTACGACCCGCGCACGTGGGGCAAGATCGGCGAGACCGGCATGGCCGCCCGCGTCGTGCGCGCCTGCGAGGATCTGCGCTCGGCGGGCACCAGCCTGTCGGCCGCCAAGGCCTGAAACGCGTCGGGGGCGCGGTCACCCGCGCCCACGACATCCCCCGCTGTTCCCGTCCCGCGGTCTTAGTGGCCGCCGAACTTCCTGCGCATCGCCTGCAGCGTCTTGCAGGCGAAGGCGTCGTCACCGCGCGAGGTGAAGCGCTGGTACAGCGACGCCGTCAGCACGGTGGCCGGGATGCCCTCGTCGATGGCGGCCAGCACGGTCCAGCGGCCCTCGCCGGAGTCCGGCACTTCCGCCTTGTCATGCGACAGCTCGGGATCCTCGAGCAACGCGGCCGCGGTGAGGTCGAGCAGCCAGGAGGCGACGACGCTGCCCCGCCGCCACACCTCGGTGATCTCGGCCAGGTTGAAGTCGTACTGGAAGTGCTCGGGGTTGCGCAGCGGCGTGACCTCGGCGCTCGCGGCCTCCCGCCCCTTCTTGCCGACGTTCGCGTGCTTGATGACGTTGAGCCCCTCGGCGTAGGCGGCCATCATGCCGTACTCGATGCCGTTGTGGACCATCTTCACGAAGTGCCCGCCGCCCGATGGGCCGCAGTGCAGATAGCCGTCCTCGGCCGTGGTGGGCTTGGCCTTCTCGCGTCCCGGGGTCCGCTCCGTGGTGCCGCGGCCGGGTGCCAGCGCCTTGAAGATCGGGTCGAGATGCTTCACCGCCGCGTCCGGGCCGCCGATCATCAGGGAGTAGCCGCGCGCCAGACCGAAGACGCCACCGCTGGTGCCGACGTCCACGTACTGGATGCCCTTGGCGCCCAGCTCCTTGGCCCGGCGGATGTCGTCGATGTAATAGGAGTTGCCGCCGTCGATGAGGATGTCACCTGACTGCAACAGAGGCACCAGGTCGGCGATGACCCGATCCACCACGCCCGCCGGCGTCATCAGCCAGACGGCCCGGGGCGGGGTCAGCTTGCTGATCAGGTCCTTGAGCGCGGAGGCACCCCCCGCCTGACCGTTGGCCTCCTTCTGGACCCGCTGCTGTGTCTCCTTGATGACCTCTTCGCTACGGTCGCTGACCACCAACTGGTGGCCGGCCTTGGCGAGGCGGACCACCATATTCTGTCCCATGCGGCCCAACCCAATCATGCCCAGTTGCACGGTGAGGCTCCTTTCTACGACGGCAGACGTGTCCCCCGGCTATACACCGCCCACGACCCGCCCCGCAAGCCGGAAATTCGCCCTCGGCCTTGACACGCGCGGCGACGGGGGGCTATGTCTTCGCCGTGCGCCGGCCCCCCTCCAGTCGCCGGCGCCCCTGAGGGAGAGAGCTTGGCGGGCTGGCGCGTCACCATCGGCGTCAAGATCTTCGCGATCGCGGCCGGCCTGCTCGCCCTCATGGCGGTGGTCGCGCTGCTCTCGCTGAATCTCGCCCGGGACGTCGGCAAGCAGCTCGACTACGTCATCAACGACTACATCCCGGGCTACGGCGCCCTCGCCCGCGCCAGCGTCCGCTCGGTCGAGCAGGGGCTCTACCTGCGCCGCCTCGTCATCGGCTATCTGCAGACGCCGCCGGACACGGCGTCCATCGACGTGGACCGGCGCGTCTTCGCCGAGAAAGGGCGCGCGACCGATCTCGAGCTGGCGGCGGCGCGCAAGGAGATCGGGGAGCGGCTCGCCGACCCCGGCCGGTTCACGGACGTCGTGGCGCTCGCGCGGCTCGACACCCGCATCGAGCTGATGGGGGTGGAGCGACAGCGTTACGAGCAGGAGGCGGCGGCGACGCTGGCGGCGCTGGAGGCAAGGGATCTCGTGACGTTCCAGCGCACGCTGGCCACGGTCGACAGGATGCGGGACGAGCTCGACGCCCGGATCGACGCCGCCCGCACCGAGATGCTGCGCCTCGCCGAGGGGGCGGCGACGAACACGCGTCTTCGCCAGAACCAGGTCATCCGGGTGAGCGTCGTGGTCATGACGATCGCGGGGATCCTGGGGCTGCTGGCCACCGGCTTCATCAGCTTCAGCCTCGCGCGGCCGGTGCGCCGCCTGCTCGCGGGCACCAAGGCGGTGGAGGCGGGGGCGCTGGACACCGTCGTCCCCGTCACCTCGGGGGACGAGATCGGCGTGCTCACGACCGCGTTCAACGAGATGGTCGCCCAGCTGCGGGTGAAGGAGCGCATCCGCGAGACGTTCGGCAAGTACATGGATCCGCGCATCGTGGAGGGGTTGATCGACCGGCCCGCGCTCACCGGCGCCGCCGGCGAGCGCCGGGTGATGACCGTGTTCTTCTGCGACATGAAGGGGTTCACCTCGATCAGCGAGGGGCTGACGCCGACCGGCCTCGTCAACGTCATCAACCACTACCTCACGACGATGTCGGCGCCGATCCGCCAGCACAACGGCATCATCGACAAGTACGTGGGCGACGCCATCATGGCGTTCTGGGGGCCGCCCTTCAGCACCGCCGAGGAGCAGGCGCGCCTGGCCTGCCTGGCCGGCCTCGACCAGCTCGCGCGGCTGACGCCCTTCCGGGCGGAGCTGCCGGAGCTGATGGGCATCCGGCGCGGCGTGCCGGAGATCAACATGCGCATCGGCATCGCCACCGGCGAGACGGTCGTCGGCAACATCGGCTCCGACGTCATCAAGAGCTACACGGTCATGGGCGACACCGTGAACCTCGCCTCCCGTCTGGAGGGCGCGAGCAAGGCGTACGACACCCGCCTCCTCGTCGACGAGACGACCGTGACGCAGGCGGGGGACGCCATCGAGGCGCGCGAGATCGACTCGATCCTGGTGGTCGGCAAGACCGAGCCGAACCGGATCTTCGAGGTGCTCGGACGCACAGGGGAGCTCGACGCCCCCCGCAGCGCGCTCCGCGACCACTTCGCGGCCGGCCTCGCCGCCTACCGGGGCCAGGCTTGGCCGGAGGCGACGGCGCAGTTCGAGGCGTGCCTGACCGCGGTGCCCGGCGACGGGCCCGCCCGCGTCTTCCTCGAGCGCGTCGCCCATCTGAGCCGGCACGCGCCGGGGCCGGACTGGAACGGCGTGTGGACGCTGACCGAGAAGTGACGCCGCCGCCCGAAGCGCCGATCACCCCCGCCCGCAAGTGGGCCATCACCCTCACCGTCATGGTGGTGGCCTTCATGCAGATCCTCGACACCAGCGTCACCAACGTCGTGCTGCCCCACCTGCAGGGGTCGCTCTCGGCGGGGCTGGACGAGGTCTCGTGGGTGATCACCTCCTACCTCGCCGCCAACGCCGTCGTCATCCCCGCCACCGGCTGGCTGGTGGGGATATTCGGGCGCAAGCGGTTCTTCCTGATCTGCTCCACGCTGTTCGTGGTCAGCTCGTTCCTCTCGGGCGCCGCCCCCGACCTGCCCACGCTGATCGTGGCGCGCATCTTCCAGGGGCTGGGCGGCGGGCCGATCATCCCGCTCTCGCAGGCGATCCTGTGGGAGATCTTCCCGTTCCACCAGCGTGGCCTGGCGATGGCGGTGTGGGGCGTGGGGTTCATCCTGGGCCCGATCCTGGGGCCGACCCTTGGCGGCTACCTGGCCGACGAGTGGTCGTGGCGCTGGATCTTCTACATCAACCTGCCGGTGGGGATCGTCGGCTTCCTCATGGCCAGCGCCTTCCTGTTCGATCCGCCCTACCTGCGCCGAGCCACGCGTGTCGACTGGTGGGGGCTGGGGCTGATGGTCGCGGGCTTCGGCTGCCTGCAGCTGGTGCTCGACCGGGGCGAGCGCGAGGACTGGTTCGAGTCCTCGGCGATCGTCGTGCTGGCCGTCGTCGCCGTCGGCGCGCTCGTCGCCTTCATGGTCCGCGAGCTGACCGCGAGCGAGCCCATCCTGGACCTCCGGGTGTTCGCCGACCGCAACTTCGCCACCGGCGCCACGCTGATCGCCATCGTCGGCTTCGGGATGTTCTCGGGCATGCTGCTGGTCGCTGTCTTCACGCAGAAGCTGCTGGGCTACGACGCGTGGACCTCGGGGCTGGTGCTGGCGCCCGGCGGCATCGGCAACATCTGCTCGCTCTTCGCCTCCGGGCTGGTGACGCGCATCGACCAGCGCTGGATGCTGGCGTTCGGCTGCCTGCTCAACGCGGTCAGCCTGTACATGATGACCTCGCTGACGCTCGGGATGGACTACTGGGCGCTGGCCCTGCCGCGCTTCATCCAGGGGTTCGCGGTCGGCTTCATCTTCGTGCCGCTGTCCACGCTGGCGCTGGCCACGATCCGCCGCGACAAGCTCATCAACGCCACCGCGGCGTACGGCATGCTGCGCAACCTCGGCGGCAGCGTGGGGATCGCCGTCGTCACGACGCTGCTCGCCCAGCGCAGCCAGTTCCACCAGGCCACGCTAGTGAGCCACATCACCGTCTGGGACCCCGAGACGCGCGCCCAGCTCGCCAAGTGGGCCGGCCACTTCATGACCCAGGGCACCGACGGCTTCACCGCCGAGCGGCAGGCGATGCTGATGCTCTATCGCGACACGGTGGCGCAGGCGCAGCTGCTCGCCTACGCCGACGACTTCTGGCTGCTGGCGCTGATGTTCGCGGCGGTGCCGTTCTTCCTGCCGCTGATGCGGCGGATCCGGCTCGGCCCGGTCTCGTCGGCCTCGGCGCCGGCCACCGACCGCCCGGCCGCACCGGTCGAGGAAGGCGTGTAAGGGGACCCCATGGATCTCGAGCTCACGGGCAAGGTCGCGATCGTCGGCGGCGCCAGCAAGGGGCTGGGGCGGGCGTGCGCGCAGGTGCTCGCCGCCGAGGGCGCCCGGGTGGCGCTGTGCAGCCGCTCGCAGAAGGATCTCGACCGGGCGGCGCAGGAGATTCGCGACACCACGGGCGCCGACGTCCTGGTGTTCGCGGGCGACCTGGATCGCGCGGAGACGATCCGTGACCTCGTCGCCGCCACCGTCGAGCGGTTCGGGCGCCTCGACATCCTCGTCAGCAACTCCGGCGGTCCGCCGCTGGCCCGCGCGCAGAGCGCCACCGAGGAGCAGTGGGCCACCGCGGTGCAGCGCTCGCTGCTGTTCTTCGCGCGCATGGCGCGCGAGAGCGTGCCGCACCTGCGGCGCGGCGGCGGCGGCCGCATCATCAACATCCTGGCGTCCACCGTCTACCAGCCGATCCCCAACCTGGCGCTGTCCGGCGCCACGCGCATGGGCGTGGTGGCGTTCGCCAAGAGCCTGGCCGACGAGGTCGGGCGCGACGGCATCCTGGTCAACAACGTGTGCCCCGGCTCCATCCTGACCGAGCGCATGCTGTCCAACGTCACCGCGCGCGCCAAGGAGACCGGCGTGTCGGTGGAGGAGGCGCTGCGGCAGCGCGCGGCCGAGACGGCGGTGGGGCGCGTCGGCGAGCCCAGCGAGATGGCGTATCTGGTGGCGTTCCTCGCCTCCAGCCGCGCCAGCTACATCACCGGCACCACGATGCTGGTGGACGGCGGCCTCGTGCGCTCGGTCCTGTAGGGCGCGCCGGCCTCAGGCGCGGAACGCGGCGTGGGCCACGGTCCAGCGCGCGAGGAGGTCGGGGTCGGGCTCCTGGGCGATGCCGGGCACGCGCGAGGTCGCGATCTCGCCGCGGCCGCTCAGGACGAGCTCCGGCCGGCCGAGGTCCTCCCGGTAGAAATAGGACGACGGGAAGATGTCGCCGGCATAGGTGAAGTTCGGCAGCGTCGCCAGCTCGGCGCAGATCGCGCCGCCAACAGCGGTCTCGAGCATGCCGCCCACCCAGCACGGGATGGCGTGCTGCGCGCACAGGGCCTGGATGTCGCGCGACGCCGTCAGCCCGCCCACCCGCGCCACCTTGATGTTGATCACGCGGCACGCCCCCAGCCGGATCGCCGCCTGCACGTGGGCCAGGCTCAGCGCGCTCTCGTCCAGGCAGACGGGCGTCTCGATCCGCCGCTGCAGGTCGGCGTGGTTGACGAGGCTCATGCCGTCGTCGGCGAGCGGCTGCTCGATCATGGCCAGCCGGTAGCGGTCGAGTGTCCGGAACAGCCCGGCGTCGGCGATCGTGTAGGCGGCGTTGCAGTCGATGTGGAAGGTGACGTCGGGGAACGTCGACCGCACGGCGGCGACCATGTCGAGGTCCCAGCCGGGGCGGAACTTGAGCTTGATGCGCGGGAAGCCCGCGTCGATCGCCGCCTGGATCTTCTCCATCAGGACGTCGAGCGAGTCCTGGACGCCGAAGTCCGCGCCGACCGCGACGCGATCGCCCGTGCCGCCGAGCGCCACGTGCAGCGGCACGCCCCGGCGTTTCGCCTCCAGCACCCACCAGGTGATCTCGAGCGCCGCCCGCGCGAACTGGTTGCCCTTGACGAACGCGAGGCGGTCGAGCAGGTCCTGCGCGGAGCCGATGTCCTGGCCGACGATGCGGGCGGCCATGTGCTCGCGCACGGTGTGGAAGGTCGCCGGCGTGTGCTCGGCGGAATAGTTGGGGACGTAGGGCGGGCAGCTCTCGCCCCATGCGTGATGTCCCCCGCCCTGCATCCGCACCAGGATCGTCTCGGTGTGGAGCTGGTCGCCGTACGACGTCTTCCACACGAACGCCAGCGGCACCTTCACCCAGTAGACGTCGATGGCTTCGATCACCATGGAGGTTGATGCTATCATCCCGCGGCGATGGCCGACGCGAAGCCGATGTCCTCGGCGCCGTTCCGCCGGCAGGCGGACGGCCGTCCCGACTGGGGCGGCATGTGGACCACGTTCTGCGACCTCGCGCTGCACGGCGGGCCGCCGCAGCGGGGGGCGGCGAGCGCGCTGCGCGCGCCGACCGGTGCCAACGCGGACTCCGAACGCGCGATGCTCGCCGAGATGCGGCGCGGCATCTGGGAGACGACCGGGCTCTACGCGGAATCCGCCGAGCCGGGGTGGCTCACGGTGACCTGCGACTCGCCCGCGATGGCGGAGTGGATGGGCGCCGCCATCGTGCTGGAGAACGTCGAGGCGCGCGTCGAGGAGGACCGGCTCCGGCTGCCGGCGGGCCCCGGCTACCGGCTCGAGGACGAGGTGAAGAGCATCATCACGGTGGTCGCCAAGACCCACCACTACTGGCAGGCGCACCGGACCGGCGGCGGGCACGCCGCCGACGCCGTCGGGCGCGGGTGACGCCGGCATGCGCTATCCGTTCCGCTGCACGGCGTGCGGGCTCGACTTCGAGGTGTCGCGGCCCGCGCGCGACGCGGCGGCGGCGGCGTTCTGCCCGGCCGACGGCGCGCCGGCCGAGCGCGTGTTCACCGCGCCCGAGATGAGCTTCAACCGCCCGCCGTCGGCCGCGCCGGCGGCGCCGCCCTCCCGCGGGTACTCGCACTCCGGCCACTCACACGGCCCCGGCACCGCCCATCACGCCCACTGAGTTCGGCAGGATCCACGCCCCCGACGCGGCGTGGCTGGCCCGGGCGCCCGTCGAGCCGATCCTCGACCCCGAGCTGCCGATCATCGACACGCACCATCACCTGTGGGACCGGCCGGACCATCGCTACCTGCTCGACGAGCTCCTCGCCGACCTGCGCACCGGCCACAACGTCGTCGCCACGGTCTTCGTCGAGTGCCGCGCGATGTACCGCGCGGGCGGGCCGGTCGAGATGCGGCCGGTGGGCGAGACCGAGTTCGTCGCCGGCATCGCCGCCATGAGCGACAGCGGGCGCTACGGCCCGGCGCGGATCGCCGCCGGCATCGTGGGCTTCGCCGATCTCACCCTCGGCGACCGGGTCGAGCCCGTGCTGGAGGCGCAGATCCAGGCGGGCGGCGGCCGCTTCCGCGGCGTGCGCCACGCGGCGGCGTGGGACGCGAGCGACGTGATCGGCAACAGCGCGGTGGCGGGCGGACCGCATCTCATGAAGCGGCCGGACTTCCGGGCGGGGCTGGCCCGCCTGGCCGCGCTCGGCCTCTCGCTCGACGCCTGGGTGTTCCACCCGCAGCTCGCCGACGCGATCGACCTCGCCCGTGCGTTCCCGGCGGCGACGATCGTCGCCGGCCACGTGGGCGGGCCGCTCGGCTACGGGCCGTACGCGGGCCGGCGCGACGAGGTCTTCGCGGCGTGGAAGGCGGGGATCACCGGGCTGGCCGCGTGCCCGAACGTGGTGATGAAGCTCGGCGGCATGATGATGCGCCTGGCCGCCTACGACTACGGCACGCGGCCGGCGCCGCCGTCCTCCGCCGAGCTGGCCGACTACTGGCGGCCGTACCTCGAGACCTGCATCGAGCGGTTCGGCCCGGCCCGCTGCATGTTCGAGAGCAACTTCCCGGTGGACAAGATGGGCATCGGCTGGGCCACGCTCTGGAACGCGTTCAAGCGGATCGCCGCCGGCGCCTCGGCCGCCGAGAAGCTGGCGCTGTTCAGCGGGACCGCGCGGCGCGCCTACCGCCTGGACTGACGGCGGGCGCCCTCAGGCGGCCTGGGGCGCGGTGGGGCCGTCGCCGACGAGCGTGGTGCGACGCATGTCGCGCGGCTCGTGGAGCGGGAAGGGCCGGGCGCGGTGCATGGTCTGGCGGTTGTCCCACATCACGAGGTCGCCGACGCGCCACGCGTGGGCGTAGACGAGCTGGCGCTGGGTGGCGTGCTCGACGAGGTCGCGCAGGAACGACCGCGCCTCCGGCACCGGCCAGCCGACGATGCCGCCCGCGTGCGACGAGAGGTAGAGGGACCGGCGCGCGGTGACGGGATGCGCGCGCACCAGCCGCTGGCGCACCGGCGCGAACCGGGCCCGCTCCTCGTCGGTGAAGTCGGTGAAGCCGAGCTGCTGGCGCGAGAAGATCTGCGAGTGCTCGCAGACCAGGTCCTCGACCTCGGCCCGCGTCTCGGCGTCGAGGGTGTCGTAGGCCGCGACCATGTACGCGAACTCGGTGTTGCCGCCCCGGGACGGCACGCTGCGCGCGTGCAGCAGCGAGTACTTCGCCGGCACCACCTTGAACGAGCTGTCGGAGTGCCACAGCCGGTTGCCGAGGCCGAACAGCCGCCGCCGGTCGTCGCGGGCGAACACCTGCTGGTGCCGGTCGAGATTGGACACGTCGGCGAACGTGGTGGGCAGCCGCAGCTCGTCGGGCGCGCGCAGGCTCGTGCCGATGGCGTGCTCGATGTCGCCCAGGCTGCGGGTGAAGGCGAGCTGCTGCTCGTCGTCGATCGTCTGGTCGCGGAACACGAGCACGGCGTAGCGGTCCATGCCGGCGTGGATCGCCGCCACCTCGTCGGGGGACAGCGACCGGGTCAGCTCCACGCCGTACGCCTCGCCGGCGAAGCACGGGCCGATCTGGCGGATGGTCACGGGCATGGGGGGGATTCTATAGAATCTTCGAGGCAAGGGGGGCGAGGAATGAGCCAGGCGCTGAGCGGCATCCGGGTCGTCGATCTCACGAACAACCAGGCGGGGCCGTCCTGCGGCCAGATGCTCGCCTGGCTGGGCGCCGACGTCATCAAGGTCGAGGAGCCGGGCCGCGGCGACCCGGCGCGCCACATGCTGCGGGACCGGCCGGACGCCGACAGCCTCTTCTACCTCGCCTTCAACGCCAACAAGCGGAGCCTGGCGCTCAATCTCAAGCACCCGCGCGGCGCCGACGTCTTCCGCGCCCTGCTGAAGACGGCCGACGTGCTGCTCGAGAATTTCGGGCCCGGCGTCATCGACCGCCTCGGCTTCGGCTACGCCGCGCTCCGCCAGATCAATCCGCGCCTCGTCTCCGCGAGCATCAAGGGGTTCGGCTCCTGGGGCCCGTACGCCGCGTACAAGAGCTACGAGCCGATCGCGCAGGCGATGGGCGGGGCGATGAGCGTCACCGGACCCGCCGACGGGCCGCCGACGTACATGTGGCCGTCCATCGGCGACTCCGGCACCGGGATGCACTGCGTGATCGGCATCCTCGCCGCGCTCATGCAGCGCCACGCCACCGGGCAGGGGCAGCAGGTGGAGGTGTCGATGCAGGACGCCGTCGTCAACCTCATCCGCGTCAGCCTGCGCGACCACCAGCGGCTCGGCGCGCCGATGGCCCGGACCGGCAACCAGCTCGGCTCGGGCGTGCCGGGGACGACCTACCGCTGCCATCCCGGCGGCCCCAACGACTACGTCTTCGTCTTCGTGCAGCAGCAGATGTGGCACCCGCTGCTGCGCGCCATCGGGCGCGACGACCTCATCGGCGACGGGCGCTACGAGACCACCAACGCCCGCTGGGACCATCGCGACGAGGTCAACGCCGTCGTCGAGGCGTGGACGGCCAAGCGCGGCAAGCACGAGGTGATGCGGATCCTGGCCGGGGCCGGCGTCCCCTGCGGCGCCTGCCTGGACACCGGCGAGATCCTGCGCGACCCGCACCTGCGCGCGCGCGACATGATCGTCGAGGTCGAGCACCCCGCGCGCGGGGGCTACATCACCGTCGGCAACCCGATCAAGCTCTCCGCCTCGCCGACGACGATCGGGCCGTCCCCGCTGCTCGGCCAGCACCGCCGCGAGATCCTCGGCGAGCTGGGGTACGGCGACGCCGAGATCGCCGCGCTCGCCGAGGACGGCGCGATCTGACCGGGCGCGCCCCCGCGCGGGGCGGCCCGGTCCCCGGATCGGCTCAGGCGGTGCGGATCGCCGCCTTCACCTTCGCGAGCGTCGCGGCGTCGATCTGGCTCACGCCGTGATCCCGCCGGGCGTGCTCCGCCGCCTGCTTGAGGACCTCCTCCTCGGTCTCCCCGCGCGCCTCGACCGAGCACCCCGGGAACAGCTCACCGCACTTCAGTGACTTCGCCATCGTCAGTCTCCTTTCGTCTCATTCGGGACTGGCCATGGCCAGGGCCTGCTCGCGCGTGAGGTCCATCGCGTGCACCTCGCGCGCGTGCCGCTGCGCCTGGGTGACGAGCGACTCGTCGTCGCGCGCCCGCACCACCGTTCCGCACGGACACTTGATGACCTTGTTCATGGCGCCTCCTGCCGGCCGTCCCGCTGCGTGCGATACTGCCTCGGGCGCGTTGTCTGGAGGTTGCCGGCACCTTGGTAAAACATTGGAAGGGCCCGCTGCGACTCTACCTGACCGGCCGCGTCACGCTCGAGCGCGACGGCCGCGCGGTGGACGAGCGCCGGCTCCCCGGCCGCCAGGGCCGCCGCGCCTTCGCCTACCTGGTCCTGGAGCGCTCCCGCCCGGTGCGGATCGACGAGCTGGCCCTGGCCGTCTGGGGCACCGAGGATCCGTCCGGCGCGTGGGCCACCGCGCTGAGCGCGATCGTCAGCAAGCTGCGCGCCGCCCTGCGCACGCTCGGCCTGGACGCGCGGGCCATCACGACCGAGTCGGGCTGCTACCGCCTCGCGCTGCCCCCCGACGGCTGGGTGGACGTCGAGAGCGCGCGACGCGCGCTGGACGAGGCCGAGGGGTACGTGCGCGCGGGCCGGGCCCGCCAGGCGTGGGGGCCGGCGAACGTGGCGGCGTCGGTCGCCGCCCGCCCGTTCCTCGCCGCCGACGACGCCGAGTGGATCACCCGCGCCCGCGCCGCGCTGCGGGACACGCGGGTGCGCGCGCTCGAGTGCCTGGCCGCTTCGGCCTCGGCGAACGGTGAGCACCCGCTGGCCGCGCAGCTGGCCCGCGAAGTGGTCGAGCTCGAGCCGTTCCGCGAGACGGGGTGGCAACGGCTGATGCGCGCGCTCGCCGACGGCGGCAACCGCGCAGAGGCGCTCCGGGCCCACGCGGAGTGCCGTGACCTGATGGCCAAGGAGCTCGGGGTCGCCCCCTCGCCGGCGACCGAGGCCATCGCCAACGCCCTGCGCGGCTAGCCCCCGCGCGTCACGCGTAGACGTCCTCGTCCACCTGGCTCGCGTCGGGGTACGGCGCGGCGAGCGCGTACTGCACGCCGGTGTCGATCTCCGTCTTCACGTCGCGCTCGATGCGCTCGAACACGCTCGCGTCGGCCAGCTTCTGGGCGGTGAGCCGGCCGGCCAGGGTGAGGAGCGGATCGTGCTTCGTCATCCACTCGCGCTCCTCGTCCTTGCTGCGGTACTCGCGGTTGACGTCGCCGACGTGGTGGCCGTAGTAGCGGTAGGTCTTGCACTCGAGGAAGGCGGGGCCCTCGCCGCGGCGCGCCCGCTCGACCAGCCGCTTCATGGTCGCGTTGACCGCCTGCACGTCCTGGCCGTCCACGCTCTCGGCGTGGATGCCGAAGGCCCGGGCGCGCCCCAGGATCTCGCCGGCGATGGTGTCGCCGCACGGCGTGTACTCGCCGTAGAGGTTGTTCTCGCAGACGTAGATCACCGGCAGCTTCCACAGCGACGCCATGTTCATCGCCTCGTAGAGCAGCCCTTGCCCCAGCGCCCCGTCGCCGAAGAAGCACACCGCCACCTGGTCGGTGCCGCGCATCTGGGCCGAGAGCGCGGCGCCGGTGGCGATGCCGGCCGAGCCGCCCACGATGGCGTTGGCGCCGAGGTTGCCCGTCTCGGGGTCGGCGATGTGCATCGACCCGCCCTTGCCGCGACAGTAGCCGGACTCCTTGCCGAGCAGCTCGGCGAACATCCGGTTGACGGCGGCGCCCTTGGCCAGGCAGTGGCCGTGGCCGCGATGGGTGCTGGTGATGATGTCGTCGCGGCGCAGCGCCTCGCACACCCCGACCGCCACCCCCTCCTCGCCCACGTAGAGGTGGGCGAGCCCCGGCATCTTGGCGCCCTTGTACAGCTCGTTCACCTGCTCCTCGAAGGCGCGGATCTTCGCCATCTGGCGGTACATGTGCAGGTGCTGCTCCAGCTCCATCCGCGGCTCGACCGTCTGGGTCGCCATGGTCTGTCCCTCGGGGTACATCGTAAGATAGTCCGGTGAGCCTGCGCATCAAGATCCTCGCCCTCGCCTGCCTGCTCCTCGCCGCGTTCGCGGTGACGACGGCGCTGTCGGCCTCGCTGATCCGCCGGGTGATGGACGAGATGGGCGGGATCGTGGACTACCACATCGCCCTCACCGGCTTCGTCTCCGAGGTCGACGTGCTGACCTTCGAGTACGAGCTGAACCTGCGGCGCCTGATCGAGCGGCGCGCCACCGACGCCGAGCAGCTCCGCCGCGCCGCCCAGCGGCAGCGGGTCGTCGCCGACCGGCTGACGGCGATCTTCAAGGACGCGCACGCGCTGGTGCAGCGGGCGGTCCACGACGAGCGCAACGACCTGACCGACCGGCTCCAGCTGGCGCGCGTCGACGGCGTCCTCGAGCTGCTCGGCCGGCAGGTCGGGCCCTTCGTGACCCTCGGCACGGGGGTGATGCAGGCGGTCGAGGCGCGCCGCTTCGACGAGGCGAGCCGGCTGGCCGAGGGCTTCGCCGGCTTCGAGCAGGCGTTCGGTCCCGACCTCGCGCAGGTGCGCCGGGTCGTCACCGCGCTGAGCGGGACGGCGCTGAGCGCGACGCGCGCGCAGTCGGCGAGCATCCGCTGGATCAACGCGCTCACGTTCGTGGCGGCGGCGCTGGTGGGGCTCGGCCTCTTCACGGTGCTCGGCTATCGCCTGCACCGCGCGTTCCGCCGGTTGCTCGACGGCACCCGGCAGGTGGAGGGCGGCCAGCTCGCGGTGGAGGTGCCCGTCACCTCGCGTGACGAGATCGGCCAGCTCACCGGCGCGTTCAACCGGATGATCGCCGAGCTGCGGTCCAAGGAGCGGATCAAGGACACCTTCGGCAAGTTCGTGGACCCGCGCATCGTGGCGACCCTCCTGGGCGCGCAGGCGGGGAGCGAGCAGACGGCGGAGCGCCGGGCGGTGACGATCTTCTTCTCCGACATCAAGGGGTTCAGCAGCCTGAGCGAGCAGCTCACCGCCGACGTGATGGTGCGCCTGCTCAACGCGTACTTCACCGCGGTGACGCGGGTGATCCGCGAGCAGCACGGGATCGTCGACAAGTACATCGGCGACGCGGTGATGGCGTTCTGGGCGCCGCCGTTCTCGGTGGGGGACCAGCACGCCGCCGACGCGTGCCTGGCCGCGCTCGCCCAGCAGGCGGCCATCGCCGAGTTCCGGCTCGCGCTCTCCGACGTGACGGGGCTCCGGCGCAACGTGCCGGAGTTCAAGGTCCGCATGGGGCTGGCCACCGGCGAGGTGGTCATCGGCACGATCGGCTCGGAGACCACGAAGTCCTACACGGTCATCGGCGACACCGTCAACGTGGCCTCCCGCCTGGAGGGCGCCAACAAGGCGTACGGCACCGCCATCATGGCCGCCGAGGACACCGTGCGGCTGGCGCAGCACGCCGTCGAGGCCCGGGAGCTCGACCGGCTGATCGTGGCCGGCAAGACCGAGCCGATCCGTGTCTTCGAGCTGCTCGGGCGGGCCGGCGAGCTGGCCCCCGCCGTGCTCGAGCTGCGCGGCGTCTACGGCGAGGGGCTGGCCGCCTACCGGGAGGCCCGGTGGGACGTCGCCGAGGGGAAGTTCCGCGAGTGCCTGCGGCTGGTCCCCGACGACGGGCCGGCGCGGACGTTCCTGGCGCGCGTGGCGGTCCTGCGCGCGACGCCGCCCCGCGACTGGAACGGCGTCTGGGGGCTCGACACCAAGTAGGGGGACGTTTGACGCCACCGCGCGTGGCGGATAGGATGAGCGCCGTTCCCGATCGGGCCCGCCCACAAATCGAGCATCCCGACGAAGGAGGGTGTCATGGCTCTCGCCGCCACACTGGGATCGGTGCTGTTGCTGGTCGTCACCCTGCTCACGCCAACCGACCTGCTCGCCCAGACCAAGGACGACACCCTCGTCTACGCGCTGCAGAGCGACGTCCAGAACTGGGACCCGCCCAACTCGGTGCTCCGCGAGAGCATCATCCTGGGCTACAACGTCTTCGACCACCTGGCCGCGCGTGATCTCAAGACCGGCCGGGTGGGCCCGAGCCTGGCGGTGTCGTGGAAGAACCTCGACGACACCACCTGGGAGGTCAAGCTCCGCAAGGGTGTGAAGTTCCACGACGGCACGCCGTTTTCCGGCAAGGACGTCAAGGCCACCTTCGACCGCGTGCTCAACCCGGAGAACAAGCTGACGGCCCGGGGCAATCACGCCAAGATCAAGAGCATCGAGGTGGTGGACGACCTCACCGTCCGCTTCCACACCGACGGCCCCTACCCGCTCTTCGTCGAGCGGCTCACCGCCCAGGTGATGCAGTCGGAGAAGGTGATCCGGGAAAAGGGCCACGAGTGGATGCAAGAAAACCCGATCGGCACCGGCCCCTACAAGCTCCTGAAGTGGTCCAAGAAGCAGGAACACCTGCTGGTGCGCAACGAGGACTACTGGGGGCCCAAGCCCGCCTTCAAGTACGTCCGCGTCCGGATCATCCCCGAGCAGGCCACCCAGATCGCCGAGCTGATCTCCGGCGGCGTGGACATCATCAAGGCGGTGCCGCCCGATCAGATGGACGTCATCAACAAGTCGGGCCAGGCCCGCACGTCGACGTCGCCGATCCTCCGCACCGCCTTCATCCAGCTCGACCAGGCGGGCCGCTCGGGCCCCAATCCCTTCCAGGATCGCCGCGTGCGGCTGGCCGCCAACCTCGCGGTCGACATGGACGGGATCATCAAGCACGTGCTCAACGGCCTCGGCGACCGGGTCGCGACCACGGTCAATCCCATGGCCTTCGGCTTCGACCCCGGCCTCAAGCCCTACAAGCAGGACCTGGCCCAGGCCAAGAAGCTCCTCGCCGAGGCCGGCTTCCCGAACGGGCTCGAGGTCGGCTTCCAGCGCGGGGGGGCGACGGTCGAGCCCGGGGTGATCCAGACTTCCGACGCGATCGTCGCCGACCTCGCCAAGGCCGGCATCCGGACCAAGGCGCGGATGATCGGCGAGGTCGGCCCCTTCACGAACCTGGTCCGGGACGGCAAGGCCGACCCGATGTTCGAGTGGTCGTGGGGCTACTATTCGATCTTCGACGCCGACGCCATCCTCTTCGACGTGATGACGTGCGGCCAGACGTACAGCGTCTACTGCAACAAGGTGCTGGACGACCTGGTGATCCAGGGCCGCTCGACGCTCGACCCCAAGAAGCGGACGGAGATCTACACGAAGGCCCAGAAGCTCATCTATGACGACGCGGCCTACCTGTTCAAGTGGGGGCTGCGCGGGGTGTGGGGCATCAGCAACCGGGTCGAGTACGAGGCGCCGCGGGACGAGGTGGACCGGATGTTCGTCGTGACGCCGCGGAAGAAGTAGGCGACCCGAAGCCATCTCACGCCGCCCCCGCCCCGGTCGGGGGCGCGGGCGGCGTGAGCGGCGTCCGTCATGCGACGCTACATCGCCCGGCAGCTGGTCCAGCTCGTGGTCGTGGTCCTCGGGATCTCCGTCCTCGCCTTCATGATCCTGCACGTCCTCGGCGACCCCGTGCTGCTGCTCCTGCCCCAGAACGCCGGCAAGGAAGAGTTCGCGCGCTACCACCACCTGCTCGGCCTCGACCGGCCGCTCTACGTGCAGTACTGGAAGTTCCTGTCGAGCGCCGTGCTCGGCGACTTCGGCAAGTCGTGGTATGCCGACACGCCCGCCTTCCGCCTCGTCCTCGAGCGGATGCCGCCGACGATCTACCTCACGCTCGCGGGCTTCGTGGTCGGGATCCTGATCGCGCTGCCGCTCGGCACCCTGGCCGCGCTCAAGCGTCACTCGTGGCTGGACAGCCTCTGCACGACGATCGCGGTGGCCGGCCAGGCCACGCCGCTGTTCTGGCTCGGCATCATGCTGATCATCGTGTTCGCGGTGCGGCTCAGGGCGCTGCCGGCGTCCGGCTACGGCACCTGGCAGCACTTCCTGATGCCGGCGTTCTGCCTGGGCGCCGCGCTGGCCCCGATCACGATGCGCCTGGTGCGCTCCGGCGTCATCGAGGTCATGAACATGGAGTTCATCAAGACCGCGCGCGCCAAGGGCGTGTCGGAGCCGGTGGTGGTGGTCAAGCACGCGCTGCGCAACGCGTGCATCCCCGTGATCACGGTGCTGGGACTGCAGTTCGGCCAGCTCCTGGGCGGCGCCATCATCACCGAGACGGTGTTCGCGTGGCCGGGCGTCGCCACCCTCACCGTGGAGTCGATCCGCAACCAGGACTTCCCGGTCGTGCAATGCGCGGTGATCCTGCTCGCCCTGCTCATCGTCGCCGTGAACCTGATCGTCGATCTCATCGTGGGATTCATCGACCCCCGCATCCGCGCCGCATGACGACGCTGAGCGCCTCCGGCAAGGTCGAGCTGGCCGGCCTCGGCCCGGCCCGCGCCGGCACGCCGGAGGCCGGCCACGCCACCCTGCGGCGCCTGCTGCGGCTGCGCTGGGGCGTGGGCGCCGCCGGCGTCCTGCTGCTCGTCGTGGCCAGCGCGGTGCTGGCGTCGTGGATCGCGCCCCACGACCCGCTCGCGGTGAACATCCGCCACCGCCTCTCGCCGCCGGCCTGGATGGAGGGCGGCACCGCCGCGCACCCGCTGGGCACCGACCAGGTCGGCCGCGACCTGCTGTCGCGCATGATCTACGGCGGCCGGGTCTCGCTGGTGGTGGGCGTCACGGCGGTGCTCATGTCGGCCACCATCGGCGTCCTGCTCGGCCTCGGCGCCGGCTACTTCGGCGGCAACGTCGACTGGGTGATCATGGCCGGCATCAACGTCATGCTGACGTTTCCGTTCGTGCTGCTCGCCCTCGCCGTGATCGCCGTGCTGGGCCCCAGCCTGGTCAACATGATCATCGTGCTCGGCACCGCCGGCTGGCCGATCTACGCGCGCGTCGTCCGGGCCGAGACCCTGACCATTCGCGAGCGCGAGTTCGTGCTGGCCGGCCGCGCGCTCGGCATGAGCCACGCACGCCTGATGTTCCGCCAGATCCTGCCCAACCTCGTCTCGGTGATCGTGGTGATCGCGACGCTCCAGGTGGCCCAGGTGATCATCCTGGAATCGTTCCTCTCGTTCCTGGGGCTGGGCATCCAGCCGCCCACGCCCGCGTGGGGCAACATGCTCGGCGAGGGGCGCCTCTACATGCTGAACTCGTGGTGGATCGCCACCTTCCCGGGGCTGGCGATCTTCGTCACCACGCTGGTCATCAACCTCGTCGGCAACGCGCTGCGCGACTGGCTCGACCCGCACTCGAAGCTCTGAGGCCCGGCCTCGCTCAGCGCGCCTTCAGCCGCAGGTCCTCGTAGGGCGCGGAGTACGAGAACCCCTTGATGTGGTCCACGCACGCCTCCTCGACGCGCGGCCCCACGCCCCACAGGAAGGCCAGCTCGTAGATCGGCACGTGCATCACCCGGTCGTGCATGATCTGCTGGATCTGGTAGAGCATCGCCTCGCGCCGCTTGGGGTCGAGCTCGCGCGCCTGGCGCTGGAAGAGGTCCTCGATCTCGGGCACCACGCCGGTCGAGTAGATCCCGTTCTTCGTCACGTACACCTCGATGCGCGTGGCCGCGTTGCCGGCGGGCGCGCCGAGCCCCATGATGACGCCCTTGAGCTTGTGCTCGCGCCACGCCGAGAGGAAGGTGGCGCGCTCCAGCGTGCGCAGGTGCGTGCGGATGCCGACCGCCTGCAGATAGTTGCCGATCGCCTCCGCCAGCGAGAAGAACGGCGGGAACGGCGTGAGGTCGCCGGCCTCGAAGCCGCCGGGGTACCCGGCCTCGGCCAGCAGCTTCTTGGCCAGCGCGGGATCGTAGGCGGGAGGCTCGTAGGTCCGGGCGAACGCCAGCACGCGCGGAATGAGACCGCCGGTCGGGCGCGAGAGGCCCAGCGTCTCCGCCTGGTTGAGGCCGTTGCGGTCGAGCGCGTGGCTGGCCGCCAGCCGCACGCGCCGGTCGTGCCACGGCGATTTCGCGTCCCACTGCTCGGGCAGGTCGAGGAAGACCACCCCCGGCGGCTTGGCGGCGGCCAGCGTGAACCCCGGCGAGCGCCGGACGTCCTCGGCGTTCGGCCCGCTCAGCAGGTAGACGATGTCCACGTCGCCGGCCTTGAGCGCGGCGGCGCGCGTCGTCTCGTCGGCCATGGACTTAAAGACGAGCCGCTTCACCGAGGGCGTCTTGCGCCAGTAGCCCTCGAAGGCCTCCATCACCAGCTCCACACCCGGCGTGAAGCTCACGACGCGGTACGGCCCGGCGCCGATGGGCGCCTTCAGGAAGCCGTCGTCGCCGACCTTCTCGACGTAGCGCTTGGGGACGATCCATGCCGCCCCGGTGGCGG
Organism: Methylomirabilia bacterium; assembly: GCA_041497115.1. Lineage (GTDB taxonomy): Bacteria > Methylomirabilota > Methylomirabilia > Rokubacteriales > CSP1-6 > AR5. Next base: position 22,186 of record JBGQFW010000013.1, read on the forward strand.
AGGTGCCGTAGAAGGTCATGAAGTCGGGCCACGGCTCCTTGAGGTGGAACCTGACGCGACCGGGATCGACGATCTGCACCTCGCGCACGCGGTCCTTGAGCAGCTTGGCGGCGGCGCCGCGATAGCGCTCGAACGAGAACTTGACGTCCTCGGCGGTCACCGGGTCGCCGTTGTGGAACTTGACGCCCTTGCGGAGGACGAACTCGTAGGTGAGCCCGTCCTTCGACACCGTCCACGACTCGGCCAGGCTCGGCGTGTTGTCGCCGGCCGGCATCGGCTTCACCAGCGCGTCGTGGATGGCGTAGAGCACCATGAACGGGTTGATGAACGCCTCGGTGTCGGCGGGGTCGAGCCACTTCGCGGCGAGCGTGACGTGCAGCCCCCAGGTCAGCGTCCCCTCGGGCGCGGCGGCGGCGGGCGACACGAGAACGGCGAGCAGCAGCAGAACGGCGAGCGTGACGTGTCTCATGGGACCTCCGGTCCGGCCATAGTACGCCAGGAGGCGCGCCGGCGGACTACCGGGCGGGATCGAACGGGGCCAGGTCCACCGACACCGCCGCGCCCCCGGCGATCAGCTCGGCGAGCGCCAGGCCGGTGGCGGGCGCGTTCAGGATGCCCCACGGCCCGTGGCCCGTCGCGACGTAGGCGCCGGCCACGCCGGGGACGCGGCCGATCAGCGGCAGCCCGTCGTCGGTGACGGGCCGGTAGCACGCCTGCCGGCGCGTGACGCGCGCCGCCGCCAGCTGCGTGGACACGCGGCCGGCCGCGCGCGCCAGGACGTCGCACGCCGCCTCGCTCACCTCGACGCCCTCCGGCGCGTCGGGCAGCGGCTGCAGATCGGCCATCCCGCACACGTAGACCTCGCCGTCGGCGCGCGGGAAGATCTCCGGCTCGAGGCGGCGGCCGTCGGCCGTCCGATAGTCCACGAACAGCGCGTGGGCGGGGACGCCGGCGCCGGCGAGCGTCACGCTGTAGCCCTTGAGCCCGCGCACCCGCGGCAGACCCAACCGCCCGGCGAGGCGGCCCGTCCACGGCCCCATGGCGAGGACCACGGCGTCGCCGTCCAGCGCCGCGCCGTCCACGCGCACGCCGCGCGTGGCGCCGTCATGCTCCAGCACGTCCTCGACGACGCCCGGCCGCAGCGCGGCGCCGCATCCCCGCGCCGCGTCGAGCAGCGCCGCGGTGAAGCGCGCGGGGTGCACCTGCGCGGTGGTCTCGGTGGTGCCGAGCGCGGCGGTCACCACGCCGCTCCCGTCGAGCCAGCCGGGCGCGGCCACGCGATGGCCGCCCGCCACGCTCCCCCGCTCGCGCGCGGCCAGCATGAACGTGTCCACGCGGCGGTAGCCGTAGTCGGCGCCGAGCCGCCCCGCCAGCCCGGCGTGCAGCGCGAAGCTGGCGCGGGCCAGCGGCCCGAGCGGCGAGTCGTCGCACCAGTCGAGCGCCAGGAACCCGCCGGACTTGCCGGAGGCGGCGCACGCCACGCCGGAGCGCTCGACGACGGTCACCGCGACGCCGCGCGAGGCGAGAAAGTACGCGACCGAGGCGCCGATCACGCCGGCGCCGCAGACGATCACGTGGCGGGGAGGCGGCACGGCCGCATCGTACACGATCGTGGACTCTTGATCGGCCCACGCCGGCTCGATATGCTCCGGGCAGGATGAACCTCACCGTCGTCCCCGACGCGCGAATCCGACGCTGGACACGCGCAGAGTACGAGCGGGTCGTCGAGCTCGGCGTCTTCCGACCCGACGAGCGGCTGGAGCTGCTCGACGGGTTGCTGGTCGTCCGCGAGCCGCAAGGGCGCCGGCACGCCGCGGCCATCCGGCGCGTGCTGGCGGCCCTGCATCGGGCGCTCGGCGAGGCCTGGCAGATCGACTCGCAGCTTCCCGTCGCGCTCGACGACGCTTCGGAGCCGGAGCCCGACGTCGCGGTCGTGGAGCGAGATCGCCACGCCTACCGCGACGCGCATCCATCGCGCGCCGTGCTCATCGTCGAAGTTGCGGACCGCTCCTACCGGACCGACCACGAGTACAAGGCGAGTCTCTACGCGCGGGCGGGTGTGCCGGAATTCTGGATCGTCGATCTCGCCCACGACACGCTCGAGGTCCATCGCGATCCCGACGCGTCACCGGACGCCCCGTGCGGCTGGCGCTACCGCCGCGTGGAGACGCTGCGGCCGCCGGCCGCCGTGGCCCCGCTCGCCGCGCCCGCCGCCGCGATCGCCGTCGCCGACCTCCTGCCCTGACGGCCGGCTACAGCCGGAGGGACTTCAGATAGGCGCGGAACTCGGCGCCGAGGTCGGGCCGGGCCAGCGCGAACGCCACGGTGGTCTTGAGGAACCCCAGCCGGTCGCCGGTGTCGTAGCGCGTGCCCTCGAACTGCACCGCGTACATCGGCCGCCGCCCGCGCAGCGCGCGCAGCCCGTCGGTCAGCTGGATCTCGCCGCGCGCGTCGGCGGGCGTGCCGGCGAGGACGTCGAACAGGTCCGGGGTGAGCACGTAGCGGCCGATGATGGCGAGGTCGGAGGGCGCGTCCTCGACCCGGGGCTTCTCGACGAGGTCGCTGATCTCCCAGACGTTGCCGCCGATGTTGCGGCCGGCGATGACGCCGTACTGGTCGAGGCGCGCGCGCTCCACCCGCTCGACGGCGATGACGGGGTGGCCGTACCTGTCGTAGACGTCGAGCAGCTGGCGCATGCACGGCACCCGGGCGCCGGCGATGATGTCGTCGCCGAGCAGGACGCCGAACGGCTCGTCGTCCACCACCGCGCGCGCGGCGAGGACGGCGTGGCCGAGGCCGAGCGGCTGCTTCTGGCGGACGTAGCACATCTCGGCGAGCGCCGAGATCGCCTGGACCTGGGCCAGCTCGTCGGTCTTGCCGCGGTCGCTCAGGTAGCGCTCCAGCTCGAACGCGGTATCGAAGTGGTCCTCGATCGCGCGCTTGTTGCGTCCGGTGACGATGATGAGCCGGGCCAGTCCCGAGGCCACCGCCTCCTCGACCACGTACTGGATGGTCGGCGTGTCCACCAGCGGCAGCATCTCCTTGGGCTGGGCCTTGGTGGCGGGCAGAAAGCGGGTGCCGAGGCCGGCGGCGGGAATCACGGCTTTGCGGACGCGCGGAGGGGAGCTCATCGCCGACTGCGTCCCATGATACTCCGCCGCGACGCGCTCACCGGCCCGGCCGCGTCCGCCCCACGCCCTCCAGGATGGCGATGATGACCAGCACGCAGGCGGCCTGGGTCAGCACCACCGCCGCCTCCCGCGGGGTCGTCTGCTTGAGGAGCAGCGCCGACAGCCCGAGCGTGCCGGCGATGAAGTAGATCAGGCAGACGCTCTGGGCCTTGCTGAGCCCCAGCGCCTCGAAGCGGTGATGGATGTGGTCCTTGCCGGTGTAGGCCAGCCACTCGCGCACCGAGTGCACCTGCCCCCTGAGGATTCGCACGACGCCGACGAAGGCGATGTCGAAGAGCGGCACCGCCAGGATGAGCACGGGGGTCAGCAGGGCGACCAGCGGGCTGTCGTCGGACCACTCCCCCATGACGGCCAGCCCGGCCAGCGTGAAGCCGATGAAGCTGGCGCCGGCGTCGCCGAGGAAGATCGTGGCGCCGCCCGGGCGGAAGTTGTAGGGCAGGAAGCCCAGGCAGGCGCCGACCATCGGCGCCGCCAGGAAGAAGAGGTAGGGCTGGTTCGTCTGCAGCGCGGTGACGCCGAAGAACAGCGCCGCGATCACGCCGAGCCCGCTGGCGAGGCCGTCCATGCCGTCGAGGAACTGGAGCGCGTTCGTCACGGTGAGGAACCACAGCAGCGTGAGCGCCAGATTGAGGACGAACGCGAGCGGCCACCAGTACGGAATCACGTTGAGCACGACGCCGTAGCCCAGGGCGATCGCGACGGCGACCACCTGCCCGGCCAGCTTCACGGTCGCCGGCAAATCCACCAGGTCGTCGACGAGCCCGACCGCCACCAGGAGGGCGGCGCCCAGCGCCACGCCCTTGAGCCCGCGGGAGAAGTGGAAGTTGAAGAGCACGGTGAGGGCCACCGCGCCGTAGACGGCGGCGCCGCCCATGAGCGGCGTGGCCACCTGGTGGACCTTGCGGGCCGACGGCGCGTCGAGGGCGCCGAGGCGGACGGCGAGCGCACGCACGATCGGCACGCCGGCGAAGGACAGCGCGAACGCCAGCGTGAGCAGGTAGGCCCAGTCCAGCCGCGCCCCGCCAAACCACGTCCGCACGCCGGGCAGCAGCAGCGCCCCCGCCAGCGCGAGGCGCGCCAGCGTCGCCGTCACCGTCGCCGCCGGCGCGCGCGAGGCCTCGCGGCCGCCCGCCGCGACGCTCATGCCAGCGCCTCGCCGAGCGCCGCCACCACGCGATCCACCTCGCCATCGGTCAGCGTCGGATAGCACGGCAGCGACAGCGCGCGCCGCCACAGGCGCTCGGCCTCGGGGAAGCCGGCCAGGCCGAGCGCCCGGTGGGCCGGACGGAACACCGGCCGCCGCGCCGCCACCGCGCGCGCGGCCAGGGCCGCCTGCACCGCGTCGGGCGCGCGCTCGATCTCCACGACGAAGCGATGGAACACGTGGCGCGGCCCGACGTCGGGCGGCAGCGCGCACGGCAGGCCGGCCAGCCGCGCGCGATAGCGCGCCGCCACCGCGCGGCGCCGCGCCACGAACGCGTCGAAGCGCGCGAGCTGGCTGCGGCCGAGCGCGGCGGCGAGGTCGGAGAGCTTGGCGTTGCCGCGCGGAACGAGGTCCTCGCGCTCGTCGTACTCTCTCAAGTCGCGCACGCGCGCCACCAGCGGCTCCGGCCCGGCCACCGCCCCGCCCTCGCCGGTGGTCAGCAGCTTCGTCGCGTAGAAGGAGCACACCGCCAGCGCGCCGGCCGCGCCCACCGGGCGGCCGTCCACGCGGGCCCCCAGCGCCTGGGCGCAGTCCTCGATCACCGGAACGCCGAGGGCGAGGAACGGCGCCAGATCCACCCCGAGGCCGAAGGCGTGCGGCACGATCACGCAGCGCGTGCGCGGGGTGAGGCGCGCGCGGGCGTCGGCGGCGGAGAGCGACAACGTCCCCCGGTCCGCGTCGGCCAGCACCGGCGTGGCGCCGACGCGGCGGACGGCGTGGTGGAGCGCGTCGCAGACGTAGGTCGGGATCACCACCTCGTGGCCGGGACCGACGTCGAGCGCGCGCAGCGCCAACTCGAGCGCGGCGCTGCCGGAGCTGACGGCCGCCGCCGCCTCGACGCCGAGCCGCCCGGCCAGCTCGCGCTCGAAGGCGGCGACCTCGGGGCCCTGGGCGACCCACCCCCGGCGGATCACGGCGGCCACGCGCTCGGCGTCGCTCTCGTCGAGGGTCGGGCGCGAGTGGGGGATCAGAGGTTGAGCAGGAGCCGCACCGACTGGAAGGCCTCGGCGTATTTCACCCGCGCCTGGATGCCGCGGAAGTTGGCGCACGACACCGCCAGCTCGAGGATCGTCAGGTCCTCGATGTTCGTCTTCGCCACCTGCGAGCGGTGCGCCTCCAGGCAGGCCAGCTTCTTGTCGAGGACCTTCTCGACGTCGGTGAAGCAGTTGGGAGTGAAGTTCTGCGTGGTCGGCCCCTCGTAGAAGAGGAAGTTGGGCACGTAGCGGGTGGCCGACATCGTCCCCTGCGCGAGGTTGCGGTGGTCCTGGTGCGTGTCGTCCCAGTAGTGGACGAAGATCATGCGCGGCTTGATCTTCCGGATGACCGACTCGATGCGCTGCACGAGCTCGCGGTTGAGCGGGATCTCGGTGTCGGGATACTCGCCCCAGAACACCTCGCGCGCGCCGATGACGAGCGACGAGTCGATCTGCTCCTGCCGGCGCACGGCGCCGTCGCCGCCCAGCGCGCCGTCGGAGGCGACGAACAGGTAGACGTCGTGGCCGCGCTCGGCGTACTTGGTGAGCATGCCGCCGCAGCCATACTCGATGTCGTCAGGATGCGCCCCGATGGCCAGAACGTTCATCGCACCTGATTGAGGGATAGAGGAGCGCTCCGGCTCCGCCGGGGCGCTCCGAACGTCGGGGGGCTTGGGGGGCCCGCTCGAGGCCCCCCATTAGTTAGATCCAAGCATCGCCCCCACGCAGGATGCCCAGGGCCTCATCGCCGTGCGTCAATAATAGGTCAAGCCCCGAGAGAAATGGAGCGAATTCCCCGTGCAGCTGCGCGTAGACCGGGTGCTGGTAGGCCTGGTAGCGCACGCTGATGCCGGCCGCCTCGAACCGGCCCGGGTCCATGTACCGGGCGCCGTCCTGCCCGGCCAGGTAGGTGTCGGCGCCGACCGCGCGGCAGATCGCGACGAGGCGCTCGCTGGGGTCGGCGGCGGTGACGCCGAGCGTGGAGGCCAGGCAGGCCGGCGTCGTGACGCCGACCGCCCGCGCCAGCCACTCGGCGCTGGCCACGGCCAGCGGCGCCAGCCGCTCCCACGGCGTCGCGTAGAGTCGCGCCAGCGCCTCGCGGTGCGCCGCCAGGGGCGGGGCCGCCGCGTAGGCCTCCTCGATCGCGCGCCGGTGGCGGGCGGCCCACGGCTGCGTCGCGTCCACGGTGACCGCGTCGACCGGCGTGCCCAGGTGCGCGTGGACGGGCACGGTGAGCCAGCGCGGCCCCGCCGCCGTCTTGATGCGGTTGCGGTTCTGCCAGCCGTTCTTCTCGTACTGCACGGTGTCGAGAAAGACGAAGACGTCGGCGGCCGCCCACTTGGCGAGATAGCCGAGCCACGGCAGGTACTGCGGCTGGTGGATCGCGACGCGCGTCACTTGACGAAGATCGGGTTGGCGACCACGCGCTGCTCGGCGCCGCGCGCCTCCACCCGCACCACGCGCGGGGCGCCGTCGCCGACGAAGCGGTGGACGGCGCGATAGGGCGTGGCCCCCCGCTCGAGCGCCTCGATGCGTCCGTTGACGATCAGCGCGACGCGCACGTCGTGGTGGCCGCCGTCGCTGGCCTCCACCGCGACGCGGATCTCCACGGGCGTGCCGGCCGGCGCCGACAGCGTCTCGCCCATGCCCACGGTGGCGGCGCCGGCGGTGGCGGTGAACTCGGCGAGGTCGAAGCCGAGTGCGGGCGTGCGCCGCACCGCGTACATCCGCCCGCGGCGGAGCGCGTCGAGCACGCCCGCCTCGGAGCGGTCGGCGGCCAGGAACACGGTCTGGATCGGCCCCACCTGCTTGCCGGCGGTGTGGCCGTGGAAGCCCGACTCGGCCACCGCCCACGCCGGCCGGCTGCGCTCGCCGCGCACGTACTCGGCGAGCAGGCGGTCCCACCCCGCCCCCGGCTGCTCGAAGGTGCTGGTGTCCTCGTACACCGCGCCGAAGGCGGTGTAGCGGAAGGTCCGCAGCAGGTCGTCGGCGTACGGCTCGGTGAGCCAGCCCACGTGCACGGGGCCGAGGTACTGCTCGCCGACGTCGCGCGCCTCGGGCAGCGACCACACCGTCACCCCGCCCAGCCGGTCCACGTGATCGATGAGCGCCTGGTAGGGGGCCACGCCGAGGCTCTGCGAGGTCGGCAGCCCGTCGTCGGTGAGCGGCCACGCCCGCACGAGCGCCACCACGCCGAGCGCGCACAGGGTCAGGCCGGGACCCCACGCGCGGCGGTGCACGACCACGACCGCCCCGGGACCGAGGCGGCGGCGCACGGGGCGGCGGCGCCAGAGCAGCAGCAAACCGGGGATCACCAGGAGCCCGGGCAGCGCGTCGAGCGCCGACTGCGCCGTGTAGCGGCCGGCCGCCGGGTTGCCGACCACGGGCAGCCCGCGCAGCGCCGCCGGGTCACTCACGCCGAACACGAGCAGGTTCTTCTGCACGTCGTGCACGGTCATGTCGAGCGCCAGCGGCGAGCCGGTCCAGTAGTAGTGCGGGATCACCTCCACGCCCGGGATCAGCAGCACGTGGGGCAGGCGCGCGCGCACCTCGGCCACGCGCGCCAGGTAGCGCTCGGGCGTCTCGCCGACCGAGCGCTCCTCCCGCGACACGCGCGTGAGCGCGCGGAACGGCGGCAGCCCGTATTCCACGCGGGCCAGGTAGTTCTCGGACAGCAGGAGCGCGTCGATCCCCTGCGCGTCGGCGAGTCCGACCAGCCCCTCCAGCGCAAAGTCGCCGGTCGAGAGGTCGGAGTGCACGTGGACGACGCCGCGCACGCGCTCGAGCGCCGCCGCCGGCGCGGCGGCGAGGAGCCCCACCAGCGCGGCGAGCAGCGCGCGTCTCACCGGCGAAGCCCCCGGGCGCGGGCCAGCGCCTCGTAGATGCCGATCCAGGCGGCGGCGGCCACCTCCGTCGAGAACGCCTCGGCGCGCGGCCGGGCGGCGGCGCCGAGCTTGGCCCGCAGGGCGCCATCCGCGCCGAGGTCGGCGAGGGCGCCGGCGAGCGCGGCCGGGTCGTCGGGCGGCACCAGGCGCCCGCACTCGCCGTCCACGATCACGTCGGGGATGCCGCCCACCGTGGTGCCGACGACCGGCAGACCGAGCGCCATCGCCTCCACCAGAACGCGGCCCATCCCCTCGTTGCGGGAGGGCGCCGCCAGCACGTCGGCGGCGGCCAGGTGGGCGGTGACGTCGCCCACCGCGCCGGTGACGCTCACGCGGTCGGCCATGCCGAGCGCTGCCGCGCGCGCCTCGAGCGCCGCGCGCTCCTCGCCGTCGCCGACGAGCAGCAGGCGCGCGCCCGGCACGCGGGCCACCACGCCCGGCAGTGCCGCCACGAGGACGTCGAACCCCTTGATGGGCACGAGCCGTCCGACGCCGGCCACGACGAACGCATCGGGCGCCAGCCCCAGGCGCGCGCGCGCCGCTGTCCGCGACGGCGCCGCCGCCCGCAGCGCCGCGGTCGGCACGCCGCTCGGCGCCACCGCCCACTGCGCCGGCCGCCCGATCCCCCGCGCCAGGTGCTCCTGCGCCTCGCGCGGGGTGAGCGCCACCAGCGTGTCGGTCCAGCGCGCGGCCAGCCGCTCGAGCGCCACGAACAGCGCGGTGCGCCGCGGCCCCCAGTAGCCGTAGAAGACGTGGCCGTGCGGCTGGTGGATGACCGCGGGAACGCCGGCCAGCCGCGCCGCCAGCCGTCCCACGAAGCCGGCCTTGGAGGTGTGGGTGTGCACGACGGCCGGGCGGGCGCGGCGGAAGAGGCGCGCGAGCGCGATCACCGCGGCGAGATCGCGGACGGGACGCACCTCGCGGCCGAGCGGGCGGATCTCGACGACGCGGCAGCCGCGCCGGCGCGCGTCGGCCACGGTGGCCGCCTCGGACTCGGGGCCGAGCGCCAGCGTGCACGACCAGCCGGCGCGCTCGAGCGCCTCGATCGTCGCCACGGTGTTCTCCGACGAGCCGCCCAGCGTCAGGCGCGTGATGACGTGGACGACCGGGATCACGCTGACGTCCCGGCGCGCCGGCGCGCGTAGACCTCGATGGAGGGACCCACGAGCCACCGCCCGCCGGAGAGCGCCGAGACCACCGTGGCGGCGCCGCCGGTCAGCGCGCGCACGGCCGCCAGCCCGAGCGCCGCCGCGCCCGACCCCGGCCGCGGCGCGGGGCCGGCGAGCGCCGAGTTGACCGTCTCCACCACCTCGAAGCCGCCGCGCTCAACCAGCCGCCGGAGCGCCGCCGGGCCGAAGGCGAAGACGTGCAGGACCGGGTAGACGTCCCAGCCGCGCCAGCGCACGAACGGACCCAGCCGGCCGAGCACGCCGGCCCAGGGCGCGTGGAAGCTGCCGTTGGGCACGCGCACGATCAGCACCCCGCCCGCTCTCAGCACGCGCGCCGCCTCGCGCACGACCGCCAGCGGGCGCGTCGTATGGTCCAGCACATTGACGAGCGCGACGGCGTCGAGCGTGCCGCTCGCGAACGGCAGCGCGTCGGCGTCGGCCTGGGCGACCGGGGCCGCCACCGCGCGGCGCGCCGCCGCGCACGCTTCGCGCGAGAGGTCGGTGCCGATCGGGCGCCACCCCTGCTCGGCGGCGGCCGCCATGAAGTGGCCGCCGCCGCAGCCGACGTCGAGCAGGCGGCCGGGCGCGGCGCGGCGGGCGAGACGCGCGAGCAGCGACTCCATCATCTCGCGCCGCGGCGCCTCGATGTGGCCGGGCGGGAACCGCCGCGGATAGCGGATCTCGTACTCGCTCAGCATCTCCGAGTCGCTCGGCAGCGTGGCGATGCGCCGCGCGCGGCAGCGCGGGCAGCGTCGGAAGCGCCGGCCCTCGTAGAGGAGGCGCGAGGCGCGCATCGGCGCCCCGCACGCCTCGCACGGCTCGGCGGCGTCGGCGACGGGCGCACCCTGCGCGGCCAGCCCCGCCAGCACGCGCTCGAGCCCGGCCACCACGTGGTCCCAGCCGTAGCGCGCCGCGGCGTGGCGGCGGCAGGCCGCGCGCAGCCGCTCGGCCCCGGCGGGATCGCGCCGCTGGCGGTCGAGGAACGCCAGCACGTCGGCCGCCATCGCCGCGGCGCCGCCCGCGCCGAACATCAATCCCGGATCGATCGGCTCCAGCAGCTCGGGGGTGGCGCCCACGCGCGTGCCCAGCACCGGCGTGCCGCAGGCGAGCGCCTCCACGGTGACGAGGCCGAACCCCTCCAGCTCACGCGTGGGCAGCACGAACACGTCGGCCGCCTGGTAGTAGCGCGGCAGGTCGGCCTCGGCGACGAAGCCGAGGAACGTCACCTGCTTGTCGAGGCCGAGCGCGCGCGCCTGCGCCTCGAGCGCCGGCCGCAGCGAGCCGGCGCCGCCGATCAGCAGGTGCGCGTCCGGCGCCCCCCGCGCGACGACGGCCATCGCGCTCAGGAGCGTGTCGAGGCCCATGCGCGTCTCGAGGTTGCGCACGGTGAGCAGGAGCGGCCGGTCGATCGGCAGCCCCAGCTCCGCGCGCACGCGCCGCCGGTCGGGCGCCGGGTGGAACCGGTCGAGGTCGGCGCCCCCCGGGATCTTCACGATGCGCTCGGCCGGAATGCGGTAGAGCTTCCAGAGCAGCGCCGCCGAGAAATCGCTGAGCACGTGGATCCGGGTGGCGCGCATGAGGCACGCGCGCTCGATGAGCCAGAGCGTGAGCATGCCGGCGGCCCCGGCGGCGCCGCCGAGGTGATGCGCGGTCATGCGCCGGCGCGAGCGGTACTCCAGCGGCGCCGGCGAGTGGAAGGTGTAGAGGGACGGCCGGCGGCGGCCGAGCGGCGAGCCGAGCACGCCCCACCCCGAGAGCGGCTGGTGCAGGTGCAGCACGTCGGCCTCGGCCAGGAGCGGCGCCGCCGCGCGGCGCGCCTCCAGCACCGCGCTGCGCAGGAAGCCCACCAGCGAGCGCCGGCTGGAGGCGAACTGCACGATCTCCACCCCCTCGCGCCGGGCGGTGCGCGGCGGCTCGCCGGCGGGTCCCCGGCTCAGGATGCGCACGGCGTGGCCGCGGGCGGCCAGTCGCCGCGCCGCCTCCCACAGCACGCGCTCGGCGCCGCCCTCCAGCGCCAGCGCCGAGACGTCGGACACGGTCAGCACGCGCAAGCGGCTCACACGAGCCTCCACTGCCCGCCCCGGTCGAGATACTCGCGCAGCCAGAGCTCGGCCATCATCAGCGTCCACAACCGATCGGCGTGCGAGCGGCGGCCGGCGAGATGCTCGGCCTTCATCGCCTCCACCGCCGCCACGCGGAACATGCCGCGGGCGCGCACCCGCTCGGGGCCGAGCAGATCCTCCAGCAGCGGGCGCAGGTCGGTGCGCAGCCAGCGGGCGAGCGGGATCATGAACCCCTGCTTGCGATGGCCGAGCACGGCGGGCGGCAGCACGTCGGCGTAGGCCGCCTTGAGGAGCCCCTTGAGCCGGAAGCCGCGCGTCTTCACCGAGGGGGCCAGCGCCAGGCTCGTCTCGATGAGGCGGTGGTCGCAGAACGGCGCCCGCAGCTCGAGCGAGCTCGCCATGGACATGCGGTCGGCCATGACGAGCAGGTCGCCGGGCAGGTAGGTCGCGAGATCCACGCGGAAGGCGCCGTCCATCGCCTCGCCGTGGCCCCGGTCGCGCCACGCCTGGCGCGCCTCGGCGTCGGGGTCGCCGGCGAGCTGCGCGAGCAGCCCCGGCGTGGCCAGCGCGGCCAGCGCCGGCTCGTCGAAGAAGCGGGTCCACGCGAAGTAGCGCTCGGGCAGCGGCCGCTCGCCTCCGGCGACGAAGCGCACGACCCAGTCGTGCAGGTCGCGGCTCGTGAAGGACGCGGGCAGCGCCCGGGTGGCGAGCGCGCCGAGCGCGCCCCGCAGGGGGCGCGGCAGGCGCGCCCACCTCTCGGACACCGACACGCCGAGGTAGCGCGGGTAGCCGGCGAACGTCTCGTCGCCGCCGATGCCCGAGAGCGCCACCTTCACGTGACGGGCGGTGGCGGCGGCGACGGCGAAAGTGGCGATCGCCGAGGAGTCGGCGAACGGCTCGTCGAAGGCGCGCACGATCACCGGCGCCAGCTCGGCCGCCTTCGGCTCGAGGACCTCCTCGTGGTGCTCGGTCGCGAAGCGGGCGGCCACCTGGCGGGCGTAGGGCAGCTCGTCGTACGACGCCGCCGTCGTCCCGAAGCCGACGGAGAAGGTGGCGATGCGGCCGCTCGTCGCCTCCCGCATGGCGGCGACCACCACGCTCGAGTCCACGCCGCCCGAGAGGAAGACGCCGAGCGGCACGTCGCTCTCCAGCCGCAGCCGGACCGCCTCGCGGATCTCGTCGCGCAGCCGCTCGCGGAGCTCGGGTCCCGCGACGGGCGAGGCGCCGGCCGGCGGGCCCGGCGGCAGCGTCCAGTAGCGGCGCGGGGCGAGCGCGCCGGCCGCCAGCGTGGCGGTGTGGCCGGGGGGGAGCTTGGCGATGCCCACGAACGCCGAGCGCGCGGAGGGCGTGTAGCCGTAGGCGAGATAGTGGTGGAGCGCGGTGAAGTCCACCGAGCGCCCCGGCCCCGGGTGGCGGAAGAGCGCCTTGATCTCCGAGGCAAAGACCAGCGTGCCGCCGCCCTGCCAGTAATAGAGCGGCTTCTTGCCGACGCGATCGCGGGCGAGGAACAGCGAGCGCCGGCGGGCGTCCCAGATCGCGAACGCGAACATCCCGCGCAGCCGCTCGACGCACGCCTCGCCGTCCGCCTCCCACGCGCGCAGGACGACCTCGGTGTCGCTCTGCGTGCGGAAGCGGTGGCCGCGCGCCTCGAGGTCGGCGCGGACGGCGCGGAAGTTGTAGATCTCGCCGTTGTAGACGATCGTGGCGGCGCCGTCGTCGCTGCGCATCGGCTGGCGGCCGGTGACGAGGTCGATGATCGCCAGCCGGGTCATGCCGAGCGCGACGCCGTCGCCCTCGTGGACGCCGCGGTCGTCGGGGCCGCGGTGCTCGAGCGTCGCCAGCATGGCGTCGAGCACCGCGCGCGAGGGCGTCGGGCCGACGATGCCGGCGATGCCGCACATCAGCCGGCCCGTCCCGTCACGAGCGGCGGCCGCCCGGCCGCCCGGCCGCCGCCAGCAGCACGTCCACCACGCGCCCGGCCGTGCGCTCGGCGGTGAACGCGGCGGCGCGGGCGAGGCCGCTCCGCCGCAGCGCCGCGCGCTCGTCGTCCGAGCCGAGCACGCGCGCCAGCGCCGCCGCCAGCGCGCCCGCGTCCTCGGGGTCGACCAGGACGCCGGCGTCGCCGACGACCTCCGGCAGGGCGCCGCGCCGGGCGGCGATCACCGGCGCCCCGCAGGCCATCGCCTCCAGCGCCGGCAGGCCGAACCCCTCCTCCAGCGAGGGCAGCACGAGCACGGCGGCGCCGCCGTAGACCGCCGGCAGGTCGGCGTCGGCGATGAGCCCGGGCAGCGCGACGCCGCTGTCGAGGCCGAGCGCGCGCACGAGGGCCTCCAGCGCCGGCCGGCCCGCGCGGTCGCCGCCCGCGAGCACCAGCCGGTGGGCGGCCCGCAGGGGTTCCGGCAGCGCCGCCCACGCGCGCAGCAGCCGCGGCAGGTTCTTGTGCGGCAGGAAGTTGCCGACGTAGAGCGCGTAGCGGGCGCCGAGGCCGTAGCGCGCGCGCTGGGCCGCGCTCGGCGCCGCCGGTACGAACTCCGGGCCGAGGCCGACCGGAATCACCACGACGCGCTCGGCGGGCAGGCCGAGCCGGGCGACGATCGCGCGGCGGCTGTGGTCGGAGTCCGCCACGATGGCGGTCGCGCCGCGCGCGTAGAGTCGCGCGAGCGCGGTCATCGCCCGGTCGTAGAGCGGGCGCCGGCGGCCCGGATACCCGATGAAGAACAGGTCGTGGATCGTGATGACCACCGGGCACGGCGACGCGAGCGGCCGCTTGTAGTACGGCGAGAGGAACACGTTCGCCCCGTCGCGCGCGAGGGCGCGCGGCAGCGTCACCTGGTCCCACCACTGGGTGAGGCCGCCGGCGAGCATGCGCGGCCGCACCCCGGGCCCGGCGGCGGGCAGGCTCGTGGCGCGGTCGCCGTAGACGACGCACTCGAGCCCGCGCGCGGCGGCGGCGCGCACGACCTCCACCACGTAGCGCCGGATGCCGGTGCGCACCCCCTCGCGCAGCTCGCGCCCGTCCACGCCCACGCGCAGCGGCCCGCTCACGCGCCACCGCCGGCGAGGCGATAGACGAGCACGCGCCGGCCGGCGCCGTCCTGCACCACGGTGGCCAGCCGCAGATCGGCCCGCCCGCCCGCGCGGCCGTCGAGCAGCCCGAGGAGATCGGGGCGGATCTCGGGCAGCCGCTCGCTGTCCACGACGAGGAAGCGCGCGCCCTGCCGCCGCCCCTCGGCCAGCAGCGCGTCGAGGGCGAGCGAGCCGAGCGGGATCGCCCGGGCGCCGGCGTAGTAGCCGGCAACCGGGTAGCGGCCGAGGAACGTCGGGCCCGCGCCGGCCGCGCGCAGCCAGCGGCCGGCGCGCGCCTCCACCGCGCTGGCGTCGTCGCGGAACCACGGCCGCGCCAGCCACGGCAGGAAGCTGAGGAGGACGACGACCAGCACGACGGTGCCCGGCCGCACGCGCGGCGCGCGCTCCCCACCCCCGCGCGCGCGGCCGAGGCGGACGACGCCGAGCGCGCCGACGATCGCCAGCACCGGAAGCACCGGCAGGAAGTAGCGGCTCTCGACGTTGAAGAGCAGCAGCGCAGCCAGCGGCGCCGCCGCGACGACCAGCAGCCACTCGGGCGGCGCGCGCCGCCGCCGCAGGTGGACGAGCCCGAGCGCGATCAGCGCGATGCCCCCCGAGTGCAGGAGGTCGGGCAGCGTGTACTTGTCCACCAGGTGCAGGTTGACGAGGGCGCGCCGGGCCAGGGCGCCGGGGCTGCGCCAGGCGTAGGCGAGCGCGCCGGGCGTCTGCTCGGCGCGCACCTCGGCCGTCAGCCGCTCGGCGGCTTCCATCGGGCGCTCGGCGCCGACGTGCTCGGAGAACGTGAGCGTGTACCCGAGCTGCTTGCCCGTCCACGACCAGTGTCCGGTGAGCTGGCGAACGAAGATCACCTGCGGGGCGAGCACGAGGGCGGCGGCCAGGACCAGCGCCGCCGTCGAGGCCGCCGGCCGCGGTGCCGCCCACGCCGGGGACGTCCAGCGCGGCGCCAGCACGAGCAGGACGAGGGCGAGCGCCAGGAAGCCGACGCCGACCGGATGCGCGAGCGCCGCCAGCGCGCCGGCGGCGCCGGCGGCGGCGGCCGCGCGCGGCGACGCCGTGCGGGCGGCCCACACGGTCGCCGCCAGCGTGGTGGTGACCAGCAGCGTCAGCAGCGTGTCGGGCAGCACGCGCGTGCCCGCGTCCACCGCGGCCGGCATCAAGGCGACGAGCAGCCCGGCCGGCCACGCCACGCGCTCCTCGGTGATCTCGCGCGCGAGCCAGAGCGTCGGCCACACCCAGAGCCCGCCGGCGACGGCGGCGACCACGCGCCCCAGCCACTCGGGATCGCCGGCCGCCCCGACGAGGGGCGCCAGCAGCAGCGAGTAGAGCGGCTGGTGCACCGGGACGAACGCCGCCGGGTGGCCGGCCAGGGCGGCGGCGTTGGCGAGATAGAGGATGCCGTCCACCTCGATGCCCTCGCGGCGCGTGGCGACCAGCAGCCGCACGAGGACGCCGAGCGCCGACAGGACCAGCCCGGGCAGCCACACGGCGCGGGTCACCGGCCACCCTCGCGCAGCACGGCGTCGTACACCGCGTGGACGCGCGCGGCGTGGGTGGTCATGTCGAAGCGCGTCGCCACGTCCGCCGCCGCCGCGCGGACGCGGGCGGTCGTGGCGGCGGGATCGCTCAGCGTGGCGGCCAGCGCCGCCGCGAGCGCGTCGGGATCCTCGGGCGGCACCAGCAGCCCGGTGACGCCGTCGGTGCAGACCTCGGGGATGCCGCCGACCGCGGCGGCGACGACCGGCCGCTCGGCCGCCATCGCCTCGATCAGGATCCGGCCGAACGCCTCCTGGCGCGAGGGCACCGCGACGACGTCGCACAGGCGCAGCAGCGCCGCCACGTCGCCGCGCTGCCCGGCCAGCGTCAGGCGCACGCCGGCCGCCCGCGCGCGCGCCGCCAGCGCCGGGGCGAGCGGCCCGTCGCCCACCACGAGCAGGCTGACCGCGGGGATCTTCTGCTGCAGCCGCTCGGCGGCGGCGAGCAGCACGTCGGGGCCCTTGCCGTGCTCGAGGCGCCCGACGTACCCGACGATCGGCCCCTCGGCGGGCAGCCCGAGCGCGGCGCGCAGCGCCCGGTCCGGCGGGCCGGGCGCAAAGCGGCCGATCTCCACACCGTTGGGCACGACGACGACGCGCGCGGCGGGCCACGCGCGGAAGCGGCGCGCGGTGGCGCCGGAGTTGGCGACGATCGTGTGGGCCAGCCGGGCGAGGACCGGGTCGAGCCAGCGGTCGCGGTAGGCCACGCGCGCGTGCCACACGAGTGGCGGCCCCGACCGGCCCCGCGCCAGGCCGGCGTAGAGCGCGCCGCGCGCGCCTTGCGCGTGCACGAGCGCCACCCGCTCGGCGGCCAGCAGCGCGCGCACCCGGCCGAGTGCCTGCGCCAGGCCGGGGAACGTCCACGGCCGCACCGACGGCAGCGGCAGCACGGTCACCGGCACCCCGAGCGCGCGCAGCCGCTCGGCCACCTCGCCCTCGGCGGGCACCGTCGCGATCGGACGCACGCGCGCCCGATCGAGGCGCGCGGCGAGCGCGAGCAGGCTCGCCTCGCCGCCGCCGACGAGGCCGGCGAAGTTCGCCATCAGGAGCACCGTCGGCGGCCCGGCGCCGTCGCGCGCGCGCCCGGCCACCGGCAGCCGTCCCGTCAGCTCGGCGAGCCGCACGTAGTTGACCAGCACGACGAGCGCGGCCATCGCGCTCAGCACGAAGCCGTGCCAGCCCTCGCGGAAGCCCCCCTGCGCCACGTACTTGCGGACGAAGACCGCCAGCGGCTTGCCGGCCAGATACCACGGCGCCGTGAGCGCGGTCACCCGCACCCCCCGGCGGGCGAGCATCTGCGCGTCGTAGGCGGTGTAGAGCAGCAGCTTGCGGACGTGGTCGCCGAGCGAGGCGTAGCTGTGGTGCCGCAGGTCGGCGCGCAGGTCACCCACCGCGCCGTCCACGACGACCTCCTCGTGCACGAGCGCGTCGGTGAAACGCCCGCGCCCGCGCTGGAAGAGGCGGAGCACCGGGCTCGGATACCAGCCGCAGTGGCGGATGAAGCGGCCGAGGTAGGAGGTGAGCCGGGGCATCCGGTAGCCCGCGCAGGCGTCGGGCGCGGCCACCGCCGCCTCGATCTCGTGCCGGAGCGCGGGGGTGACCTCCTCGTCGGCGTCGAGGCTCAGGATCCACGGCTGCGTCGCCTGGGCGATCGCGAAGTTCTTCTGCTCGCCGAAGCCGGCCGTCATATCCCGTGCGATCACGCGCGCGCCGTACTCGCGGCAGACGGCCGGCGTGCCGTCGCCGCTGTGTCCGTCCACGACGACGATCTCCTCCGCCCAGCGCACGCTTTCCAAACACGGGCGGATGCGCGCCGCCTCGTCGCGCGTGATGAGCACGACCGACAGCCCGGGCCGCGCGCTCACCGGACCCCGGCCCGCCACGCACGCGCCACCGCCGGCGCCTCGCGCAGCCGCCCGACCTCGGCGCCCGCGTCGGCGACGACCTTGACGACCGGCGCCAGCCACCAGCCGCGCCGGTGGGTCGGGTAGCGCCGGGCGAAGGCGAAGCGACGCAGCAGCAGCAGATAGTACGCCGCCAGCAGCGCGGGCAGCGTCAGCGCGACCGGCCACGGCAGCCAGGCAAGCACGACGGCGGCGAGGGCCGCGCGCAGCAGCGTGGAGCCGCGCACGAGCGCGGCGACGACGGCGGCGGGCCGCGCCTTGCCGGGCAGGATCCGCATCTCGGCCCGGCCGCGCCGCACGAACCAGCGGAAGATCGCGGCCAGCCGCTGGCGCGGCTTGTGGTACACGACGGCGCCGGGCGCGTAGCGGCACGGCCAGCGGGCGCTCACCCGCTCGGCGAGCAGGCTGTCCTCGCCCCCCAGCGACGCCAGCGGCGAGAAGCCGCCCACCGCGTCGATCGCCGCGCGCCGGTAGACGCAGTTGCAGGTGGAGAGGAACGCGGTCGGCACCACGCGCCCGTCGGCGGCGGCGAGGTAGCGCAGACCGCCGCCCGGGAAGCCCAGGATGTTCTCGGCGTAGCCGATCGCGTTGCAGTCGCGCACGAGCACGGCCCCGGCGGCGCCGGCCACCTCGGGATCGGCCATCGGCGCCAGCAGCGCATCGAGCCACCCCTGCTCCACCTCGCAGTCGTCGTCCACGAACACGAGCAGGCCGCCCCGGGCGGCCGCCACCGCGCGGTTGCGCACGTGGGCGAAGCCGCGCCCCTCGGGCGCCAGCGGGACGTAGCGCACGCCGGGGATCGGCGCCGGCTGCGCCGTCTCCTCGACCACCACGATCTCGACGCCCTCGCGCTCGGTGCCGGCGGCGCGCAGCGAGGCGAGCGCGCGGGCCACGTCCGCGCGCCGGTCCTTGGTGCAGATCAGCACCGAGACCGCCGGCGGCCGGCCCGGCTCAGAGGCAGGCACGGCCGTACCTCAGCGAGCCCCACCAGCGCCCGCCCGTCATCGCCGCCGCCTTGGCGAGCAGGCAGCCGACCAGCCCCCACCGCCCGAGCCAGGACACGGCGAGGCCGCGCGCCCGCACGCGGCGCCCGACGTCCCACCAGAGCCAGCCGCCGTAGAGCGGCAGCAGCACCAGCAGCGGACGCCAGAGCGCGCCGAGCGCCAGCAGCGCCAGCACCTTCTTGTCGGGGGCGGCGGCGTCGATCCAGAGCGGCAGCGGGAAGCCCGGGCGCGCGAGCGAGGCCCGCGGCAGGTCGAGCCAGAGGCCGCGCGGCACGTGGCGGCGCATGAGCCAGGCGTGGCTGCGCCCGAAGCCGAACGCCTGGCGCAGCATGGGGCGCAGCGCCACGCGGTGCTGGTGCTCGACCGCGGCCGCCGGCGTGTAGGCGATGGCGGCGCCGGCCGCGTAGATGCGCGCGCAGAGATCGTAGTCCTCGCCGTAGATCGCCACCGACTCGTCGAAGCCGCCGAGCCGGTCGAGCAGCGCGCGGCGCACGGCGAGGTTCGCGGTGGGAAAGCCACCGGTCCACGGCGTCCAGCGCGTGTGACGGGCGGGCGTCGCCGCGGCCTGCAGCGTGAAGAGGCTGCTGAACGTCTCGACGACGCCGCGCGGCGGGGTCGAGAGCAGGCGGCCGGCGACCGCGCCGAGCGCGGGATCGGCCAGCGGCGCGGTGAGCGCGGCGAGCCAGTCCGGCCGCGGGCAGCAGTCGGCGTCGGTGAACGCGACGATCTCGCCGGTGGCCGCGCGCGCGCCGGCGTTGCGCGCCCGCGAGGCGCCGCGCCGCGGCTCGCCGACCACGACGATCTTCGCGCGCCCGCCGGCGGCGGCGAACGCGGCGAGGCGGCCGGGCGTGTCGTCGGTCGAGCCGTTGTCCACGAAGACGATCTCGTCGGGGGCGGGGTCGAGCGCGGCAAGCGCGGGCAGCGTGCGCGGCAGCGTGCGCGCCGCGTTCAGCACGGGGACGACCACCGACACGCGCGGCGTCATCGCGACGCCTCGAGGCTCGCGTAGAGGTCGGCCAGCGGAGCCAGGCACGTCTCCCACCGGAAGCGCGCCTCCACGAGCGCGCGCGCCGCCCGGCCCAGCCGCGCCGCGCGCGGGCGGTCGGCCAGCAGCCCGCGCACCGCGGCGGCGAACGCCTCCGGCGTGTCGGCGAGCACGACGTCGCGCCCGTCGGCGAGGGCCAGCCCCTCGGCGCCGAGCGTGGTGGAGACGACCGCCTTGCCCGCCGCCATCGCGCCCAGCATCTTGAGACGCGTGCCGCCGCCGCCGCGCATCGGGTTGATGAAGACGCCGGCGCGCGCGTAGAGCGGCGCCAGGTCGGGCACGAAGCCGAGCAGCTGCATGCGCGGATGCGCCCGCGCCAGCGTCCCCAGCGCGGACCCCGGCTCGCGGCCGGCCACCAGCACCGGCGGGCCGGCCGCGCCCAGCCGGGGCAGCACCTCGCGCGCGAACCACTCCATCGCGTCGCGGTTCGGCGCGTAGCTCAGCAGCCCGACGAACAGCACCGCGTCGCCGGGGGGCGAGGGCGCGAGCGCGTCCACGTCCACGCCGTTGGGCGCCACCACCACGCGCGCCCCCGGCGCCAGCGCGCGCATCAGCCTCGCCTCGTCCTCGGAGACGGCGACCAGCGCGGCGGCCCGCCGGGCGAGGCGGCGCTCGAAGAGGCGCAGCCGCCAGGCGCGCAGCCGCCCGCGCGCGCGCGCGAGCGGCGTCGCCGCGACCTCGGCCGCCCGCGCGTAGCTCAGGTAGTAGACGCAGCCGTCGTCCACGACGCCGGGCACGCCGGGCCCGGCCGCGGCGAGCCCGGCGGCGGCCGCGCTGAACGTCCCCTGGAGATGGACGACGTCGGCCTTCCACTCGGCGATCGCGCGGTGAATGACGCGCGTGGTCCCCGGCTCGACCGCGACCGGCGCCAGCGCGCGCCGCGTGCGCGCGGGGTGGACGGCCACCGGCACCCGGAGCGCGACCGCCGCGCCGGCAGCGTCGCCGGGCGCCAGCGACAGCAGCGTCACCGCGTGGTCGTCACGCAGCGCGCGCACGATGCGCGCGACGCGGATCGCGGTGCCCGACTCCGCCGGGTACGGCATCACCTGGGTCACGACGGCGATGCGCACGCTCAGCCCCCCGCCGTCCGGGCCTGCCGCCAGGCGCGCCAGCCGGCGGCGGCGCCGCGCGCGAGCGCCGCGTGGCGGCGGCCGAGGAACGCGGGGCCGGCGGCGACGAACGCCCGGTTGAGCACGTGCTCGCGGTAGAGGCGCCACAGGAAGCGCGCGCGATCGCCCGGCTCCAGGAGCTTGAGGGCGAAGTAGGTGTTGTTGCGGAAGAACGGCTCGTACCAGGCGTGCGACTCGGGCGTGCTCGCCAGCAGATTCGCGTTCTCGCATCCCCCCGGCGTGCCGTAGTGGTGGACGACGCGCGCCTCGGGATCGTAGCGGATGCGATAGCCGGCGCGGATCAGCCGCACGCTGAAGTCGGTCTCCCAGCGGAACGCGTTGGCGGTGAAGCGCTCGTCGAAGCCGCCGAGTCGCTCGACGAGCTCGCGCCGGATCGACATGTTGGCGGCGCAGGTGGTCGGCACGTCGAGCGGCCGCCCGTGATCGAAGTTCACGTCGAGGAACGCCAGGGTGCCGCCCCGGAGCCCGGGCGCCGGCAGCTCCGCGCCCGCGCCGGCGTGGACCAGGCGCCCCGCCACCGCGCCGATCGTGGGGTCGGCGTAGTGGCGCTCGTGGCGGGCGAGAAGGTCGGGGTCGTCGATCTCCACGTCGTCGTCGAGGAACACCAGCAGCGCGCCGCCGGCCAGACGGGCGCCGGCATTGGCCGCCGCCGTCACGCTCGGCTGCGCGAGCCGCACGTGACGCGCGTGCGCCGGGAGCGCGCGCAGCGCCGCCCACGTCTGGGGCTCGTGGTCGGGGCTCTGGTCCACGACGAGCACTTCGAAGGCGGGGTGGCGCTGGGCGAGGAGGCCGGCCAGGCACCGGCGCAGCGGCGCCTCGCGCCGGTACGTCGGCACGATCACCGAGACGGCGACCATGGCTCCGGCACCGGGCCGCGGCAGAGGAAGCCGGCCAGCGCGAGGCTGCCGCGGCGCACGCCTGGCGGCAGCCGCCCGGCGAGGACACGGGCGCGATCGAGATCCTCGGCCGCGAGCGCGCGCATCGCGCGCAGGGCGAGCGGGTACGCCACCGCGCCGACCCCGACGGCCAGCGCCAGCCCGAGGCCGCCGCCGAGCGTGACGATCGGGACGAGCGCCAGTAGCCCCATCAGGGCGACGGCGGCGGCGATGCGAACCAGCGCTCCGGTGGGGACGCCGACGCCGGCGATCCGGACGGCGGCGCGAATCGCGAGCACGCTGCCGATCCCCTGCGCGAGGACGTTGGCGACGGCGGCGCCGAGCGCCCCCGCCGCCGGCACCAGGACCAGCGCCAGCCCGAGGTCCGCCGCCGCCGCGACCAGCGCCTGGCGCACCAGCCGGTCCGTGCGCTTCAGCGCGTGCAGCACGCCCGGGCTGGCGCCCGCCGCGAAGGCCGGCAGGCTGCCGAGCGCCAGCACCGCGAGAACGACGCCGGCCGGCGCGTAGGCCGGCCCCCAGAGCAGGTGGACGAGCGCCGGCGCCGTCACCGCCAGCCCGACCGCCAGCGGCGCGCCCAGCAGCACGAGATAGCGCATCGCGGTGGCGTGCAGCGAGGCCAGCTCGGCCACCCGCCCGCCGCCGACGAGCGCGGGGAAGCTGGGGAAGAGCACGACCGACGCCTGGTAGGGAATGCGGCTCACCTGGGCGGCCACGCCGAAGGCGAGCGCGTAGAACGCGACCTCGGCGGGCGTGGACAGCGCTTGCAAGAAGGCGACCTCGGTGCGCTGCCACACGATCGCGTCGAGGACGACCAGCGCGCTCACGCCGCCGGCGTAGCGCAGCACGTCGGCGCGCGCCGCCCCCGCCGGCCGGACCGCGGCGGGCAGCGCGCGCGCGTGGCGCCCCTGCCGGCGCGCCAGCGCGGCGATGGCGGTCAACCCGGCGGCGTTGACGACGGCGTGCGCGGCCAGGAAGCCGGCGACGCCGGCGCCGAGGGCGGCGGCGAGCGCGAACAGCGCGATCTGCAGCGCGAGCGTGCCCACGCCGAAGAGCGCCTGGCGGCGGAATGCCGAGAGCCCCGACAGAAACGCGGCGACGCTGCCGTGCAGCACGAGCGGCGGCACGCTGAGCGCGGTCAGCACGACCGGCAGCCGCCACGGGCGCGGCAGCACGAAGGCCGACGCAGCGATGAGGAGGGCCGCGAGCAGCGCCAGCGTAAGCTGCCAGCGCACGACGACGCCGAGCAGGGCGCCGGCGTCGCCGGGGCGACCGGCGCCCACGGCCTCGGCGGTGTAGCGCGTCACCGTGGTCGGGAAGCCGAGGCTCAACGCCACCGCCGCCAGCCCGGCCAGCCAGACGAGGAACGCGTAGCGGCCCAGCTCGGCGGGAGGCAGCGCGCGCGCGATGAGCACCGAGACGAGGATGCCGAGCGCGGCGCGGGCGAGCCAGGCGCCCGTCATCGCCGCGAAGTCGCCGCCGACCCGCAGCGTGCGGTCGCCGGCGGGGGCGCTCACGCGACTCCGGGGCGGCGGCCCGCCGCGACGACGAGCTGCTGGGACAGCCACGGGCCCAGCAGCGGCAGCGCGGCGGCGGCGCGGCCGAGCCACGGCGGCACCCCGCCCAGCAGCCGGCGCAGCACGGGATGCGAGCGGCTGTTGATGAGCCGCGACACCGCGTAGCCGCGATAGAGCGGCCGCACGCCGGGGGGCAGCAGCCCCACCAGCTCGCGCATCGTGAGCGCGAAGAGGTGGTCCTCGGCGCCGACGCCCGAGTCGGCGGCGGGCTCGTCGCCGGCGGCCCGCCGCCGCTGGTAGGCGGTGAACGAGGGCTCGCGCGTCCCCACGCACCGCCCGTTGGGCGTGGTGACGATCAGCCGGCCGGCCGGCGCCAGCACGCGCGCCGCCTCGGTCAGCAGAGCGCCCGGATCGGCGACGTGCTCGACCAGCTCGCCGACGAGGACGATCTCGAACGCGCCGTCGCGGAACGGCAGCCGCCGGGCGTCGCCGACGACGCCGCTGAATCGCCCGCGCTCCCACTTGGCCCGCGCGTAGCGGACGAAATCCGGGCGCAGGTCGAGGGCGGCGGTGACATAGCCGGCCTCGGCCAGGAGCAGGCTCGCGTTCGCCTGGGCAGCGCCCACCTCGAGGACGCGCGCGGGCGGCGGGAGCACGCGCGCCAGGCGCAGCACGGCGTCCATCCGCTGCAGGTAGCGGAAGCGGCGCGGGTCGTCGAGGTCGGGGTTGTCGATCTCGCGGGCGTCGTTGCGGCGCAGGTACTCGAAGTCCGCCGCGCCGTCGGCGGGCAGGCGGGGGCCCGGCTTCATCGGGCCCGCGGCGTCGCCGGGGTCAGCCCCGTGCGCGGCGCCGGGGCGTCGGCGCGCTCGAGCTGCGGCAGCATCGCGACCACGCCGGCGAAGAACCAGAACGGCTCCATGATCCGCACGATGATAAACGTGTTGGAGCCGATGGCGTGGACGAGCAGTCCGACCAGGCCGGCCAGGAATCCCAGCGCGATGCCGCGGTCCTCCGGCTCGCGCACGCTCGCGAGCGTCGCGCGGGCCGATTTCAAGACGGCCCACACCAGGGAGAGGAACGCGACGAGGCCGACCACGCCGGTCTCCACGAGCACGCGGGCGTACTGGGCGTCCATGAAGCCGTAGCCGGTGACGCCGTAGCCGAAGATCGGCCGGCGCGTCCATCCCTCGATCGCGTTCTGGAAGCTGAACAGGCGCGCTGAGGTGGACGGATCGAATGCCACGCCGATCTGGTGGATCCGCACCGTCGCCTGCCCCTTCTCCGGCTCGAACGTGTAGAGGATGCGCTTGGTCACCGCGTCGGGCAGCGACACCGCCAGGATCGGCGAGCACACCAGCAACAGGAGGACCAGCCCCACCATGAAGCGCCGCTGGCGGCTGAGGAAGACGAGGACGAGGAAGGCCGGGACCACGCCGAGGTAGGACGCGCGCGAGAGGGTGAACGCGAACGGCAGCGCCATCAGGCCGATGACCCCCAGGCAGATGGCGCGCAGCCGCAGGCGGTGCGTCTCCAGCGCGATCCCCGCCGCGATCGCCATCATGAACAGCAGGTAGCCGCCGAAGGTGTTGGGCTCGCCGACCTCCCCCTCGAACGGCGCCGACACGCGCTCGCCGGACGGGATCTGGGCGATCCCGACCACGCTGACGATGGCGGCGGTGAGGAACGCCGCGATCACCAGCCGGCGGGCGTGATCGCGGTCCTGCACGTTGTTGACGACCATGTAGTAGACGACGAAGTACTCGACGTACTTGAGGACGTAGAAGAAGCCGCTCGTGCCGTTGACGTTGCCCCACAGCACGCCGAGCAGCGTGGAGACGGTGTTGGCCGCGATGTAGATGATGATCGGCCGGTTCAGCGGCGTCTTGGCGACGATGCCGAGCTCCTTGTTGACCGCCGTCTTGGCCAGCCATGCGAAGCCGATGACGATCAGGACGAAGTCCTCGCTGCGCACCATGATCGTCCGCCCCTCGGCGATGCCCCCGCCGCCCGCGCCGAACTCCGGCGACAGCAGCATGGAGAAGACGACCACGTAGAGGCCGAAGTCGTTGCGGACGAAGACGATCGCGAAGAGGACGACGGCGGCGAGCGCGCCCATAGCGTAGCCGAACGACGCGCGCGCGAGTCCCTGGGAGAGCGCGTAGGCGGCCCCCACCATGACCGCCACCATGAGCAGATTGCCGAGCGCCGGCGGAGCCGCCGGGCCGGACGAGCCCAGTCGCACGACGTTACCGGACCTGGATCACCTGCGGCGTCAGCCCGAGCCGTCCAAGCTCCTCCGCCCGCGCCTGGGCCTCGGGGCGCGCGGGAAAGTTGCCGTGACGGATCGTGTAGGCGGTCGCCTCGCCCGGCTGGGCGGCGACCCTCACCTGATATCCCTGCGCGCGCAGGCGCTCGGCCAGCTCGACGGCGCGCCGCAGCAGCAGCGGCTCGCCCACGCGGATCACCGGCGGATCCGGGCGGACGATCACGGCCTCGCCGAACCCCTGCTCGCGCAGCGCGCCGACGAGCGCCTGGGCCTCGGCCGCGCCGGGAACGCGCTCGAGCAGGACGGCGTAGACGCCGGGGCCGGTTTGCGGTCGCGAGCGCACGGTCTGGAATCCCGCCTCGGTGAGCCGGCGCTCGACCACCTCCGCGGCGGCGGCCGTGGAGAAGGGACCGATCTCCAGCGTGAAGTGCGGCGCGGCGGCGGGCGGCGCGGCGGCGACGGCGGGCGCCTTCGCCGGCGCGCTCGCCTTCGGCGGCGCGGGCGGCGCCGGCGCCGGCGAGGTCCGCGGAGCCGGCACGGACGCCGCCGGCGGAGTCGGCGCGGGCGTGGGCGCGACCGGCGCGGCGGCGGGCGGGACCGACGCTTTCGGCGCGGGAGCGGCGGCCGCCGGCGCCGGCGGAGCCGGAGCGACCGCCGCGGGCGCGGGCGTGACCGTCGCGGGCGCAGGCGTGACCGGCACCGGCACCGCGGCGGTCGGGCGCGGCGTGGCGGGCGCAGCCGGCGGTGCCGGCGGTGTCACAGGTTTTGTCGACGGGACCGCGGGCTTCGCGGGCGGCGCCGGTGGCCGGCTGGAAGGCGTCGTCGCACGCGGGCCGATTCCGAGTCGCTCACGCAGCAGATCGAGCTTGCGCTGCGCGGGAGCGAGCAGGCCGAACTGCCAGGCCGCCAGCCCGCCGCCGGCGGCGGCCAGCACGAGCAACAGGACGAGGGCGAGGCCCACGTGGCGAGAGCGCCCGCGGCGCGGCCGCGCGTCGTCGGCCTCGCCGGCGAGGCTCGCCGCCGTGACGGTCTCGATCTCGCGCGCCGGGATGGGCGCGGTCGTCGCGGCGGCGCCACCCCCCAGCCCGATGCGCGAGCGCACCGCGTCCCACGCGCGCGACACCGCGCCCCCCTCGCCCGCGGCCGGCGTCTCCTCGCCGTAGTAGTGGGTGTAGTAGTGCGTGTAGGTGTAGCCCGACACCTCCGCCTGCACGTCGTTGAGGACCACGCCCCACACCTTGGCTCGCGAGGACTCCAGGTGCGACTTGGCGCGCTTGAGCACGAGGCGGCCGACCTTGCCGGCCTGGTAGACGAGCAGGACGCCGTCGGCCTGGGCCGCGACGATCGCCGAGTCGGTCACCGGCAGCACGGGCGGCGTGTCGATGAGGACCACGTCGTACTCGGCGCTGACCTCGCGCAGGAACTGCGCCAGCGCGCTCGTCGAGAGCAGCTCGGAGGGGTTGGCCGGAATGGGGCCCGCCTCGATGATGTGCAGGTTGTCGAGGCCGGGCGAGGCCATGATGTCTTCCATCTCGAAGCGGCCCATCAGGATGTCGGCCACCGTGCGGATGCAGTCGCGCCAGCGCGCGTTGCCGACCAGGATGTCGCTCAGCCCCGGCTCGCGCTCGATGCCGAAGAACCGGTAGATGCTGGGGCGGCGCATGTTGGCGCCGACCAGGAGCGTCTTCTGGCCGCTCTGGGCCATCGTCAGCGCGAGGTTGACGATCGTCGTCGTCTTGCCCTCCTGCAGCGTGGGGCTCGTGACGACGAGGACCTTGCCGCCGCCGTGGTCCTGGCGGGCGAACTGCACGTGTGTACGCAGCGTGCGATAGGCCTCGGCCACCGGCGACTTCGGGTCGAAGTGCGTGATGAGCAGCGCGTGGTTGCGCAAGGCCTCGGGATCGGTCTGGGCCAGCGCGGGGCGGCGCTCGACGAGGCGCTGCATCGCCTCGCGCGGGTCGATGTGCGGGATGGTGCCGAGCACCGGCACCCCCAGGTACGACTCGATGTCCTCGATGGTGCCGATGGAGGTGTCGAGCGTCTCCTGCAGGAACGCGAGGCCGAGTCCGAGCACGAATCCAAGGAGGGCGCCCACCATGATGGTGTTGAGCACGCCCGAGCCCACCGGCGCCCCCGGCTCGGTGGCCGGGCGGATGATAGTGACTTCCTCGACGCCCTCCGACTCCTTGATGAGCGCCTCCTGGTGGCGCGTCTTGAGCAGCGTCAGCAGGTCGTCGTTCACCTTGGCGTCGCGCTGCAGCCGCTGCAGGCTCAGCTCGACCGCCGGCACCTCGCGGTTGCGCTGGAGCAGCTCGCCCATCTGGCGGCCGAGGATCTCCTCGCGGTTGCGCAGCAGCGCGATCTGCGCGGCCACCTCGCGGCGCATCTCGCGCCGCACCTCGCGCAGCCGGTCGTCGATCGCCTGCAGCCGGGGATGGCGGTCGGTGACCTCCAGCGCCAGGTTGCTGCGCTCGAGGATCAGGTCGGTCTGCGTGGCGAGCAGCCGGAGCACCGCCGGGTTCTGCGTGTCCACATAGACGCGCTCGGTCACGCTGGCGGGATCGGTACGCTCGAGCCGCGCCTGCACCTGCTCGAGCTCGATGCGCTGCTGGCGGGCCTTCTCGATGTCGCCGCGCACCTGCGTGAACAGCGACAGCAGCATCGAGGACTCGGCGCCGGGCGAGATGATGCGGTTGGCGTCGCGGAACGCCCACACCTCTTCCTCGGCCCGCCGCACGCGCCCGTCGACCTCCTTCAGCTGCGCCTCGATGAACTTGCGGGCCTCGACGATGCGCAGGTTGCGGTTGGCCTTGTTGTAGTCGCGGTAGACCTCGGCCACCGTGTTGGCGAGGTCACGGGCCTCCAGCGGGTTGGTGGAGGTCGCGATGACCTCGAGGATGCTGGTGCCGCCCACGCGGTTGGTGCGGAGCTTGGCGCCCAGGCTCTCGAGCGTGGCAGTGTAGGCGCGCGACTCGCGGATCGCCTCGCCGCTCACGGTGCGCGGCAGCCGCCCCATCCGGCGGGCGACCTCCTCGAGGATCGGATAGCTCTTGATGAGGTTGGCCTGCGTCTCGATGTTGTCGGCGGTGTTGTAGGAGAGGACCTCCACCAGCAGGCCGGTGAGCGCCATCGACTGCTCGAACTTCACGGCGGCGGTGGCCTGGTAGTCCGGCACCTTCTGGCGGGCGATGAGGAAGCTGAAGAACATCGTCAGGCCGACGCAGACGAAGATCGTCAGCCGCCGGCGGCGGACGATCAGCCAGTAGTCGCGAAGGTTCATCTCGTACTGCGCCATCTAGCGGCCACCCTCCGTCACGGGTCCCGTGATGTACAGGAACGGAGCCTCCGAGAGATCGATCATCTTGGGTGCCGGCAGCCGGTGCCCCTTCGAGTCGGCCATGATCTCCACGCGCGGGCGCAGCGGATGGTTGCGGTTGACCGCCACCACCCGTCCGATCTCCTCGGTGTTGAGCCGCACGACGGTGCCGGGCGGGAAGACCGAGATCTCCGACAGCAGCGCCTTGACCAGCGCGGTGGGAAACGCCTCGTGGCGCGACTTGACGATCTCGCGCACCGCCTCGTGCGGGCGCAGCCGCGGCCGCGCGGTGGCCGGGACGGTGAGGCCGGCGTACAGGTCGGCCAGCCCGAGGATCTTCGCGTCGGGATCCACGGCGGCGCCGGTGAGCCCCTGCGGGAAGCCCTGCCCCTGCTCGCGCTCGTGGTGCTCGAGCACGGCCTCCACGATGCGGTCGTCGGGCGCGCCCCAGCGGCGCACCATCTCCGCCGACAGCCGCGGGTGCGAGCGATAGGCGGCCAGCTCCTCGCCGGCCAGCGCGTCGGCGCGACGCAGGATCGTCTCGGGCATCTGCCAGAGCCCGACGTCGATGAGCGCGCCGGCCATGCCGAGCGTGACCAGCCGGCCCCGGTCGTAGCCGCTGTTGGCGGCGATGCGGACCGCCATCACGGCCACGCGCGCCTGGTGGAAGGCGAGGTAGTCCACGCCGGGCGGCGCCGCCGGATTGTTGGCGACCCAGAAGACGTCGGAGGACGCCTCCAGCGAGACGACCACGCGCTCGAGCACCGCCGCCAGCCGCGCCCACGGGAACTCGCCGCCGCCGCGGACGAGATTGCGTACCTCGAGGAGGATGTCCTGCAGCTCGCCGAAGAGGCGCTGGGTGTCCTCGGCGGCGGCGACGGCCGGCGCGGGCGCGGGCGCCGCCGGCGCGGGAGGCTCGTACGCGGGGCGCGGTGGCGGCGGCGGAGCCGGCGGCTCGGCGGCCTTGGCGGGCGGCGCCGGCTCGGGCGCGCGCTCGGCCGGCCGCGGGGCGGCGGCGGTGGGCCGTCCCTGGCCGCGGACGAGGTCGCTCATGCGGACCATCAGGAAACGCCCACCATGTCCTTGATGACCTCGGCGACCGTCTTCTCGCCGATCTCCTTGGCCCGCTTGGTGTAGCCGACCAGCAGCGCCACGTCGCACAGGTTGTTGATCTCCCGCGGCGTGCCGCGGGTGAAGTCGAAGATCAGCTTGATCGCCTCGTCGGTGAAGATCGGCGCCACCCGGCCGGCCATCTTGAGGCGATGGGCGATGTAGTTCGCGGTGTGGGTGGCGTCCAGCGTGTTGAGGTGGTAGCGGATGCTGATGCGCTGGTCGAGGTGCTTGAGCCGCCGCACCTTGGCCGAGAGCTCCGGCGAGCCGATCAGGAGAATTGTCACCAGGAAGCGGTCGTCGGTCTGGAAGTTCATCAGCAGGCGCAGCTCCTCGAACACGGCGTCGTCGTCGATGAGCTGGGCCTCGTCCACGATCACCACGGTGTCGCGCCCCTCGCGGAAGTTGCGGAAGAACACGTCGTAGAGCTGGTGCAGGAGCTCGGGCTTGTTCTTCTCGGCCGTCTCCTGCCCGAGCTGGTAGAGCGTCTCCCGCAGGAAATCGACGGCGTTCCAGCTCGGGTTGGTCAGCAGGCCGATCTCGTACCGCTCGGCCTCCAGCCGCTGGATCAGCGCCCGCGACAGCGTCGTCTTGCCACAGCCGTACTCGCCGGTGAGCATCCCGCACCCCTTGCGGTGGCGCACGGTGTAGACGAGGCGGACCAGCGCCTCCTCGTGCTCGGGCGAGAGGTAGAAGAACTTCGGGTTCGGCGAGTTGTCGAACGGTGGCTCGGTCAGCTGCCAGTACGCTTCGTACATGTTAGAGACCGCCGCTGCTGCTGCTCGTCTTCACCGGGCCGTTGAACAGGATGAAGATGCCGGTGTAGGCGGTGACCAGGCTGGCGATCGTCTGGGCGATCAGCAGGTAGTCCTGATACCACTTCACCGCCACCTCGGGCACCGTCACCACCGCGCCCGCTTCCAGCGGCGGCGCGTCCGCCATGGCGTAGGTGCGGCCGTTGCGGAACGTCACCGTGGTGTTGGTGAGCTTGGCCCGGGTGCTGGGGCCGCCGGCCAGCGACAGATATTCGCGCGGCGTGAGATCGGGGCGGTAGTCCTGCGCGCCCGGCGACTTCACCTCGCCGACGACGTAGACCTTGTCCTCGATCACCGGCAGCGTCAGGACGTCGCCGTTCTGCAGCAGCACGTTCTGGCTCTCGTCCTTGGTGACCAGCAGCCCCTCGAGGTCGATCGGCACCCGCTGGCGCGGCCCGCTGGCGCCGGAGCGGTCGATGAAGGCCAGGTGCAGGTCGGCGTAGGCGGCGGCCCCGCCCGCCTTAACCACCACGTCGCGGACGCGCTCGCCCTGGGCCAGCTCGAAGCGCTGCACGATCGTCGCCTTGCCGGCGGTCGTCGTCTTGCTGCTGTCGGCCACGCCCACGAAGGCGCCCCGGACCTCGACGACGTCCTGGAGCACGCTCAGCGGCGGCACGAACAGCGTGTCGCCGGGGGCGAGCGGCACGTCGGCCGGCGCGGTCAGCGCCGTGCGGAGGTCCACCGAGACCGTCTCCTTGCGGCCGTCGGCGCCGATGCGGGTGAGCCGCGCGTCGGAGCCGGCGCCGCCGGGGGCCAGCCCGCCGGTGAGGTCGAGGATCTCGCGCAGCGAGGCGTCGGGGCCGAGCTCGTACTCGCCGGGACGCCGGACCGCGCCGGACAACGTGACGGCGGCCTCCCGCGCCGGCACGTACACGCGCATGTTGTCGCTCACGTACGGGTTCTGGCTCAGGTCGCCGCGCAGCTCGAAGCGCAGCAGGTCCACCACCTGCGTGGTCCCGCCGCCGGTGACCTGCACGTGGCGGGCGCTGCCGCGCGCCGTGATGCCGCCGGCGTTGAGGACCAGCTCGTGCAGCCGCTGGGTGGCCTGGGCCGGCACCGTGCCGGGCCGCTCGACCTCGCCGGCGACCGTGACGTCGAAGACCCGCGGCGCGCTGACCGAGATGCTCACGTCGGCGAAGCGGAAGAGCGACCGGGCCCGCTCGCTGATCCGGCGGTTGGCCTGGAGCAGCGTCAACCCGCCGACCTCGATCGAGCCGAGGGGCGGAATGTTGACGCTGCCCTCGGGATCCACGATGACCTGCACGCGGCTGACGTCGAGGCGGCCGGCGACCTGCACGTCGAGCGTGTCGCCGTTGCCCAGGCGATAGTCCGGCCCCGCCACGTTGCGCAGGGGCAGCTGGAACGCCGGGAGGATGAGCGGGCGGGCGCCGGGCTGCGTGGGAAACGGCGTGGGCGGTGCCACGGGCGCCTGCGCTGCAGGCGGCGGCGCCTGCAGCGGCCCACTCGGCGCGGGCTGCTGGCCGACCACCAGGGAGGGTGCCAGAAGAGACACGACGAGCATGAGACTTAACGCTCTACAAATCCGGCGCTTAACTCGCACTGGACGGATTCCGTGCAATGGCGTATTGTCCCTTTTTCGCAACCGGAGCGTCAAGGAAAAAGGCCCATTTTTTGCGAGGTTTGGCAATAGTTTCCACGCTGGTCATCGCCGCATGACGCTCGGGGCGGCGCGTACCGTCCTCGTGGCCGGCCTGCTTTTCGCCTTGGCCGGCCTGGGTTTCGCAGTCTACGGCTGGACCCAGGCCTCGCGAACGCGGCCCCAGCCCTCGACCGCCGCCGCGCTGGGGGCCGCCGACGCGCTGCAGGGGGCGTTCGTCGCCGTCGCCGAGCGGCTTCGGCCGGCCGTGGTCAACATCGGCACCGTTCAAGTGTCCCACAGCCGCCGGACCCCGGTCCTCCCGGGCCCCGGCAGCGACGACCCGTTCTTCAAGGACTTCTTCGACCAGTTCTTCGGCCGCGGCGGTCCCGGGCGGCGCGAGGAGTTTCGCCAGCCCGGCCTGGGCTCGGGCGTGATCATCGACAAGCGCGGCTACGTGCTCACGAACTTCCACGTCATCCGCGGCGCCGACAGCGTGACGGTCAAGCTGCCCTCCAACCAGGAGTTCCAGGGGCGGATCGTCGGCACCGACGCCAAGACCGACCTCGCGGTCGTGAAGTTTCAGCCGGAGGGCGAGGTGCGGGTCGCGACGCTCGGCGACTCCGACAAGCTGCGGGTCGGCGAGTGGGCGATCGCGATCGGCAACCCGTTCGGGCTGGACCAGACGGTGACGGTCGGCGTCATCAGCGCCACCGGCCGCGCCGACGTCGGGA
Source organism: Methylomirabilia bacterium (assembly GCA_041497115.1). Taxonomy (GTDB): domain Bacteria; phylum Methylomirabilota; class Methylomirabilia; order Rokubacteriales; family CSP1-6; genus AR5. The sequence goes on from JBGQFW010000013.1 coordinate 55,622, forward strand.
TCGCGACCTACGAGAACTTCATCCAGACCGACGCCTCGATCAACCCCGGCAACTCCGGCGGTCCCCTCGTCAACCTCCGCGGCGAGGTCATCGGCATCAACACGGCGATCGTCGTGACGGGCCAGGGCATCGGCTTCGCGATCCCCGCGAACATGGCCAAGCGGGTGACGTCACAGCTCATCGATCGCGGCAAGGTGATGCGCGGCTGGATCGGCGTGTCGCTGGAGCCGCTCACGCGCGAGCTGGCGCAGTCGCTCGGGCTCGGCGACGCGCACGGCGCGGTGGTGGCGCGCGTGCATCCCGGCAGCCCGGCCGAGGCGGCGGGGCTGCAGCCGAACGACGTGATCGTGAAGTTCGGCGCCACCCCGGTCGACGATTACCACCACCTGCAGCGCCTGTCCTCCGACGCCGAGCCCGGCGCCACGATCCCCCTCGAGATCGTCCGCAGCCGCCAGCACAAGACCATCCCCCTCAAGATCGCCGAATCCCCCGACTCCTCCCCCACCCCCACCTCCCCCCGCCTCCGCTGACGATCAGCAGCGCCCGCCAACCCGAGACACCCGCGGTTGATAGCGCGCCCGAGATCGAGATGTACGGCCGTACGGCCACGATGAGTGAGCGCGCCCGATTTCGGGGTTACCGCCAACGGTAGGGCGTCGGGGCCGGAGGGGGGCGGGGGGCCGCCGACCCGTTTCACTCCCAACCCAGGCGGGAGCCGCCCCGAGTATGGAGGCGCAGACGCGACCTACGCCGCGCCGCTCATGGTCGCCGGCCCCCCGCCCCCTTCCGGCCCCGACGCCCGTGTACTTACGCGACGAAGGGCGGAATCGGCGGAATCTCGACCTGCTGCGTGCGCACGTCGCGCACCCCGGGCACGCCGCGCGCGACCTCGACCGCCCGCTCGAGGGCGGTCGTCCCCTCGAGCGTCACGACGCCGTTGTGCGCCTCCACCGTGATGCGGTAGCGGCGCGTGTCGGCGTGGGTGGCCAGCGCCACCTGCACCCGCGAGGCCAGCGCCCGCGAGGCGATCGTCTGGCGGCCGGAGTCGCTGGTGGCCATCTCCGGGCGCCGGGCGAGCGTCTCCAGCATCTCCACGACCGCCTCGTTACGCAGCATCTCGGTGTTGACGATCAGCTCGTAGAGCATCGGGTCGGCGATGTCGACCTCGTAGAGGTAGCGCATCCGGCCGGCCTTCTCGGCGTCGTCGCGGCGCACGAACTCCGCGGCGGCGCGCTGGTTGGGGGTCTCGCCGGTCATGGACGCCACCCGCTTGATCCACTGCTTCACGCGGTGCTCGAAGGGCCCGATCAGCCGCACGCGCAGCACGTGGGGCACGCCGCGCAGCAGCCACTGGCCGCCGCCGCGCAGCATCACGGCGTTGTCGAGCTCGGCCAGCTCGAGCAGCGTGGTTTGTAAGACCGTGATGTGATGGCGCGTCTCGGTGTCGAAGCGCTCGAAGAAGGTGGGCTTGGACTCCTCGAGGTGCGAGAGCTTGTCCTCGTCGAGCCCGTAGCGGCGCACTGCGTCCTGGAGCAGCTCCTGATCCACGTAGCGGTACCCGAGGCGCTGCGACAGCGCCATGCCGATCTCAGGTCCGCCGGCCCCCTTCTGATGCGAGATGACGATGATGGCCATGGCTCACCCCCGCCGGTATTTGTCCTTGAGCGAAGCTGGCGCGATTGCGATCCGCTTCCCCGCCACGTCCTCCAGGATGTAGACCTCGTTCGTGAGCGATCCGCTGGCGAACACCTCGAAGACGTCCAGCGCGCTCTCCAGCGTGCTGCCCGGCCGCTCGGCCATCAGGCTCTCGACGGCCGCGCGGGCCAGTCTCGTCATCCGTGCTCCTCCAGGGTGGCCGCAAGCCTACCCGACGGCCCCGCCGACCGCCAGCGGCCCGACAGCCCGGGCCGTCAGCCGGCCCGGCGCCCCTCGCCGCCCGGGCGGCCCTCGGCGGTGGCCCGCGTCAGCGGTGGGCGGGCCAGGTCCGGCACGAACGAGTACGCCGGCCACGGGCCCGTCGGCACCACCGCCACGCCCGTCGCGTGGGAGGCCACCGGCGCGATGCGGGCCAGGAACCCGGCGAGGTCCGCCCGGTCCACCAGGAACGCGATCGATGCCGCGACGTTGCCAACGCTCCCCGACGGGCGATACTGCCACTCGGCGACCCCGGCGCGCTCGACCAGCGTATCGGCGAGCGCGGCGAGCTCGCCGGCGCCCGGCCCCGCCGGCGGGGCCTCCTCGGCGCGCCGGCGGCCGCCCAGCTGCGCGTCCACCGCGTGGTCCAGCCGCAGCAGCTTCACGCTCATCTCCACGCGGCCGCGCACCCCGTCGAGCGCCGCCGTCACCGCCGCCCGGCGCGCGGCCAGCCAGTCGCCGAGCGCGGCGGCGGGCACGCTGGAGCCGTAGCGGAACGGCACCAGGGCCGCCGCCTCGATGAGGGTGGCGACGATGTCCTGATGGACGGCCAGAGTGCGCGGGGTGGCGGGCGGGACGGCGTCGAGCAGGCTGCCGAGAACGACCACGTCGTGGACGCGGCGCGGGACGACGGAGCCATCGCCGAGACCGGTCGCCGGCGGGCGCCACGCGGCCGGGATCCGATCGACGATCGCGTAGAGGTAGAGGTTCACGCCGGCACGCCTCCCGGCTGCGGGGGTCTCGAGGTGGCCCCGAATGTAATCCGCGACCCCCGGCCGGTCAAGGCCGCCCGGTGTGCCATAATCGAGCGCGTCGTGAGGCTGCGACGCTCTGCGCCCGCGCTGCTGCTCGTGGCCGTCGGCCTGACGCTCGGCGCGTCGTGGGCCACCGCCGGCCGTCCCGAGCTGCCCGCGCAGCTGCCGGCCGCCGCGCGGGCGCGCCTGCAGCCCGTCACCGACAGCGCCTCGCTGGCGGTGCGAGCGGACGGTCAGCCGTTCGTCGCCCGGCGCGACATCTTCGAGTTCCTCCTCGACCATCCGGACTTCGCCACGCACGTGACCCGCACACTCAGGCTCGCCCGCTACCGGATCTGGCGGACGCCGAGCGGCCTCGCCATCGACGACGGCTGGGGCACCGTCGGCACGTTCGACATGGTGTGGTCGGCCGCCGGGGTGCGCGTGATGCACGCCCGCGGCGTCTACCATCACAGGATCCTGCCCGACATCGGCGGCCAGGCGGTCGTGCTGATCGACTACGGCGTGCAGCCGGCGGCCCAGGGCAAGAGCCAGATCAACGCCGCCGTCACCGGCTACGTGAAGCTCGACAGCCGCGTCCTCGCGGCGGCCAGCCGGCTGGCCTCGTCGGTGGCGAGGGCCAAGGGCGAGAAGGAGGCGCGCCAGCTCGTCGAGCTGTTCGCCAAGACGACCAAGGCGATCGAGAGCGATCCGGGCGGCGTCTACGACAAGGTGCGCCGCAGGCCCGACGCGCCGGCGCACGAGCTCGACGACTTCCGCCGCCTGCTCAACCTGCCGACCGCCGCCCGCTGAGCGCGCGGCGCACCCGCGCCAGCCCCTCGCGGAAGCGCGGCAGGTCGGGCCCCAGCCGCACGGCCGCCGCGTAGGCGGTCTCCGCCGCCTCGTGGCGCCCCTGCTCGTACAACGCCCGGCCCAGCCGGGCATGCGCGTCGGCGTGGTCCGGCCGCACGTCGAGGAACGCGCGCGCGGCCGTCTCCAGCTCGCGCCACTTCGCCTGCCCCTCCAGCGCCTGCCAGAGATCGAAGTGCGCCTGGGCCGCCTCGAAGCTGAGGCCGATGGTCGTGCGGGCCGCCGCCTCGGCCTCGGGCCACCGGGCGACCGCCACGAGCACGTGCGTGAGCCCGGCGGCGGCGGCGATCGAGTCGCCCTGGAGCCTCAGCGCGTCGCGGTAGGCGGTCTCGGCCTCGCCCAGGCGGCCCGCCTCGGCGAGCAGCTCGCCGAGGTCGCAGCGCGCGCGCGCGTAGTCCGGCTTCAGGCGGATCGCCGTCTCGAACGCCGCCTGCGCCTCGTCGTGCCGCCCCTGCCAGTAGAGCGACACCCCGAGCCCGCGGTTGAGCGCCGGGTGATCGGGCCGCCGCTCGAGCGCCTCGCGGTAGGCGACTTCCGCCTCGGCGTGACGCCCCTGGCGCCCGAGACCGAGCGCGATGTTGCCGCGCGCGCGCAGGTGATCGGGCTCGAGCCGGGTCGCCTCGCGCAGGGCGCGCTCGGCCTCGGCGTGGCGCCCCTGGCGGCCGAGCGCGACACCGAGCTCGTAGTGCAGCTCGGCGTCGTCCGGCCGCAGCCCGACGGCGCGGCGCAGCGACGCCTCGGCCTCCGCGTAGTGGCGGAGCGCGCCGAGGGCGAGGCCGTGGCCGGCATGCAGGTCGGCGTCGCCGGGCCGCAGGCGGATCGCCTCGGCGTAGGCGGCGGCGGCGGCCGCCCACCGTCCCTGGCGCCAGTGGACGACGGCCAGCGCCGCGTGGGCGGCCGCGAAGCGCGGGCGCAGCCGCACCGCCTCGCCGAGCGCCGCCGCCGCGTCGTCGAAGCGGCCCTGACGCTCGAGCACGACGCCCAGGTGATAGTGCGCGCGCGCCTCGCCGGGCGCCAGCCGCAGCGCCTCGCGGAACGCCTCGGCCGCCTCCGCGTAGCGATGGCGATGGCGGAGGTTCAGCGCGAAGGTCTGGCGCAGGGCGGGATCCTCGGGCCGCCGGCGCAGCGCCGCCCGGAGCGCCCGGGTGGCGTGGCCGGTGCGCCCCTGCCGCTCGAGCGCGAGGCCGAGGCCCAGGTGCGCGCGGGCCTCCAGCGGGCGCGCCTCGATGACCGCCCGGAACGCGTCGGCCGCCTCGACGTGACGCCGCTGCTCGAGCAGCGCGCCGGCCAGGGTCAGCTGCAGGGCGGGGTCGCGCGCCCCCGCCGCGAGCGCCGCGCGCGCCAGCGCCTCCGCCTCGGCCGGGCGCCGCTGGCGGCGGAGCACCAGCGCGAGGTTCGCGCAGGCCAGCGGGTCGCGCGGCTTGAGACGCAGCGCCTCGCGCAGGGCGGTCTCGGCACCGGCGAAGTCGCCCTGGCGCTCCCGCGCGAGGCCCAGGGCCAGATGCGCCTTCGCGAAGTCGGGACGCAGGCGCACCGCCTCGGCGTAGGCGCCGGCGGCGGCGGCGAAGCGGCGCTGCTCGAAGAGCACGGCGCCGAGATCGGCGTGGGTGGACGCGACGGCGGGCGCCGCCGCCAGCGCCTCGCGCAGCAGCGTCTCGGCCTCGGCGGGGCGGCGCAGCCGTCGCAGCACCGCGGCCAGCTCGGCGCGCAGCCGCCCGTCCTCGGGACGCCGGCGCAGCGCCTCGCGGAACGCGACCTCGGCCTCGGCCCACCGGCCGGCGACCACGCGCGCGCGGGCCCGATCACACCAGCGCTTGAACTCGTCCATGGCGTCGGCGCCCGCCGCCGACGGGCGCGAACGCTATCCTAACAAGGCGCCGGCGCGGGGACGGCGGCCAACGCGCGACGGTAGAGGTCGTCGGTGAAGCCGCGGACGAGCAGATCGCCCGCGATCAGGACGGGCACGCGCAGGAAGCCGTCCTCGTGCACCAGCAGGGCGAGGACGTCGGCGTCGCCGACGGGCTGCCGCGCGCGATCGAGCTCGACGACGGCCGCGCCGCTCTTGACGAGGAAGCGGCGGACGCCGCGGGCCAGCGCCAGCGTGGCGGCGCCGTCCACCGGGGCCCGCTCGACGCGACGGTCGTCGAAGCCCACGCGACGCTGCGAGAGGAACTCTCTCGCGCGCTCGCAGGTGGGTCAGCCGTCCTTGTTGAAGAGGACGACCGTCACCGCTTGGGCCCCGTCGGCCGGTCGAAGATCGTGGCCAGCATGTGATCGAGGTAGCGGAAGTCGAAGGGCTTGGGCACGTAGCCGAAGGCGCCGCTCTTCAGCGCCTCCGCCGCCAGCGCCACCTGCTCGTTGGCGGTGACCATGATCACCGCGATGGACTCGTCGATCTGCTTGATGTCCTTGAGGACCTCGACACCGTTCATGCGCGGCATGTTGATGTCGAGCAGGACCACGTCGGGGCGCTGCCGGAGGACGGCGCCCAGCGCGTCGGCGCCGTTGAGCGCGGTCTCGATGTCGTAGCTCGCCTTGAAGTGCTCGCTGAGCACTTCCAGGATCAGCGGCTCGTCGTCGACGATCAGGACCCGCTTGCGCGCGGCGTCGGCCATGTCCTTCGACCCTATGCTCGGCGCGCACCAGCGTCAAGCGGTCAGTCGGCGTGCTGCGCGCGCGGCCCCTCGCCGACGAACAGATCCTCCAGCGACTGCCGCACCGGCTGCACGCTCACCAGACGCGCGCCGCAGCCGCGCGCGGCGGCCAGCGCGGCGTCCACCTGACGCTCGGAGACGACCTCGATGCGGGCGCCGGCCGGCGTGGCGGTCACGCGCGCCCCGTCGATGCGGCCGAGCGCGTCGGTCAGCGCGGGCAGCGCGGCGCCGATCACCGTGATCTCGAGGTGGCCGGCGGCGTCCACGCGCTGGCGCAGCTCGTCCAGCCGCCCGAGGTGGGCCAGCCGGCCGGCGTGCAGGATGGCGACCCGGTCGCACAGCACCTCGATGTCCGCGATGATGTGCGAGGAGAAGAACACGGTGACCCCGGTGGCGCGCAGACCGCCGATGAGGTCGCGCACCTGGCGGCGCCCGATCGGGTCGAGGCCGCTCATCGGCTCGTCGAGCAGCACGACCTCGGGGTCGTTGACGAGCGCCTGGGCCAGCCCCACCCGCTGCAGCATGCCCTTGGAGAACTTCCGCAGCTGCCGGCTCCACGCCGTCTCGTCGAGGGCGACGCGGCGCAGCAGGTCGGCCGCGCGGGCGCGGCGGGCGGCCGGCCCGTAGCCGAACAGCTCGGCGCAGTACTCGAGCAGCTCGCGCGCCGTCAGATAGTCGTAGAAGTACGGCTGCTCGGGCAGGTAGCCGATGCGCGCGCGCACCGCCGCGTCGGCCACGTCGTGGCCGAGGATGCGCGCGCGACCGCCGGTCGGACGCATGAGCCCCATGAGGATCTTGATGGCGGTCGTCTTGCCGGTGCCGTTGCCGCCGAGGAAGCCGAAGATCTCGCCGGCCTCGACGGTGAGCGACAGCCCGTCGAGCGCGCGCACCCGCCGCAGGTGCAGGAAGCCCGTCGGGTAGTCCTTGGTGAGGTCGGTGATCTCGATGACGCTCATCCGCGCGGCACCGTCGAGCGCGGGTGCAGCGTGACGTCGCAGCCGAGCGGGCTCACCACGAGCAGGTACGGCGTCTGGCTCGGGTCGAGGGGGAGCCCCTGCGGGCTCACCGGCACCCCGGCGGCGGCCAGCCGCGCGCTGATCTCGGTCCACGCCCGCGGGCAGCGACCCTGCTCGGCGACGAAGGCGGTGAGCGCGCGGCGGATGGCCGTCCGGTCCTCCAGCGAGCGCAGCTCCTCGAGCCGTTTGCGCGCCCACTGCCTCACCTGGTCGTCCTGGGCCTGCTCGAGCATCCGCGTGTACATCGCGCGCGCCACCTGCGGATCGTCGCCCTTGGCCTCGACGCGCTCGGCCATGTACTCCATCCAGCGGGCGGTGGTCATGCGGGCGCCACGACGGAACGCGTCGGCCGCCGCCAGGTTGTCGCCGCGCTGCCAGAAGATGTACGCGAGCTGCTGGTGCAGGTACCACTGGTCCGGGTTCTCGCGGATCCCCTTCTCGAGCAGGGCGACGGCGGCGCCGACGTCGACGGCGGGCAGCACCACCGCGGCGAATTCGTAGACGCCGGTGAACCGCGGGTCGAGCGTGGTGATGAGGTCGAACAGGCGCACCAGGGTCCGGGGGTTGACGGCCTTGATGCGATCCAGCTCGACGGCCTGCTCGAGGCCGAGCCGGCTGGTCCGCGCCTGCTCCTGGATCTTGCGCCCGATGTACTGGAGCGCGTTGAGCCAGTACCAGTCGGCTGCCAGCCCGCCGAAGCTCGACGTCAGCCGCCGCGCCGTCGCCGGCGCCAGGTAGGGCGCGTCCTCCTCGGCGGCCGCCGGCGCGACCGACCGGCCGGCGTCGAGCACGCGCGCCATCCCCACCGAGGCGCCGAGGCCGAGCACCACCACCGCCGCCAGCGCCAGGTCGCGCCGCGCGCTCACTTGAAGTCCCGCCGCGCGAACAGCAGCGCCGCCGCCGCCAGCAGCGTGGCGTCCCACGCCAGCGCGTAGGCGAGCGCCATCAGCAGGTGGGCGGCCGGCGGGGCGACGCCGTGGGCGGCCGGCGTGATCAGGCTGAAGGTGGAGAGGTTCGGCAGCAGGTAGTAGAGCGCCGTCAGGAGACCGTGCACGGCCGGCGCGTCGAACAACGCCGCGAAGCCCTTGAGGTCGACGGTGAAGTGGCCGATGACGAACACTGCCAGCGAGCCGAACGCCGAGAAGATCGGCGACGAGAACGACGAGAACAGGAGGGCGACGCCGGTCAGGATCGTCAGCTCGAGATAGATGAGCCCGAGCGTCGGCCACAGCGCGATCACCAGCGGCGTGGTGCCGCGCACGACGTAGAGCAGCACGAGCGTGACGCCGGCGCCCATCACCGCCACGTTGACGGCCAGCGTGAGGCAGAGGCCCAGGTACTTGCCGAGCAGGAACTCGCCGCGCCCCACCGGCTTGGCGAAGATCGTGTAGAGGGTGCGCCGCTCGATCTCCTTCCACACCAGGCCGACGCCGACGAAGATCGCGATGAAGGCGCCGAAGAGGAGCGTCGCGCTGAGCCCGAAGTCCACGATGATCTTGGCGTCTTGCGAGGCCGAGGCCGCCCCCAGGAAGATCGCGCCGACGCTGAGCATGAGGACGAACAGGACGAGATTGTAGAGGACGCGGTCGCGCACCGCCTCGCGGAAGGTGTTGCGCGCGATCGCCGTCACCCGCCGCCGCGCGGAAGGCGCGGGCGGCGCCGCGGCTTCGCGCGTCGCGTCCAGGGACTCGGTCGTGGCCGGCATGTCCGCCTGGGCAGTCATCCTACCGAATTTCCCCGCCGAATCCCTAGGGCCGGCGGCCGGCGGCGATCTTGGCCGAGACCGGCACCGTGAGGCCGCCGTCCGTGAGGTAGACGGCGGCGAGCCGCTCGAACGCGGCGCGGATGCGCGCCTGCACCACCGCCGGCTGGGCCAGGATGGCGCCGGATGCACGGACCAGGCTCGCCAGGCCGCCCTGCCACCACCGCTCCACGCTGGCGATGCGGTGGGTCCAGCCCAGCGTGCTGACGCTCACGTCGCGGAAGCCGGCGATCGTCAGCAGCGCGCGCAGCTCGGCGTCCTCCGCGAAGCGGAACGGCGGCGGCCCGGCGGGCACGCCGGCGAGCGCCCCCGCGCCGGCCTCGGCCAGCGCCTCGAAGAACACGCCGTTGACGCGCGCCCGCGCGGGCGCGTCCCACCACGACAGCGCCGCGCGCCCACCGGCGGCCAGCACGCGCGCCAGCTCGGCCGCCACCCGCTCGGGGTGCCCGAAGTGGCCGACGCCGAAGTTGCAGACGACCGCGTCCAGGCTCGCCGCGCCGACGGGCAGCCGCTCGGCGTCGCCCTCGCGGAACTCGAGGCCGGCGTGTCGCGCGCGGGCCACCGCGACCATCGCCGCCGAGAGATCGACGCCGAGCACGGCGGCGCCGCGCGCGGCGGCCGCCGCCGCCACCGCCCCCGGCCCGCTGGCGAGGTCGAGCACGCGGCAGCCGCGCTCGACCCCGGCGGCATCGAGCAGCGCGGCGACGGCGCCCGCCGTCACCGGCTCGAAGAAGTCGCCGTAGGAGCCGGCGACGCGGTCGTGGCCACGCCGCTCGAATTCGCGGAACGCATCGCCCTCGAGCGTGCTCATGCCCGTCACAATGCCGATCATGCACCGAAGGGCGCCGCCGACGTCAGGGAAAACCTGACAGCCACGGTCCTTGTTATTGCCGCGACGCCCTGCGTATCCTGCTCTCATGACGGCCGCGTACCACGACGCGCGTATCCTGATCGTGGACGACGAAGCGACCAACGTGCTCCTGATGGAGCGGTTGCTCGAGGAGGCCGGCTACCGCGCGGTGACGAGCACCACCGATTCCCGGCGCGTGCTCGACCTCTACCGGAGCGGCCAGCCCGACCTTATCTTGTTGGATCTGATGATGCCGCACCTCGACGGGGTCGCGGTGCTCGAGCAGCTCCACGCCGAGATCCCGGCCGGCACCTACCTGCCCGTCCTCGTGCTGACCGCCGAC
>JBGQFW010000014.1:0-59070 GCA_041497115.1 Methylomirabilia bacterium
CGCTCGCCGGCGCCCTCGACTACCAGGCGCCCGACGGCGCGCGCGCGACCGTCGCGGTCGCGCACGCGCTGGTCGCCGGCGCGCGTGACGGCTGGGGCTGGCTGCTCGATCGGCTGAGCGCCGGTGACGACGCACTGGCGGCGCTGGACCGGCTGGGGCGGCGCACCGCCGAGCTCCACCTGGCGCTCGCGCGGCCCACCGACGATCCGGCGTTCGCCGCCGAGCCGATCACCGCCGCCGACGTCGCCGCCTGGGCCGACGGCGCGCAGCGCCAGCGCGATGCCGCGCGCGCCGCGCTCGGCGGGCGGCTGCCCGACGGCGTGCCCGCGCGCGTGGACCCCGCCGGGCTGGGCGGCCTGGTCGGCGCGGTGAAGATCCGCCACCACGGCGATTTCCACCTGGGCCAGACGCTGGCGGTGCGCGACGGGGAGGACTTCGTGATCATCGACTTCGAGGGCGAGCCGCTGCGGCCGCTCGACGAGCGCAGGGCCCGCCACACGCCGCTGCGCGACGCGGCCGGCCTGCTCCGCTCGCTCGGCTACGCGGCGGCCAGCGGGCCGACGCCCGAGGGATGGGAAGCGCGGGCCCGCGACGCGTACCTGCACGGCTATCGCGCGGCGGCCGGCGCGGCGCCGTTCCTCCCCACCGACGAGCGCGCGCGAGCGGCGGCGCTGGCGGCGCTGGAGGAGGAGAAGGCGGCGTACGAGATCGTCTACGAGGCCAACCACCGCCCCGGGTGGCTGGCGATTCCGGTGCGCGGGCTGGTCAGCGCCGCTCTTCGGTCGGGTCGCGCGGCTGGGGCGGCGTGAAGATCATCAGCCGCACGCTCCAGCCGTCCGGCGCGAAGTAGACGAGCAGCCCGTCCTTGTAGAGGAAGAATTCCTCGTCGCCCTGGCGGCCGGCCCGGTCGGGAAATCCCCAGCCGTTGCTGACGATCCCGCGGTTGAACGTGCTGCCGTGCGGCTCGAGCCGGAAGGAGCGGACGATGTCGGCGTGGTACTTGCCGTCCTGCACGATCCCGAAGTCCACCGTCAGCCGCTCGATCCCGCTCGGCGCCTGCTCGCCCTCGTAGATCCAGCTCTCGGTGTCGTAGCCCTCGACCTTCGGCCGCTCGATGCGGGTCGGCGCGTGGTAGCGCGCGCGCACCGTCTGGGTGGTGCTCGCCCCGGGCCGGATCAGCCCCCAGTCGGAGGCGCGCGCCACCGGCGCGCCGAGCAGGACCAGGACGACGACGAGGAAGAGCGCCCGCGCGCGCATCAGAACCCCAGCGCCACGCCGTCGCCGCGCGGGTCGGCGCCGCCGCTCAGGACGCCGTCGTGGACCATGACGCCGTGGCCGTGGCCGACCCGGTAGAACAGCTCGGCCACCGGCGTGATGCGGTGGCCGCGCCGCTGCAGGTCGTCGACGACCGCCGCCGGCACGCGCCGCTCGAGCCGGATCGTGTCGCCCGCCTCGTCGGGCAGGAAGGCGCCGATGAGGAAGCGCGGCCGCTCGATCGCCTCCTGGATGTCGAGCCCGTAGTCGAAGACGTTGGTGAGCACCTGGACGTGGAACATCGCCTGCCCGTTGCCTCCCATGGTGGCGAACCCCAGCAGCGGCCGGTCGCCGCGCGTGGTGATGGACGCCATCAGCGTATGGAACGGCCGCTTGCGCGGCGCCAGCGCGCTCGGGTACGCGGGATCCATGCTGAAGTGGCGGCCGCGGTTCTGCAGACAGAACCCGGTGGACGGCGGGACCACCCCCGAGCCGAACGCGTTGAAGAGGCTCTGGATGACCGCGGCGACGTTGCCGCGCCCGTCGGCGATGACGAAGCCGGTGGTGTCCCCCTCCGGCTGGCCGGGGAGGTAGGCCCCCGCCTTGGCGGGATCGAACTGCTGCCGGCGCACGGCGGCGTACGCCTTGTCGAGCATCGCCGCCGTCGGCACCCGCGCGTGGTCGGGATCGCCGATCCACCGGTCGCGGTCGGCGTAGGCCAGCTTGACCATCTCGAGCAGCAGATGCAGGTGATCGGCGGAGTGGAGCGGCGACTTCGAGAGCGGGAAGCCCTCGAGCAGGTTCAGCGCGAGCAGCGCGGTCACGCCCTGCGTCGGCGGCGGCGTCTCGTACACGGTGAGGCCGCGGTAGGTCGTGGCGATCGGCTCGCCCCACTCGCCGGCGTGGGCGACGAGGTCGTCGAGGGTCAGGAACCCCTCGCGCTCCATCCGCTCGGCGATGACGCGGGCCACCCGGCCGCGATAGAAGAGGTCGGGCCCCTCGGCGGCCAGCTCGCGCAGCGTCCGCGCGAGATCCGGCTGCACGAACAGCTCCTTGTGCGCGGGGGGTCGCGCGCTCGGCAGGAACACGCGGCGCCACTCGGGATCCGGGTTGCCCGGCGCGAACTCCGCGATGGCCTGGCTGAGGATCGAGCTGATCGGGAACCCGCGCTGGGCGTAGTGGATCGCCGGGGCGAGCAGCCGGTCGAGCGGTTGGCTGCCGAACCGCTCGAGCAGCATCGCCCACGCGCGCACCACGCCGGGGACGCTCACCGTGGCGGGGCCGAGGACCGGCAGGCCGCTCATCCCGCGCCGGTGCACCTCCTCCAGCGAGGCGCGCGAGCCGGAGCGGCCGGCGCCGTTGAGGAAGTGCACGCGCCGGGTGGCGGCCTCGTAGTAGAGGCAGAAGAGGTCGCCGCCGAGGCCGCAGTTGTTCGATTGCGTCACCGCCAGCACGGCGTTGGCGGCGATGGCGGCGTCGGCGGCGGTGCCGCCCGCCTTGAGCGTCTCGACGCCGGCCAGCGTGGCCAGGGGGTGGCACGAGGCGACGAGGCCGTCGTGGCCGAGCGCCAGCGCGCGGCGCGAGTAGCCGAGCTCGGGCATGGGTCAGCCCCCCTCCAGGAGCCGGGCGATCTCGTCGCGCGGAAACGTCGGCAGCGGCCACTGCCGGTTGCCGTCCACGAGCGTGACGCCCTGCTCGGGCGCCACGACCTGGCCGATGAAGTGGCAGTCGATCGACTCGCGCGCCAGCGCGTGCAGCACGAGGCCGGCGTCGCCGGGCGCCAGCGTCAGCAGGAGGCTTCCCGAGGCGATGGTGCCGAGCGGGTCGAGGCCGAACGCCTCGCAGAGGACGCGCCCCTCCGGCAGCACCATGATGCGCGCGTGATCGATGCGCAGTCCGACGCCGGCGGCGGCGGCGAGCTCGTGCAGCGCGGTGGCGATGCCGCCCTCGGTCGGGTCGTGCATCGCGTGCACGGTGGCCACCTCGCAGGCGATCTCCGCCTCGGGCCGCACGCTGATGCCCGGCGCGCGCAGGAAGCCCCGGGCGCGGCGGACGACGGCGGGGCGCACGCCGCGGGCCAGCGCCTCCTGCTCCCGCTCGCGGGCGATGATCGCCGCGCCCTCGAGCGGCACGCCCTTGGTCATGATGACGGCGTCGCCGACCCGGGCTCCCGCGGTCGTGACGAGCCGGTCCTTGGCGACCTCGCCCAGCATCGTGCCGGCCACGATCGGCCGGTCGAGGCCCGAGGTCACCTCGGTGTGGCCGCCAACGAGCGCCACGTCCAGCGCCTCGCACGCCTCGCCGAGCTGGCCGAACAGGGTCCGCACCGACTCCTCGTCGGTGGCGCCCGCCGGCAGCAGCAGCGTGGCGAGGAACCAGCGCGGGGTGGCGCCGCGCACGACGATGTCGTTGGCGTTGACGTGCAGCGCATACCAGCCCAGATCGTCGGTGGCGAACGTGATCGGGTCGGCGGCGGCGACGAGATAGCGGTCACCGAGATCGATGACGGCGGCGTCCTCGCCCACGCGCGGCCCCACCACCACGCGGGGATCGCGGGCGCCATGCTTGTCGAGGACCGCCTGCAACAGATCCGCGGGCAGCTTGCCGGCCGGCAGGAACGACATCGCGTCCCGTAGTATACCGCCGTGCCGACGGGGCCGATCGTGGAGTGCGTGCCGAACGTCAGCGAGGGGCGCGACGCCGCGCGCCTGCAGCGGCTGCGCGCGGCCGTCACCGGCTCGCCGGGCGTGGTACTCGCCGACGTCCACGCCGATCCCGACCATCATCGCGCGGTCTTCACCGTCCTCGGCGCCCCCGACGCGGTGGCCGCCGCCGCCCTCGCGCTGGCCGGTGCGGTGGTGGTCGAGGTGGACATGCGCGAGCACCACGGCATCCATCCGCGCATCGGCGCCCTCGACGTCCTGCCGTTCGTGCCGCTGGCCGGCGTGACGATGGCCGAGGTGGTGGAGCTCGCCCACCGGGTGGGGCGCGCGCTGGCCGCCCGCCACGCCCTGCCCGTCTACTACTACGGCCACGCGGCCCGGCGGCCGGACCGGCGCGCGCTGCGCGCGCTGCGCCGCGGCGGGTACGAGGGGCTGCCCGCGCGCCTGGCCACCGCCGAGGGCGTCCCCGACGACGGCCCCGCGCGGTTCGACGCGCGCTCCGGCGCCGTCCTCGTCGGTGCTCGCGACGTGCTGGTCGCCTACAACGTCTGGCTCGCCACCGACGACCTCGCGGCCGCCCGCGCGATCGCGCGGGCCGTGCGCGAGAGCGGCGGCGGGTTGCCCGCCGTCCAGGCGCTCGGCCTGCGGCTGGCCCGCCGCGGGCGCGCGCAGGTCTCGCTGAACCTGCTCGACTACCGCGTCACGCCGATCCCGGCGGCGTTCGATCGGGTGAGCGCCGAGGCGCGCCGGCACGGGGTGGACGTCGAGCGCGCCGAGCTGGTGGGGCTGGCGCCCCGCGCCGCGTTCGCCGGCCGCGCGCCCGCGTCGGTCGGCCTCGACGCGCTGCCCCCCGAGCGCTACCTCGACGCGTGGCGGTAGGCGCGCCGATCAGCCCAGCAGCTTCAGCGCGTCGGCGGTGAGGTCGTAGAGCTGGGCGCACCCCGACTCGCCGCCGAGCGTCGCCCGGATGCGCCGGCGCAGGCCGGCGTCGGCGGTCTCACCCACCATCGCGGCGATCCGGCGCTGCGGCTCGGAGCAGACGCCCATGTAGGGCAGTCGCGGCGTCACGTGCTCGGCCCGGACGATGCGACCGGTGGCGGCGTCGAGCTCATAGGTGACCTCGAAGCCGTGGACGTTGTCGTGCATCGAGTGGAACAGCCGCAGCCGCCCGCCGGCGCGCTCGAGCCGCGCGACCTTGCGCCGCTCGAAGACCCTGGGCTGGCCCGGCCGCGGGCTGTAGAGGTCCGGCACCATCGGCGAGGCGATCGGGCGGGTGCCGAAGAGCGCGCGGCCGGCCGCGCTGTAGGTGAAGCAGGAGTTGGGCAGGTCCACCCAGCCGGTCGTGTCGAGGTTCCAGCACTCCAGCGGATCGCCCCCGGCGGCGCGCTCGGCCGCCGCGCGCGGCAGCTTCGCGACTTGCCGAGCCAGCCGCGCCACCTCGACCATCGCGTCCACTGCCAGCGCTCCGCCCTCGCCACTGCCCACCATCTCGGCGGTGCGGCGCGTGAGCCCACCGGTCATGGCCGTGCCGGCTAACTGCGCGAGCCCCTCGGCCACCGCCGGGTCGATGCGCCCGCCCAGCGGGGTGAGGCACGCCGCGCGGATCGCGTAGGTCGGCGACGGCAGCCCCACGACGACGACCTCGAGCGCGCGGTCGTCGTCGGCCAGCCGCACGGTGTGGGTGAACGCGTCCTCGTGGGAGTTGTCGACCCAGCCGTGCATCCGCCGCTCGTAGCGGTCGCGCCCCGCCAGCAGCGGCGGAGCCAGCATCAACGGCCCATCGCGCCGCTCGCCCCCGCCAGGTACTTCTCGGGCTCGCGGTCGAACTTCTGCTTGCACCCGACCGCGCAGAAGTAATAGGTCTCCCCCTTGTACGCCGACTGCGCCGCCGCGCGGGCGGGCTCCACCTGCATCTTGCACACGGGATCAACGGCCATGATCGGGCCTCCAGCGCTTGAGTCGCAGACTGTTGGTCACCACCGACACCGACGAGAACGCCATCGCCGCGCCGGCCAGGATCGGCGAGAGGAGCACGCCCCACACCGGGTAGAGCAGGCCGGCGGCGACGGGAATGAGGACGATGTTGTAGCCGAACGCCCACGCCAGGTTCTCCTTCACGATCCGGATCGTGCGGCGCGAGAGGTCGAGGGCGGCCACCACGCCGCCGAGGTCGCCGCGCATGAGCGTCACGTCGGCGGCCTCGATGGCCACGTCGGTGCCCGAGCCCATCGCGATGCCGACGTCGGCCTGGGCCAGCGCCGGCGCGTCGTTGATGCCGTCACCGACCATCGCCACCCGGCGCCCCTCGGCCTGCAGCGTCCTGACCTCGGCCGCTTTGGCCTCCGGCACCACCTCGGCCAGCACGCGCTCGATGCCCGCCTGCCGCGCGATCGCCGCCGCCGTCGCGCGGTGGTCACCGGTCAGCATCGCGACCGTCACCCCCGCCGCCCGCAGCGCCGCCACCGTGGCGGCCGCCTCCGGCTTCAGCACGTCGGCGACCGCGACGAGGCCGAGCGCGCGGCCGGCGAACGCGAGGTAGACAACCGTCTTACCGCCCTCGGCCAGCGCGATCGCCCGCGGCGCCAGCGCGTCCACCTCGACGCCGCGTGCGTCCATCATCGTTCGGTTGCCGAGCAGCACCCGCCCGTCGGCCGCCATCGCGTCCACCCCCTGCCCGGGTACGGTGACGAACTCGGCGACGGGCGGCAGCGCCAGCCCCAGCTCCTTGGCGCGCGTGACGATCGCCTCGCCGATCGGGTGCTCGGACCCCTGCTCGACCGCCGCGGCGAGGGCGAGGATCTCGCCCTCCGCGGCGCCGGGCGCCGGGACGACGTCGGTGACGACCGGCCGGCCGACGGTGAGCGTGCCGGTCTTGTCGAAGACGAGCGTGTCCACGCGGTGCAGCGTCTCCAGCGCGGCCGCGCTGCGGATGAGCACGCCGTGCTCGGCGCCGCGGCCCGTCGCCACCATGATCGCCGTCGGCGTCGCCAGCCCCATGGCGCACGGGCAGGCGATGACCAGGACGGCGACCGCGCTGGTGAGCGCGTGGACGAGCGCCGGCGCCGGCCCCAGCAGCCACCAGGCGCCGAACGTGAGGGCGGCGATGACGAGCACCACCGGCACGAACACCGCGGCCACGCGATCGGCGAGGCGCTGGATGGGCGCGCGCGACCCCTGCGCGTCCTCGACCAGCTTGACGATGCGGGCCAGCGTGGTCTCGCTGCCGACGCGGGTCGCGCGGAACACGAGGCTGCCCGTGCGGTTCACGGTGCCCCCGAACACGGTCGCGCCGGGCGCCTTGTCCACCGGCAGGCTCTCGCCGGTCAGCATGGACTCGTCCACCGTCGAGCCGCCCTCGGTGACCGCACCGTCCACCGGGATGCGCTCGCCGGGGCGGATGCGGATGACGTCGCCGACGACGACCTCCGCGGTCGGCACGTCCACCTCGCCACCGGCGCGCAGCACGCGGGCGGTGCGCGGCGCCAGACCGACGAGCCGCCGGATCGCCTCCGAGGTGCGGCCGCGCGCGCGCGCCTCCAGCCAGCGCCCCAGCACCACCAGCGTGATGACGACCGCGGCGGTCTCGTAGTACGTCATGGCGTCGGCGGCGTGGAAGACGTGCGGCCACACCGTCACCGCCACGCTGAAGAGATAGGCCGCGCTGGTGCCGAGCGACACCAGCGTGGACATGCTGGCGCTGCGGTGGCGCAGGTCGCGCAGGAAGCCGATGTGGAAGTCGCTGCCGACCCAGAACTGCACGGGCGTGGCCAGCACGAGCTGCAGCCACGGGTCGGCGAGCCGGGCGGGCGCCCACGGGAAGAGATCGGGCATGCCGCCGACGAGGACGGGCGCCGACAGCAGCGCGCCGACGACGACCCGGCGGCGCAGCCGGCGCTGCTCCTCGGCGCGCGCCCGACGCTCGCGGTCCTCCGCCTCGCCGCCGCGCTCCACCGGCGCCGCCGCCAGCTCGTACCCGGCCGCCGCCACCGCCTGCTGGAGCGCCGGGACCCCGGTGCGCGCGGGGTCGAAGGCGATCGTCGCCTGCTCGGTGGCGAGGTTCACCGCCGCCGTCTCCACGCCGGGCACGCCGCCCAGCGCCCGCTCGACCTTGCCGACGCACGCCGCGCAGTGCATGCCGCGCACCGGGAGGGTGAGCCGCTCGGCCGCCATCACTTGCCTCCGAAGCGCGCGAACACGTCGAGCAGCTCCTCGATCTTCTGCTGGCGATCGGACTTGGAGCCCGAGCGGATCGCGTCGGTCACGCACGACTCGATGTGCCGGCCGAGGAGGAGCTTCTGCACCTGCTCGAGCGCCCCCTGCACCGCCGAGATCTGGAGCAGGACGTCCACGCAGTAGGCGTCGTTGTCGATCATGCGCTGCAGCCCCTGCACCTGCCCCTCGATGCGGCGCAGACGCCCCAGCGCCTTGGCCCGGCTGTCCCCGTTGAGCACGCCTAATACCCCCTGGGGGTAGTGTCCCTCCCGGCCGGACCCGTGTCAATGGGCCGAAGCCGGGTGGTCAGCGGCGCAGGCGGAGGGCGCCGGGGCTCAGCGTGAAGGCGACCGGCGTGTCGGCCGTCGGCTCACCGTCCACGTGCGTCGGCAGCGGCCGCGCCGCGCCCAGCGTCACGTGGCGCGCGGTCCGCGTCACCACCTTGGGATTGGCCAGGTGGCCGCCCCGGTAGACCGTCGGCAGCCAGCGGAGCAGCTCGAGCCGTCCGAGGTCGCCGAGCACGACGAGATCGAGACGCCCGTCGGCCGGATCGGCGGCCGGCGCGATCTTCATGCCGCCGCCGTAGTGGGCGCCGTTGGCCACCACGGCGGCGGTCAGCGGCCCCGACCAGACGCGCTCGCCGTCGGCGTCGATCCAGGCGCTCACCGGCGCGTGCGCCGAGAGGGTGGCCAGCACGGCGGCCAGGTACGGCAGCGTGCCGCGCCCGCCTCCGCGGGCGGCGCGGGCGGCCACGGCGGCGTCGAAGCCGGCGCCCGCCGCGCCGACGACCCACCGGCGCGCGCCGCCCGGCCACTGCGCGCGCACGAGATCCACGCCGACGTCGGCGCCGTCCACGAGCCGGCGCGCGGCGACGCGCGGGTCGGCGGCCAGCGCGAGGTTGCGGGCGGCGTCGCGGCCGCGTCCGGTGAGGATGGCGCCGACGGTCGGGCGGGGCCGGTCCTCCCCGACCGCGCCGTTGACGACCTCGTTGAGGGTGCCGTCGCCGCCGACCGCGACGATCAGCCCCGCGCCCGCCTCGGCGCCGGCCCGGGCGAGATCGGTGGCCCCGCCCGGGCCCGGCGTCGGCGCCCACTCGAAGACGAGACCGAGCCGGCGCAGCTCGTCGCGCAGGCCGGGCCAGAGGCGCTCGGTGCGGCCGCCGCCCGCCGCCGGGTTGACGACGACGAGCGTGCGGGTCACTCGAACAGCGAGGGCTGGACGGCGCCCGGCGGGCCGGCGGCGCCGCGGCGGCGGGCCGCCTTCCTGGCGCCGGACCGGGGCCGGGCGGCGGGCGCGGTTGCCGGGCGCGGCAGCTTCCACCCCTTCTGGTGCGCGATGCGCTCGCCCTGCTTGATCACCAGCAGGTCCACGAGGCGGGCCAGCGGGTTGCGCAGGAGGCCGAGGTAGCGCTCCCAGTACTTCGGCGAGTGCGCGAGCGTGCGCATCTGATCGAGCGCGAGCGAGAGCGCCTGGCGGTCACCCCGGCGCGCGGCCAGCCGCAGGTCGTTCAGGACCTTGGCGGCGCTGACGCGCGAGGGCGGCGTGCGGGCCATGGTGGCGGGATGCTAGCACGCGCCGGCGCGCTCAGCGCACGCGCAGCTCGTACTCCTCGCGCGGCCCCTGCCCCGACCCCGCCTGCACGCTGATCTTCACCTCGAGCCCGGCCTGCAGCCGCTCGAGATCCCCCCGTCCCTCGCGCTCGATCCACGCGGCCACGTCGGGATGGATGCGGGCCACGATCTCGCGCCCCTCGCCGGCCGGCGCCTCGGCGGCGGCCTTGGCCTGGATCGCGCGGTAGATCTCGATCGCCAGCGTCTCGTCCGACTTCACCACGCCGGTGCCCCGGCAGGTCGGACAGTGCTGGGTGAGGAGCGCGCGCAGGTCCTGGCGCACGCGCTTGCGCGTCATCTCCACCAGCCCCAGCTCGGAGATCTCCAGCACGTTGGTGCGGGCCTTGTCCTCCACCAGCGCGCGCGTGAGGGCCTTGTACACCTGCTCGCGGTGGTCGAGGATCTCCATGTCGATGAAGTCGATGATGATGATGCCGCCGAGGTCGCGCAGCCGGATCTGCCGCACCACCTCGTTGACGGCCTCCAGATTGATCTTGAGCACGGTCTGCTCGAAGTCGCGCTTGCCGACGTACTTGCCGGTGTTGACGTCGATGGAGACGAGCGCCTCGGTGTGGTCGATGACGATGTAGCCGCCCGACTTCAGCCACACGCGCCGCCGCAGGGCCTTCTCGATGTCCTTCTCGACGCCGAAGTGGTCGAAGACCGGCGCCCGCTCGGTGTAGAGCTGCACCCGCGCCTCCAGCGACGGGACCAGCGCGCGCACGTAGCCCAGACACTTGTCCCACCCGGCCCGGTCGTCCACCACGAACTCGTCCACCTCGGGCGAGAGGAGGTCGCGCACGACGCGGAACGTGAGGTCCATCTCCTCGTGCAGCACCGCCGGCGGCTGGGCCTGCTCGAAGCGCGCCTGGATCTGCGCCCACAGCCGGCCGAGGAACTCGACGTCCTGCGCGAACTCGGCCTGCCCCTTCCCCTCGGCGTTCGTCCGGAGGATGAAGCCGCCGGGGGGCAGCGGCAGGCTCCGCAGCGTCTCCCGCAGCCGCTCGCGCTCGTGCTCGTCGCGGATGCGGCGGGAGACGCCGACGTGGCTGGCCTGCGGCATGTAGACGACGTAGCGGCCGGGCAGCGAGATGAACGACGTGGTGCGGGCGCCCTTGGTGCCGAGCGACTCCTTGGACACCTGGACCAGCACCGGCTGGCCCCGGCTGAGCATCTCGGCGATGGGCCGGGTGGCCTCGCGGCGGGGCTCCTCGTCGGGATCGAGATCGGCGTCGACTTCGTCGTCGCCGGCCTCCTCGGGGCCGACGTTGGCGGTGTAGTCGCCCGCGTACAGAAAGGCGTCCTTGGCGAGCCCGATGTCCACGAACGCCGCCTGCATCCCCGGCAGGACGTTGGTCACCGTGCCCTTGTAGACGCTGCCCACGATGGAGCGGCGACGGTGGCGCTCGAGGTACAGCTCGGTGAGGAGGTTACCCTCCTGGACCGCGACGCGCGTTTCGAGCAGGCCGACGTTGACGACGATGCGTTTGCTCACGGCAGCACCTCATTGGAACTGCCGCATCCGTACCGAGAGGAGGAGCCCCAGGGCCATCATGGAGACGACCATCGAGGAGCCGCCGTAGCTCATGAACGGCAGCGGGATCCCGACCACGGGGATCAGCCCCGTGACCATGCCCACGTTGATCAGCACCTGGGTGGACACCAGCGCGGTGATGCCCAGGGCGACCAGCCGTCCCACCGGCTCGCGCGTCGAGGCCGCGATGTCGAATCCGCGGAGCAGGAGCAGCGCATAGCAGGTGAGCAGCACGAGGCAACCGACGAAGCCCCACGTCTCGGCGAATACGGCGAAGATGAAATCCGTATGGCGCTCCGGGAGAAAGGCGAGCCGGCTCTGCGTCGCGCCGGCCACGCCCTTGCCCAGGAGCTGTCCCGAGCCAATCGCGATCTTGGCCTGGATCACGTTGTACGCTCTCCCGAGGGGATCGCGGACCGGGTCCAGGAACACCAGAATCCGGTCCCGTTGATAGTCCTTCAGCACGAGCCACACCAGGGGGGTCGCGGCGAGCCCGGTGAGGACGAGTCCTCCCAGGATCCGCAGCCGCATCCCGGCGGCGATCAGCAGGGCTATCAGTACGGGAAACAACAGCACGGCGGTGCCGAGGTCGGGCTGCCGGAGGATCAGGATCGCCGGCACGATCGCCAGCGGCGCCGCCAGCACCAGGATGGTCTTGCCGACCGGCTGGGCCCAGCGCGTGGACAGCAGCCACACCACCATCAGCACGAAGCAGAGCTTGAAGAGCTCGGAGGGCTGCACCGAGACGGGCCCCACCAGGAGCCACCGCCGCGCGCCCGACACCGTGCGTCCCAGCGCGGCCACCGCGACCAGGGCGCCGAGGCCGGCGAGGTAGAGGAGCGGGGCCGCCCGCACGAGACGGCGATAGTCGATGCTGGCCATGACCAGCAGCGCGATGACGCCGAGCCCGAACCAGGCGATCTGCCGGAGCGCCACGCCGCCGCCGGCGCGCCCGACGTTGAGCGTGGCCAGCGTCGAGGCGCTGAGGACCACCAGGCCGAGGGTGGCGCCGAGCAGCGGCCAGTCCACGTTCTGCAGGAGCCGCCGGTCGATGCCGCCCATCAGCGTCATTGCGGGAGCTCCACCGCCGCGACCTTCTCGAGGAACTTCGCCTTGAGGATCTCGCGGGCGATCGGCGCGGCCGTCGCGCCGCCATGACCGCCGCGCTCGACGAGCACGACCACCACCACCTCGGGATCCTTCACCGGCGCGAAGGCGGCGAACCAAGCGTGGTCCTGCCCCTTCTCCGACTTCGAGTTGGCGACCGTCTGGGCGGTGCCCGTCTTGCCGGCGACGTCGAGGCCGGGAATGCGGGCCGCCGCGCCGGTCCCGCCGTCGTTGACGACCGCCCACAACGCCTGGCGGAGGAACGCCCACACCATCGGGGAGAGCTCGACGTGGCCGGTGACACCGCCGACGTCGCCCCACACCACGCCCTTGTCCGGGCGCTCGATGCGCTGCACCAGCCGCGGCTTCCACAGCACGCCGCCGTTGGCGAAGGCGGCCATGAAGCGCGCCACCTGCATGGGCGTCACCAGCACCGCGCCCTGGCCGATGGCCATGTTCACGGTCTCGCCGGCGTGCCAGGGGGCGGCGCGGCCCCGCCGGGACATCCGCGGCTGCGGAATCAGCCCGGGCTTCTCGCCGCCGAAGTCGATGCCGGTGGGCGCGGCGAAGCCGAAGGCGATGGCCCACTTGGCGATCGCCGGCGCGCCGACCTTGAGGCCGGCGGTGTAGAAGTACACGTCGCAGGAGTCGCGGATCCCCTTCATGAGATCCACGCTGCCGTGCCCTTCCTTCTTCCAGTCGTGGAACGTCCACGCGCCGAGATGGAACTCGCCCGTGCAGTGCACGCGGTCCGTCGGCGCGAGGGTGCCCTCCTGCAGGCCGGCCGCCGCCACGACCATCTTGAAGATGGAGCCGGGCGGGTACTGCGACTGGATCGTCCGGTTCAGCAGCGGGTGATTGGGATCCTGCACGACGCGCAGCCAGGCGTTGCGATCGATGGTGCCGGTGAAGCGGTCGATCTCGAACGCCGGCGTGGAGACCATGGCGAGGATGTCGCCGTTGCGCGGATCCATCACCACCACCGCGCCGGCCTTGCCCTCCATCGCCCGCTCGGCGGCCTCCTGAAGACGGCGGTCCACGGTCGTGACGACCTGCGCGCCCGGGTTCGGCTCGGTGGACTGGATGAGGCGGATCTGCCGGCCCATCGCGTCCACCTCGATGCGCTCGCCGCCGTCCTTGCCGCGCAGGTACTCGTCGAGCAGCCGCTCGAGGCCGGTCTGGCCCACCATGTCGCCCCGGCGATAGCGTCCCTGCCGCAGCTGCTCGTCGCTGACCTCGCGCACGTAGCCGAGGAGGTGGGCGGCGAAGCGGCTGGTCGGATACGCACGCTGCGGCTCGACCTCGACGATCACGCCCGGCAGCTCGAGCTTCCACTCCTCCACCTTGGCGACGTCGTTCATGCTGAGGCCGCGCCGGACCCGGACCGGCAGGATCGAATCGGGTGACACGCGCGCCACCGCGTCCTGGAGCTCGGCGAACGGGATCTGCATCAGCGCGGCCAGCCGCCCCAGCGTGGCGTCGCGGGCGCCGGCGTCGCGGTCGAGCTCGCGCGGGATCAGCGAGAGCGTGAAGGTCGGCCGGTTGTCCACGAGGGGCAGGCCGTTGCGATCGAAGAGGATGCCGCGCGGCGCCGCGATGGGCCGCACCCGGATGCGATTCTTCTCGGACGCCTCCTGGAACCGCCCGCCCTCGAGGACTTGCAGGTACCAGAGCTGGCAGACGATGACCACCAGGGCGACCGTCACCAGGCCGGCCATCGCGATGACCCGGCGGCGCCCCGGGTCCGGCCGCCCGGGCATCGAGCGGCCCAGGTAGCCGAGGCGGGGACCGTTCACAGGCTCGCCTCGCCTGCGGCTGCGGCTCGCACAGCCATCACGAGGCGCGCTCGCGCGCGGTCTCGACCCACGTCAGCGCGAGAACGAGGGCGGCGCCGAGGAAGCCGTTGTAGAGCGCCTGGGGCAGCACGACATAGGTCATCAGCTCGCCGAACGGCGCCGGGAAGTGGAAGACCTTGAGCAGCGCGAACCGGGCCAGCCCCTCGGCCACCGTCAGCAGCACGAGCCCCGGCACCTGCACGAGCGGCTGGCCCACCCGGAGGCGGCCGCCGGCGGCGCCGATG
Organism: Methylomirabilia bacterium; assembly: GCA_041497115.1. Lineage (GTDB taxonomy): Bacteria > Methylomirabilota > Methylomirabilia > Rokubacteriales > CSP1-6 > AR5. Next base: position 14,461 of record JBGQFW010000014.1, read on the forward strand.
AGGAAGCCGATCAGCGCCTTGGTCAGCGCCTGCACGCCGAGCAGGCCCCCGGCGGCGGCGTCCTGCAGCAGCCCGGCCAGGAAGCCGGCGCCGCAGCCGAACTCGGGGCCGCGCCGCAGCGCGAGCAGCACCACGACGATGAGCGGGATGTCAGGGGCGACGTCGGCGATACGCAGCGCCGGACCGAGGGTGGCGTGGGCGATGCCGCCGCCGAAGATCGCCACCGCCAGGAAGGTCCGCATCAGTTCACGGCGAGCGGGAAGAGGGCGGCCACGTCGTTGGTCCCCTCGCCGACGATCAGCAGCACCTCGTCGATGCGCGCGAAGTCCACCGCCGGCGTGAGCTGCGCGTAATGGAAGAGCGCGGAGCCGCGGTCGTCGATGGCGCGCACCCGGCCGACCGGGAGCCCGCGCGGGAACAGCCCGCCGGCGCCCGAGGTGACGATGAGGTCGCCGACCGCGATGCCGCTGCCGTCGCGCGCCATGTACTTGAACCGCAGGGTGCCGCGGGGCTCGCCCTCGACGATGCCCTGCGTGCGCGTGCGCACGGCGTGGGCGCCGACCGTCGAGGTGGGATCGGTGAGGACCTGCACGATCGAGGCCCCCGGCCGCACGTCCACCACGCGGCCGATGAGCCCGTCGGGGGCGATGACGGCGGTGAGCCGCCTGACGCGATCGGCGCGGCCGCGATTGACGGTGAGCGAGCGCACCCAGCCGCCCCACTCGCGGGCGATGACCTCGCCCGACAGCGTGGTCAGCGGCATCGCCTCCTTCAGCGCGAGCAGCCGGCGCAACCGCTGGTTCTCGTCGACGGTCTCGGTCACGCGCAGCGCGTCCACGCGCAGCCGCCGGGATTCATCGCGGAGCCGGCGGTTCTCGGCGCGCACGTTCTTCCAGTCGCGGTAGGTGGACCACACGCCCACGGCGGCGCGGTTGACGCGCGCCAGCACGCTCTGGATCGGGGTGGTGACGACGGCGACGGCGTCGGAGGCGCCGGCGATGTGACCGCGCATCTGCAGCGTCAGCAGCAGCAGGCAGACGGCCGCCACGACACCGAGCAGGACGAACGCGCGAATCTTCACCGTCGACCCCCCGACGAACGGTTCAGGCCGGGATGGCCACTTTCTTGAGCAGGTCCAGCTCGTCGAGCACCTTGCCGGTTCCCAGCGCCACGCAGGAGAGCGGATCCTCGCCCTGGGTGACCGGCAGATTCGTCTCCTGCCGCAGCAGGTGATCGAGGCCGCGCAGCAACGCCCCGCCCCCCGTGAGCACGATGCCCTTGTCCACAATGTCGGCGGCGAGCTCGGGCGGCGTCCGCTCCAGGCACGTGCGGACCGTCTCGACGATCGTCATGACGGGCTCGCGCAGGGCCTCCCGGATCTCCTCGTCGGTGATGACGATGGTCTTGGGGATGCCGTCGATGAGATCGCGGCCCTTGACCTCCATCGTCCGCCGATCGCCGCCCATCGGGTACGCCGAGCCGAGCGTCATCTTGATCTCCTCGGCACGCCGCTCGCCCACCAGGAGGTTGTAGTGCTTCTTGATGTACTGCACGATCGCCTCGTCCATCTCGTCGCCGGCGATGCGCACCGACTTCGCGTAGACGATGCCGGACAGCGAGATGACGGCGACCTCGGTGGTGCCGCCGCCGATGTCCACGATCATGTTGCCGCCCGGCTCCTCGATCGGCAGGCCGGCGCCAATGGCCGCCGCCATCGGCTCCTCGATCAGATAGACCTCGCGGGCGCCCGCCTGCATCGCCGAGTCGCGCACGGCGCGCTTCTCGACCTGCGTGATCCCCGACGGCACCCCGATGACGATGCGCGGCCGCACCAGCGTGCGGCGCCGGTGCACCTTGGAGATGAAGTAATGGAGCATCTTCTCGGTGACGTCGAAGTCGGCGATGACGCCGTCCTTCAGCGGGCGGATCGCGACGATGTTGCCCGGCGTGCGCCCGAGCATCGCCTTGGCCTCGTGACCGACGGCGAGCACCGAGTGATCGGCCTGGTGGATCGCCACGATCGACGGCTCGTTGAGCACGATGCCCTCGCCGCGCACGTACACCAGCGTGTTGGCGGTGCCGAGATCCACGGCGAGGTCGTTCGAGAACATTCCGGCGAGCAGGTTGTAGAACATCAGCGCTCCATCGTGTTGAGGTTCAAATTTCTCAGCCCGTTCCCCGAAGCGTCCGTACAGTAGCACAGTCCGTGCCACCCGAAAACAAAAACCCTAATTTTCCAGGCGTTTAGCCCCTGCTCTTCGGCTTCGCTCGCCTGCCCCGCCCGGAGGCCTCCCCAGAAAAAGGACCAGATTTTCAGCGGCTTGGCCGGTTCTTTGATCTTCGCGAGCGGCGGTCCGACGCCGGCCGGCGCCCGAGGGGGCTGCGCGCCGGCCGGGGCGGGGCCGACGCCGACGGCGCGCCTGCGAACCTCCCAGGAAGACGTCCAGGGTGGCACTGCGTGAGGTCCAAATGTCACGCCCGGCTGTGGCATCATCGCGGCCGTCATGAGCGCCGACGAGTTCGAGACGTGGTTCGAGCGGGGCGTCACCGACGGGCTGCCGGTGGTGCCGCCCACGCGCGAGCGGGTCACGCGCATGCTCGCCGGCACCGGGCGCGGCCCCGAGGAGCTGCTCGGCGAGATGCCGCCGAACTACGGGCGGCTCACCGTCGAGAAGGCCGCGATCAACGCGGTGATGGCCGGCTGCCGCCCCGACTACCTGCCGGTCGTGCTGGCCGCCGCCGAGTGCGCGTGCGATCCGGTGTTCAACCTGCACGGCGTGGCGACCTCCACGCACTTCTCGGCGCCGCTGATCGTGGTGAACGGGCCGATCCGCGCGCGCATCGGGCTCAACGCGTCGTTCGGCGTGTTCGGTCCCGGCTACCGGGCCAACGCCACCATCGGCCGCTCGCTGCGGCTGCTCATGATCAACATCGGCGGCGTGAAGCCGGGCGAGATCTCGATGTCCACCTTCGGTCACCCGGGGCGCTACACGTACTGCATCGCCGAGCACGAGGAGGCGAGCCCGTGGCCGCCCTACCACGTCTCGCGCGGGCTGGCGGTCTCCGACAGCGCGGTCACGCTCTTCGCGGGCGAGGCGCCCCACGGGATCTCCGACCACGCCAGCCGCACCGCCCGGAGCCTGGGCGGCTCGCTCGGGTGGTCGATGGCCGGGCTCTGGAACAGCAAGCACTTTCCCCTCTACTCGCACACGATGCTGGTGATCGGCCCCGAGCACGCGCGCACGTTCGCCGACGACGGCTGGTCGCGCGAGGATCTGGCGCGCGATCTCCACGAGCGGATCCGCGTGCCCTACCACACGCTGCTCCCCGACGACGAGCACGGCGAGGGGACCAACCTGCGCTTCGCGAAGGCGCCCCCCGCGCCCGACGCGCTGATCGCCAAGTTCCCGTCCGTCGAGGAGATCCACATCGTCGTGGCCGGCGGCACCGCCGGGCGGTTCTCGATGGCGATTCCCGGCTGGCTCGGCACCCGGAACGGCTCGCGCCCCGTCACGCGACCCCTAGAAATGGGTTGACTTGCCCCGGGCGTCCGTGCAAATGTTGGGGCCGGTTTTTGGTACCACACGGAGTCGGAACGATTGACGAGATCGAGACACACGCTGCGCGAACCCAGGTCGCGCGGCGCTTTTTTTTGCCCAGCAGGGCCGGTTTGCCTGCCAATCCCGGCAGGTAACCCCGCCATTACGGCGGGAGCACACAGGGGCTGAAGACCCCCGAAGAGAGAGGTCGCAGGATGGCACAGGGACAGGTCAAGTGGTTCAACGATGCGAAGGGGTACGGGTTCATCACGCAGGAGGGCGGGGAGGACGTGTTCGTCCACTACAGCGCCATCCAGGCCCAGGGTTTCAAGTCCCTGGCCGAAGGTGACAAGGTCGAGTTCGAGGTGACCCGCGGCCCGAAGGGTCTTCAGGCGGCGAACGTCAGGAAAGTCAGCTAACCCCTCTGTCGCTTCCGCCCGGGCCCGCTGCCACGCGGGCCCGGGCTTCCGCACCGATTCGATTCGCACTCGAAGCATGTCCGCCGAAAATGAAAGGCCCCGACGATGGCTGCGGCGCGTGATGCTTGTCACTCGCGCGTCGCGCCGCCCCGCTGGTGAGGCGGGATCGTCGGGGCCGGTGGTGCCTGGACTCCCAGGCGCGCCACCCGAAGCTAGCGTGGACCCTGCCTAGGAGGCGACCACCTCACAGATCACCGTAGAGGAACACATCGGCTGGATCACCTCCTATTCTCGGCAAGGGCGCCACGCAGGCCCAGGTTCCGCTGACTCCGAACCGGATGCCGACTCCCGGCCCGGAGCTCGGCCACGTCGGCCGCGGACGGGATTGTCCACGGGGACGCTGATGGAGCGCTGTTGTCGCTCCGGCCGACTTTCGTGTCATCCTACATCAGCGTCGCGGCGCGGCCAAGAAAAACCGACGCGGAATGTCACTTCACGACGATCCGCTCGCGGTTCTTCTCCCAGAGGCCGCCGCCGACGCCGTCGACCTTGCGCAGATCCTCCGCCTTGCGGAAGAGCCCGTGCTCCTCGCGGTACTTCACGATCTTCTCGGCCAGGCCGTGATGGACGCCGCTCAGCTTCATCAGCTCCTTCGCGTCGGCGGTGTTGATGTTGATCTTGTCGTTGCCGACGTGGGTGGATGCGCTGACGGTCTCAGCGGCGACGACGGCCGGCGCCGCCGCGAGCGCGGCGGTGACGAACAGGGCGACGAGAGCGACGAAGCGCGACATGAGACGCCTCCTTCGGTGAACGGTGCACGGCACGCTCGGATCGAGCGCCGCCATTCAACGGGTCGGCGTGCGAACGGTCAATGTCCAACGTTTCGCCCAGCCCGGCGGGATACATGCATCCGCCCCGCGGCGGCCCGCGGTAGATCGGGCGCGGGCGCGCTCGGTCGCGAGCCGCCGCTCACTCCTCGGCGCGAGCGCCGAGCGCGTCCACGTACTCCTGCCATTCGATGGGCAGCAGGCTCTTCTTACGCGTGTTGCATTCCTTGCAGGCGGGCACGACGTTGCCGCGGATCGAGGTGCCGCCGCGGCCGAGCGGCACGATGTGGTCCATGGTGAGCGCGCGCGGGCCGACCGGCCGCCGGCAGTAGTAGCAGACGCCGCTCGAGACCCGCCGCTTCCACCACTGGCTCTCGCGCAGCTCGCGGGCCTTGGCGCGCTGGCGCCGCAGCTCGTCGGGATCCACCGGGGCGTAGAACTCACTCATGCGCGGCCAGCTCGGTGGAGAGGCTCTCCCACTCGCGCAGCAGCCCGGTCATCTGCTCCTCGGCCGCCTTGCGCTCGCGCGACACGGCGCGCACCCGGTCGCCGTCGGTATACATCCGCGGATCGGTCAGCATGGCGCCGATCTCCGCGATGCGGCGCTCGAGCGCGTGGATCTGCCGCTCCAGCTCCTCCACGCGCCGCCGCAGCTCGCGCACCGCCGGCGCCGGCCCTTTCTTGATGATCCGCGCCACCGGCGCCGGCGCCTTCGCCGGCGAGGTCCGGGCGGGCGTCGGCTCGCCGGCGACCGTCTCACGACGATGCCCGTGCTCGCCGCCGAGCCGAGGGCGCGGGGCGCGGGGGGCCGGCTCGGACACGTGCTTCATCGCAGGCCGAGCCGGTCCCCCGCCCCCCGCGCCCGTCGCATCGCCGGACGCGCCGCGAGCTTTGGCGTCGAGGTAGTCGTCGTACGAGCCGGGATAGCGCGTGAGTGTGCCGTGCGCGACCTCCATCACAATGGTGGCGATCCGGTTGATGAAGTACCGGTCGTGCGAGATGAACACGATCGTGCCGGGAAAGCCGGCCAGCGCGGCCTCGAGCACCTCGCGCGAGACGAGGTCCAGGTGGTTCGTCGGCTCGTCCAGGCACAGCAGCGCGGCCGGCCGCACCAGCATGCGGGCCAGCGCCAGCCGCGCCTTCTCGCCGCCCGACAGCACCGCGACCTTCTTCTCCACGCTGTCGCCCGAGAACAGGAAAGCGCCGAGGATCGTGCGCAGGCGCGTGTGGGTGCCCTCGGGGGCCACCGCCTCCATCTCCTCCAGCACCGTGCGCGCCGGGTCGAGCGCGTCGAGCTGGTGCTGGGCGTAGTAGTGCACGGCCACGTGGGCGCCCAGCGCGCGCTCGCCGCGGTCGCACGGCAGCACGCCGGCCAGCATCTTAAGCAGCGTGGACTTGCCGGCGCCGTTGTCGCCGACCAGCGCCACCCGCTCGCCGCGCTCGACCGCGAAGTCCACGGCGGCGTAGACGACGTTGTCGCCGTACGCCTTGCGCACCCCGGTCAGTGCGGCGACGCGCCGGCCGGTGCGCGGCGGCTCGGGAAACACGAAGTGGACCTGGCGGCGGGCGCCCGGGAGCTCGATGCGCTCGACGCGGTCGAGCATCTTGATGCGGCTCTGCACCTGGCGGGCCTTGGTCGCCTGGTAGCGGAAGCGCTCGATGAACCGCTCGACCTCGGCGATGCGCTTGGCCTGGTTGCGCGCCCGCGCCTCGAGCAGCAGGTGCCGCGCCTCGCGCTCGACCAGGAAATCGTCGTAGTTCCCCGGATAGACGACGAGGCCGTCGGGGGTGAGGTCGGCGATGGACGTCACCATGCGATTGAGGAAGTACCGGTCGTGCGAGACGACGACCACCGTGCCGTCGTAGCGGGCGAGGAAATCCTCGAGCCAGGCGAGCGAGGCGAGATCGAGGTGGTTGGTGGGCTCGTCGAGGAGCAGCAGCGACGGCGCCAGCAGCAGCAGCCGCGCCAGCGCAGCGCGCATCCGCCAGCCGCCGGAGAACTCGGCGAGCGAACGGTGCACCTCGTCGGGCCGGAAGCCGAGGCCGCTCAGGATAGTGCGCGCGGCGGTCTCCAGCCGGTAGCCGCCGAGCGCCTCGAAGCGGTGCTGCAGGTCGCCGTAGCGCGCGGTGAGGGGCTCGGTCGGCGCCGTCTCCAGCCCCCGCGCGACGTCCTCCATCTCGCGCTCGAGCGCCCACACCTCCTCGAAGCCGCTCAGCGCCTCGGCCAGCACCGAGCCGGCGGCGGTGCCGCCCGCCTCCTGGGGCAGATAGCCGACGGTGGCGGCGCGCGGCCGGCTCACCTGCCCGGTGTCCGGCTCCTCGAGCCCGGCCAGGATGCGGCAGAGCGTCGTCTTGCCGGCGCCGTTGGGGCCGACCAGACCGATGCGCTCGCGATCGGCGATACGCCAGGTGACGTCGCGGAAGACCGCCTGGCCGCCGAACCCCTTGGAGACGTCGTCGAGCTGGATCACCGTGCCGGCATCACCCCATCGTCTGGATTGTCTCGGGGGTGATCTTCACGGTCACCCGCACCTCGCCGGGACGGCGGTTCGGGTACGTGTCCTTCCCGAGGTACTTCTTGGCCAGCGCGTCGATGTGCTCGTCGGCCCCCTTCTCGGTCATCTCGGTCACCCGCCCGCGCACCTGCACGTAGCGGTACGGGTTCTCGGGATCCTGCACGGCCAGCGCGACCCGGGGATTGCGCTCGAGGTTCCGCGTCTTCACGCGGCCGCGGGCGGTGTTGAAGCGGATGTGCTGGCCGTCGTAGTCGATCCACACCGGGGTGATCTGCGGTGTGCCGTCGGCGCCGACGGTCGCGATGTGGGCGAAGGCCTTCTTGTCGAACAGGTCGCGGACGTGCTGAGGTATCGCCGCCATGGGGGTCATCCTTTCGGCTTCGCGCGTGGGTTACGAGGGGGTGACGAGCTCGCCGCCGCGCGCCTCGGCCATCGCGCGCAGGGCGAACAGCAGGCGCACCACGCACTGCTGCACGAGCAGCGCGTCCTGGGTGAACGGGTCGGCCAGCCACTCGCGCGCGCTCTCGCCGGTGGAGGAGGCGAGGCCGAGCGTGGGCGACAGCTTCTGCAGGCGCAGCAACAGGTCGTCGGACGGCAGGCCGCTGGCGCGCAGGCGCGCCACCACCGCCGCGCGCACCGCCGCGTTCCAGATGCCGGTCAGCCCCTCCAGCAGCGCGCCGTAACAGGTCGCGCCCTCCTTGGCCTGCAGGTGCTCGAGGACGAGGGGCACCAGCGGATTGACGACGGTGTTGCCCTCGTCGTCCCTCGCGAACAGCGGGCCGATGACCGGATCGGCGCCCGGCTCGACGAGGCTCTCGACGAGACCGGCCGCGTCGGCCGCCGGCACCGCCGGCAGCTGGGCCAGACGCTCGAGCAGCGGCAGGTCGGGGGCCATGACGCTATCCTCCCACGCGGGTCGGCTCGCCGCGCATCTCCGCGCGCGCGAGGTCCTGGGCGCGGCCGGGCGGTACGAGGAACGCCGACAGCACGGCGGCGACGCAGATCACCAAACCGGTAAGGAACACGTCGTGCAGCGCCTCGGCGCGGCTCACGCCAGATCCGAGCCGCCACGCCATCACCGCCCCCATCACGGCCAGGCCGATGGCGCCGCCGACCGTGCGGAAGAACTGGATCATGGAGGTGGCGGCGCCGAGATCGGCGCGCGCCACGCTGCTCTGCACGGCGATCAGCATCGGCACCATCGTGAGGCCCATCCCGACGCCGCCGACGAGCGCGTCGCGCATCGCCGCCAGCGTGGTCAGCCCGGGCGACCAGCGGCTGAGCAGCAGGAACGCGCCGGTGAGGCAGACCATGCCCGTCACCACCACCACGCGGTAGCCGATGCGCAGGACCAGCCGTGCGCTCGTGATGGACATCCCCACCCAGCCGAGCACGAACGGCACCAGCACGGTTCCCGACGCGGTGGCCGACATGCCGCTCACCGCCTGCAAGAACAGGGGCACGAACGAGATTGCGCCGAACATCGCCATGCCGGCGAGGAAGCCGGTGGCGGCCGCCGCCAGCACCACGCGATTGGCGAACAGGCGCAGCGGCACGATGGGCTCGGCCACCCGGCGCTCGACCGCCAGGAAGGCCGGCAGCGCGGCGGCCGCGATGACGAGCGGGACCACCACGTCGGCGCCCGTCCACGCGCCGACCCGGCCGGCTTCCAGCACGCCGACCAGGAGCGCGGACACGCCGGCCGTGAAGAACGCCAGCCCGGTGTAGTCGATCACCGGCCGCCGGCCGGCCGCCGGCGCGTCGGCCAGCGCCCGGCCCAGCAGCGCCATCGCCACGGCGCCGAACGGCAGGTTGATGTAGAAGACCCAGCGCCACGAGGCGTGGTCGGCGAGCAGCCCGCCGAGCAGCGGGCCCACGAGCGAGGCCACGCCCCACACGCCCGAGATGTAGCCCTGCATCTTCGCGCGCCGCTCGAGGGCGAACAGCTCGCCGACGATCGTCATGCCGATCGGCATCAGCGAGCCGGCGCCGAGCCCCTGCACCATCCGGAACACGATGAGCTGCGTCATGTCCTGGGCGGCGCCCGACAGCGCCGAGCCCACCAGGAAGATCGTCAGGCCGCCGAGGAAGACCGACCGGCGGCCGTAGAGGTCGGACAGGCGGCCCCACAGGGGCATCGTCACGGTGGAGGTCAGCAGGAATCCGGAGAACACCCACGAGTAGATCTCGAGGCCGCCGAGGCTCGCCACCACGCGCGGCATCGCGGTGGCGACGACGGTGGATTCCATCGCGCCGAGGAAGATCGCGAGCATCACGCCGGCCAGGGCGAGCCGCTTGCGACGCTCCTCCATCAGTGGCCGCCGGTGCAGGCGGCGCAGCGGCACGCCGCGCGCAGGTCGCCCCAGGGCAGCACGCTCTCGTGGCCGTCGGACCACACGACGTGCAGGGCGGTGTCCAGCTTCTTCAGCTCGCGCGGCCACGTCGCGGCCGCCGCCGGCGTGGCGAGGTCCGCGCAGCCGCCGCACGGGCAGGCGCGCCGGAGGTGGTCGAACGGATAGATCGAGCCGTGGTCGTCGTTCCAGTCGATGCCGAGCGCGTAGCGCCCGACCAGGTGGACGTCCTTGGGACGGTTGGGATCGCCCTGGCCGAGGATGGGGATCGAGAGCTTGCCCTTCACGAGCCGCCCCCGCCCGCCCGCCGTGCGCCGAGCCGCATGCCGGCCAGGAGGTAGTGCACCGCGAGGTTCTGGTAGGGCCCCCACGCCTGCGCCCGCCGGCGGATGGCGTCCTCGCTCAGCGTGCGCCCGCGACCATAGTAATGGTCGAAGGCCTTGCGCACGGCGAGGTCGCCGGCCGGACAGACGTCGCCGCGCCCGCAGCAGCGCGCCAGGAACCAGTCCGCCGTCCAGCGGCCGAGCCCCCGCAGCGCGGTGAGCCGCCCGATCACCGTGCCGTTGTCGGCGGCGGCGAGCGCATCGAGGTCCAGCGCCCCGGCCGTCACGACGCGGGCGAGGTCACGGATGTACTCGGCCTTGCGCGTGGAATATTTCAGCGCGCGCATCTCCCGCACGCGGGCGCGCGCCAGCGCCGCCGCGTCGGGGAACGCCCACACGGTGGCCCGTCCCGCCGTCACCGGCGTGCCGTAGCGGCGCACGAGCCGCGCGCGGCACGCGAAGGCGAACGAGAGGTTCACCTGCTGCGCGGTGATCGAGCCCACCAGCATCTCGAGGGGCGCCGGCGACAGGGTCGGCCGCATCCCGTAAAGCGGCTCCACCAGCGCCGCCAGCGCCGGGTCGGCCTTGGCCATCCGGTAGAAGCCCGGCAGGTCGAAGTCGAGACCGAAGAGCCGCCGCACCTCGGCGACGACGGCCTCGCCGACGGCAGCCCCGCGGGCGCCCGCCACCCGGATCGCCAGCCGCGCGTCCTCGACCGGGCCGCTCCAGCGCACCTCGTACGGCACGAGCGCGCCGTCCCGGCGCAGCACCCGGCGGAAGACGTCGCCCTCGAGGACGTTGACGGGATCCTCGCCCCACGCCCGGTACCGGCCGAGCGTGGCGGCGACATCGAGCGGGCCGTCGGAGTGCAGGACGATCGTCATCGGCAGGTCACGCGACGCATAAGTGTACCAGATCGACCCCGCCGCCCGGCCGCCCCCGGCGCGCGCGCCGGCTAGCGCCTCAGATGGTAGGGAACGTCGGTGACGACGACGTTCTTGCGGAACAGCAACTGGCCCTTGATGAGCAGCGCGGTCTGGTTATGGAGGAGCTGCTGCCACCACTTCGCCGGGAGGAACTCGGGCAGCACGATCGTGACGACGTGGTTCTCGCCGCGCTGCCGCTGGAGCGAGTCGATGTACTCCATGAGCGGCCCCAGCAGCGAGCGGTAGGGCGAGTTCAGCACGATGAGCGGCACCCCCATCCCCCACTTGCCCCAGCGCTCCTCCAGCCGACGCGTCCGCTCGGGATCGACCTCCACGTACACCGCCTTGGCGGTCGGCGACAGCGACTGCGCGTACTGGAGCGCCTGCACCACGCCGCGATGGAGGTCGCCCACCAGGACCAGGATGGTGCCGTCCAGCGGCGGCGGCGGCGGGATGTCCTCGAGCGAGAGCTGCGAGGCCACCGTGTCGTAGTGGCGGTGGACCGCGAGGAACAGCATGACCAGGGTGGGGATCAGCAGCACGACGATCCACGCGCCGTGGGAGAACTTCGTGGTGGCGATCGTCACCAGGACGACCCCGGTGACGAGGGCGCCGAGGCCGTTGAGCCAGACGCGCCACCACCACCCCTCCGCCCGCCGCCGCACCCAGCGGCGCACCATGCTGGCCTGCGAGAGCGTGAACGAGATGAAGACGCCCACCGCATAGAGCGGGATGAGCGCGTGGGTGTCGCCGCCGAAGACGACCAGCAGCACGACGGCGAGCCCCCCCAGGATCACGATGCCGTTGGAGAACACCAGGCGATCGCCCTGGGTCGCGAACTGGCGCGGGATGAACCGGTCGCGGGCCAGGAAGAACGACAGCCGCGGGAAGTCGGCGAACGAGGTGTTGGCCGCCAGCAGGAGGATGAGCATGGTCACGAGCTGGATCTCGTAGTACGCGACCCCGGTCCCGAACACGTGGCGCGCGATCTGGGACACCACCGTCTCGCTCTCGCGGGGCATGATGCCGAGGTCGTAGGCGAGGTAGGTGATGCCGGTGAACAGCCCGATGAGGATGACGCCCAGCCACGTGAGGACGACGCGGGCGTTGTGCGCCTCGGGAGCCTTGAAGGCCGGCACGCCGTCGGACACGGCCTCCACCCCGGTGAGCGCGGCGCAGCCGGAGGCGAACGCGCGGAGGATGAGGAACAGCCCCACGCCCTCCAGCCCCGGGGGGTGCGCCTGATACGGCGCCTTGGGGAGCAGCCCGAAGACCGCGCCGATCACCCCCCATACCACCAGACCGCCCACGCTGAGGACGAAGAGGTAGGTCGGCGCGGCGAAGAGCTTGCCGGACTCGCGAACGCCGCGCAGGTTCGCGACCGCGACGGCGACCACCGCGACCACGCACAGCCACACCCGGAACGGAAACAGCGACGGCACCGCCGAGGTGATCGCCGCCACGCCCGCCGCCGCGCTCACCGCGACCGTGAGGACGTAGTCGATCAGCAGCGCGGCCGCCGCCACCAGCCCCGGCAGCACGCCGAGGTTGTCCTTGCTCACGATGTAGGCGCCGCCCCCCTGCGGGTAGGCCAGGATGGTCTGGCGATACGAGCTCACCACGATGGCGACGAGGGCGGCGATGGCGACGCCGATCGGCAGCGAGTAGCTGAGCGCGACGGCGCCGGCGAGGACGAGCACGAGGAGGATCTCCTCCGTCGCGTAGGCCACCGACGACAGCGCGTCGGAGGCGAACGTCGCCAGGGCGGTGGCCTTGTCGAGACGCTCGTGCCGGGACTGCGCCGTCGGCAGCGGCGTGCCGACGAAGAGGCGCTTCAGCGTGTGCAGACGCACGGGGCCAATGATACGACGGGAGCGACTAGAACGGTCCGGTCTGCCGCGCGGTCGATGCCAGGTTCTCGAACCGGGCGTAGTGGGGGAGGAAGACGAGCTCCACCGTGCCGATGGGGCCGTTGCGCTGCTTGCCGATGATGATCTCGGCGATGTTCTGCCGCTCGGGCGGGAGATCGTCCTTGTACACGGACGGGCGATAGAGAAACAGGATGAGGTCGGCGTCCTGCTCGAGCGCGCCGGATTCGCGAAGGTCGGACAGCTGGGGGCGGAAGTCGCGCTGGGAGCGCGCCTCGACCGCCCGCGAGAGCTGGGACAGCGCGACCACCGGGATGTTCAGCTCCTTGGCCAGGGCCTTGAGCGAGCGCGAGATCTCCGAGATCTCCTGCTGGCGATTCTCCTGCCCACTGCGGCCGCGCATGAGCTGCAGGTAGTCGATGACGACCAGGTCGAGCCCGTGCTCGGCCTTCATGCGGCGCGCCTTGGCGCGCGCCTCCAGCGCGGTCAGCGCCGGGCTGTCGTCGATGAAGATGGTCGCCTCGCTCAGCCGGCCGGCGGCGGTCGTCAGCTTGTTCCAGTCCGAGTGGGCCAGGCGGCCGGTGCGGACCAGCTGCGACTCGACCTTGGCCTCCGAGCACAGCATGCGCTGGACGAGCTGCTGCGCCGACATCTCGAGGCTGAGCACCAGCACCTTGCGCCGCAGCGTGACCCCGGCGTGCTGCGCGATGTTCAGCGCGAAGGCCGTGTTGTGGGTCACCACGTAATCGTCGGTGACGTAGAGGCCGGACGGATGGGTCACCGCGATGCACTGCGCCTCGGCGGTCCGCACCGGCTCGATGGACACGAACACCGGACGCCGGCGCCGCCGCTGGACGGCGAGGGTGCGGGCGGACTTGCCGGAGAGCCGGACGATCGAGCCGGGGTCGGCCGCCTGGATGTTGCAGACGTACGCGGGGCGACCGATCTTCTTCACTCCACCGCTCCGATAGATCGTCCGCCGCCTTCGCACCGAGCACCAGCCGCCCAGGGATCGCACGAGCTCCACGACGCCCAGGGCCAGCCGTTCGCTCGTCGAGCAGAAGCGCGTGCTGCCCCAGCGCTCGACCCAGCCGTCCGTGTCCATCAGGCCCCGCAGCAGCTCCAGCCGGGCGTCCCGGGAGGCGTTCAGGTAGATCTCGGGGATGAATTTCTGCTCGCTGCGCACGCCCCACAGGCCGAGCGACCGCAGCGACTCCATGAGGCCGTTGGGGGACACCCCGGCCATGCCGCGCCGGTGAGCGCCGGCCGCCTGGACGACGCGCCAGTCGTAGCCACCCGCCGCCCGCAGCGCATACGCGCTCCCCGCCCGCTCGAGCAGCCGCTCGAGCATCTCCGCCTCGGCGGTCGAGAAGATCAGGCTGCTGCCCGACAGCGTGCCGTCGCCCAGCAGGGCGCCGAGGAGCCACGGATCGAGCGGCAGTGCCTCGCCGTGGCCGTGCTGGCCGGAGGGCGCGTCGATCCACAGCCGGTGCCGGTAGCGAGCCCGACGCAGCATGGCCGCGACCTTCTCGGTCGTCAGCGTCCGGGGCTCCGTCCAGCTGCGATAGTGGACACGCCACAGATGGTCGGCGGTGCACTCGGCGGCGCGCCCGTCGGAGAACGTGATCCGGTAGATCGGCTTCACGCCCTGCGGGTAGATCCCGCGCACCCGCGAGCGCCGGCCGTCCACCGAGGCGAGCTCGTCACCGAGCCGCAGATCCCCCATCCGCGTCCAGCCGGCGAGCGTTCTCACCCGCGCGTCGAGGGGCTGCGCCTTGCCCATGCTCGGGCGGCCGGCGATGATGATGAAGTCCGACGACTGCAGCCCCGAGGTGTCGAAGTCGAGCTTCTCGAAGCCGGTCGCCACGCCGGTGACGTGCTCCTTGCGCTCGTACAGCTGCTCGATGTACTCGAACGTGTTCTTGAGGATCCGGCTGACCGGCAACGCGTTGCGCTCGAGCCGGCGCTCGGCCAGGCTGAAGATGCGCCGCTCGGCGTCGTCGACCAGGGTCTGGACGTCCTCCTTCGCGTCGAACGACTGCGCGATGATGTGCGTCGAGGTCTGGATCAGCTCGCGCAGCACCGCCATGTCGCGCACGATCGCGGTGTAGGACGTGAGGTAGGCCGCCACCGAGCCCTGCTCGACGAGGAGCGCCAGCGCGTTGGGGCCGCCGGCCAGCGTGAGCTGATCGGTGCGGCGGAGCTCCTCGGTGAGGGTGAGGACGTCGATCGGCTCGCCCCGGTCGAACAGGCTGAGCATCGCCTGATAGATCGAGCGGTGGGTCTCGGTGTAGAAGTCCGACGCGCGGAGCGACTCCACCACGCGCGGCAGCGCCTCGCGCCCCTCGAGCAGCACGGCGCCGAGCACGGCGCGCTCGGCGTCGAGGTTGTGCGGGGGGATGCGGGAGGGCACTTCCAGCGCGCTCACCGTCGCCCGCTCCCCGTGAGGATCATGCAATCCGATCGTTCCGCCTTTGCGCGTCCCACGTCAAGAAAAAATCGCCGTGATCCGTCGGTTTTCGTGGACAACGCGGTGGAGAACGTGTGCACGGCGGTGGAAAGCAGTGCATAAAGACCACGACCCCCGAGGACCGTGGTCCGCCGGGGGTCGGCGATCACGCCGCGCGGGCGGCGTCGGGGCTATTCGCGGACGACGGAGACTTTCAGGTGCGCGGTGACGTCGGCGTGCAGCCGGACGGGCACGCGGGTCTCGCCGAGGGTCTTGATCGGCTCGTCGAGATGGATGCGCCGGCGCTCGACCTTGACGCCCTGCCGGCCCAGGAAGTCGGCGATGTCCTGCGAGGTGACCGAGCCGAACATCTTGCCTTCCTCGGAGGCGTTGCGACGCTCCTCGTAGCTGAGCGCCTCGATGCGGTCGCGCAGCGTCTCGGCATCGCTCTTGACCCGGTCGGCCTTGGCGTGGGCCTGCTGCTTGATGTGCTCGAGGTTCTTGAGGTTCCCCGCGCTGGCGCTGAGCGCCAGCTTCTTGGGGATGAGGAAGTTGCGTGCGTAGCCGTCGGAGACGTCGCGGACCTCGCCCCGGCGCCCGACCTTGGCCACGTCGTCCAGCAGGATGACTTTCATGGTCGGGCCCTACTCGGTGGAGACGTACGGCAGCAGGGCCACCGTCCGCGCCCGCTTGATGGCGTGGGTGAGCTGGCGCTGGTGCCGCGCGCAGCTGCCGGAGATGCGGCGCGGGATGATCTTGCCGCGCTCGGTGACCAGGCTGCGGAGCCGGCGGACGTCCTTGTAGTCCACCAGATCCACCTTGTCAGCGCAGAACTTGCAGACCTTCCGCCGCCCGAACCGGCGGCGCTTCATGGGCTTCTGCACGCTCGGAATCGCTCAGTCCTCCTCTGTCAGAACGGGACGTCCTCGTCGCCGCCGCCACTCGCCTCCTCGGCGAAGGCCGGCGCGGCCGGGACCGCCGCCGGCGCCCCGGCGCCGGCGCCCTTGGTGCGGCTCATGAACTGAACGCGCTCCGCCACCACCTCGGTGGCGGTGCGCTTCTGACCGTCCTTGCTCTCCCAGTCGCGCGTCTGCAGCCGGCCCTCGACGAAGACCTGGCTGCCCTTGTCGAGGTACTCGCCGCACGACTCGGCCTGCTTGCCCCACACCACCACGGTGAGGAAGCACGTCTCCTCGCGCTTCTCCCCGCTCTGGGTGGAGTAGTTGCGGTTCACGGCCAGTCGCAGATCCGCCACCGCGGTGCCGCTGGGGGTGTACCGGAGCTCGGGTGGGCGCGTCAGGTTGCCGATCAGGAGCACTTTGTTCAGGCTCGCCATCAACCGACCTCCTCAAGGACCTCTTGAGTTTTCGCCGGCCGAGCCTTCTTGCGAATCGGGACCCGGGTCGAGAGGAAGCGCAGCACGTTCTCGTTGAGGCGGAGCTGCCGCTCGAACTCCTTGACCATGGCGGGCTCGGCAGAAACCTCGAAGACCGCGTACGTCCCCTCCCGCTGCTTGCGGATGTCGTACGCCAGCCGGCGCTTCCCCCAGTTCTCCATCTTGACGACCTCGCCGCCCAGCGTCTTGATCTGCTCGCCCAGCTGCGTCAGCAGGGCGGCCACCTCTTCCTCGGTGGGGCGCGGGTCGACGATCACCAGAATTTCATAGGGCCGCAGTGCACTCACCTCCCCAGAACCACGATCGGCCACGAGCTGCCTGGATGCGAAGCGTTACCGTATCAGACATCCATAGCACCCGCAACGTCAACGCCCGAAAACAGATACGGCCCGGGCCGGTCTCCCGACCCGGGCCGCGCCCCCGCATCGCAGGGGCTGGAACCGCGAGCGCCTAGTACATGTCGCCGTGCGGCATCGCCGGCGCGCCCGACGGCTTGTCCTCCGGAATGTCGGTGATGAGCGCCTCGGTGGTCAGCAGCAGCGAGGCGATGGACGCCGCGTTCTGCAGGGCCACCCGCTCGACCTTGGCCGGGTCGATGATGCCGGCCTGGATCATGTCCACGTACTCCATGCTCTCGGCGTCGTAGCCGCGGGTCGGCACCGTCTCGGCCTTCACCTTCTCGACGATCACGCTGCCCTCGAGGCCGGCGTTCTCGACGATCTGGCGGATGGGCTCCTCGAGCGCCCGCCGCACGATCATGGCGCCCACCTTCTCGTCACCGTCGAGCTTCTTGAGGGCGTCGATGGCCTTCGCGCAGCGCAGCAGCGCGACGCCGCCGCCGGGCACGATGCCCTCCTCGACCGCCGCCCGGGTCGCGTTGAGCGCGTCCTCGACGCGGGCCTTCTTCTCCTTCATGGCCGTCTCGGTGGCGGCCCCGACCTTGATCACCGCCACGCCGCCGGCCAGCTTGGCCAGCCGCTCCTGCAGCTTCTCGCGGTCGTAGTCGCTCGTCGTCTCGTCGATCTGGGCGCGGATCTGCTTGATGCGCCCCTCGATGGTGGACGACTTGCCGGCGCCCTCGACGATCGTGGTGTTGTCCTTGTCCACGACCACCTTCTTCGCCTTGCCGAGGTCCTCGAGCTTGATGTTCTCGAGCTTGATGCCGAGGTCCTCGGTGATCGCCTTGCCGCCGGTGAGGGTGGCGATGTCCTCGAGCATGGCCTTGCGGCGGTCGCCGAAGCCCGGCGCCTTGACGGCGCAGGTGTGCAGCGTGCCGCGCAGCTTGTTGACGACCAGGGTGGCCAGCGCCTCGCCCTCGACGTCCTCGGCGATGATCAGGAACGGCTTGCCGGACCGCGCCACCTGCTCGAGCAGGGGCAGCATGTCCTTCATCACGCTGATCTTCTTTTCGTGGATGAGCACGATGGCGTCCTCGAGGACGACCTCCATCCGCTCGGCGTCGGTCACGAAGTACGGGCTCAGGTAGCCGCGGTCGAACTGCATGCCCTCGACCACGTCCAGCACGGTGTCGGCCGACTTGGACTCCTCGACGGTGATCACGCCGTCCTTGCCGACCTTCTCCATCGCCTCGGCGATCAGGCTGCCGATCGTCTTGTCGTTGTTCGAGGCGATCGTGGCGACCTGGGCGATCTCCTTCTTGTCCTTGGTCGACTTGCTGAGCTTCTTCAGCTCCTCGGTCACCGCCTCGACGGCCTGCTCGATGCCGCGCTTGAGCCCCATCGGATTGGCGCCGGCGGTCACGTTGCGCAGCCCCTCGCGGAAGATGGCCTGGGCCAGCACGGTCGCGGTGGTGGTGCCGTCACCCGCGATGTCGGAGGTCTTGGAGGCGACCTCCTTCAGCATCTGGGCGCCCATGTCCTCGTAGGGGTCCTTCAGCTCGATCTCCTTGGCGACGGTGACGCCGTCCTTGGTGATCGTCGGGCTGCCGAACTTCTTGTCGATGACCACGTTGCGGCCCTTGGGCCCCAGCGTGGCCTTCACGGCCGCGGCCAGGATGTTGACGCCCTTGAGCAGGCTCGCCCGGGCGTCCTCTTCGAACTTGAGCTGCTTCGGCATGGATCAATTCCCTCCTGGGGATGGATGGTGTCGTCGTTACTCGAGGATGGCGAGGACGTCTTCCTCGCGCAGGATCAGGTAGTCGTCGCCGTCGATCTTGACCTCGTTGCCGGAGTACTTGCCGAAGAGGATGCGGTCGCCCGACTTCACGTCGAGCGGGATGCGCTTGCCGTTGTCGTCGATCTTGCCGGCGCCGACGGCTACGACCTTGGCGCGCTGCGGCTTTTCCTTCGCGGTGTCGGGGATGATGATGCCGCCGATCTTCTCCTCGCCCTCCTCATCGCGCTTGACGAGGATGCGGTCGTGCAGCGGACGAATCTTCTTCATAGACGCCCTGCCTCCTTGAGTTGTGGTGGACACTGGCCTTGAGCCTGGTCCGAGCCGGCGCCCTTGAGGGGTCACCGCGCTCAGTGGAGTTATTAGCACTCCTCGAAAGCGAGTGCTAATATAGCCGCCGTTCCGGGCCGGATCAAGCGAAAAATCACCGGGGGTCACGATGCCGAAAAGTGTATTCATTTCAAATGTTTTGCCCGAGGAGGCCCGGCGGGCGATCCCCTCCGAGATCGCGGTGGACTACAACGACACCGACCAGCCCTTGTCCAAGGCCGACCTGATCCGGCGCCTGCGCGGCAAGGACGGCCTGATCTGCCACATCATCTCCACCATCGACGACGAGGTGCTGGCCTCCCCCGGCCTGAAGGTCGTCTGCAACGTCGCGGTCGGCTACAACAACATCGACGTGGCGGCCGCGACCCGCCGCGGCGTCGTGATCACCAACACCCCCGACGTGCTCACCGAGACCACCGCCGACTTCGCGTTCACCCTGCTCATGGCCGCGGCCCGCCGGGTGGTCGAGGCCGATCAGTACGCGCGCTCGGGCCAGTGGACGGCGTGGAAGTGGGACCTGCTGTGGGGGGCCGACATCCACGGCAAGACGCTCGGCATCGTCGGCTTCGGGCGGATCGGCCGCGCGGTCGCCCGCCGCGCGACGGGGTTCGACATGCGGGTGCTCTACTACGACACCGTGCGCGCCGACGCCGCCGCCGAGCGCGAGCTGCACGCGACGGCGGTGGACATGGAGACGCTCCTGCGCGAGTCCGACTTCGTGACCCTGCACACGCTGCTCGGCCCGGCGACGCGCCATCTCATCAACGAGCGCACGCTGCGTCTGATGAAGAAGACCGCCGTGCTCGTCAACGCCGCCCGCGGGCCGGTGGTGGACGAGGCGGCGCTCGTCCGGGCGCTGTCGGAGCGGTGGATCGCCGGGGCCGGACTCGACGTGTTCGAGGAGGAGCCGACGATCCACCCCGGCCTGCTTCCGCTCCGCAACGTGACGCTGGCCCCGCACATCGCGAGCGCGTCGGGCGAGACCCGCATCGGCATGGCGATGCTGGCGGTGCGCAACTGCCTGGCGGTCCTGGACGGCAAGCCCGCGCTGACCCCCGCGCGCTGACCGGCGAGCGCCGCGCTCAGGGGGCGGCGGCGGGGTCGAGGCCGAGGCGCACGAGGCGGCGATCGAGCCGAGCCAGCCGGTAGGTGAACGCGTCCACCACCCGCGGCGCGGCGCCGGCGGCGCGCGCCAGCCCCAGCGCGTCCTCCACGATCGCGCGCGCCGCGGCAAGATCGCGCGCGCGGTGCTCCTGGAACTTCGCCAGCTCCTCCCACGGCCGGGGGTCGAACGCCTCGTGGCGGCGCGCCGCGTCCCACAGCGCGCACGCCGTGTCCCAGCGGGCGGCGCGCTTGTCCCACAGCGCCAGCCGCAGGCGCGCCCACTGCGCGACCGGCTCGCCCAGGCCGGCCGCCAGCGCGGCGCGATAGCAGCTTAGGCTGCGTTCGAGGTCGAGCGGCTCCCACAGCCGCCCGAGGCCGGCCATCTCCTCCGGCCGCACGGAGCCGGGATCGGCCAGGGCGCGGGCGAACCAGCCGACCAGCGCGACCAGCGAGAGCACGTCGTCGCGGTTGTGGTCGAAGACGCGACGCAGCGGCGCCGCCCGCCGCGTGCGCAGGTAGTCGAAATAGAGGAGCGGGATCAGCGCGCCCGGCACGTCATCCTCGCGGGCCAGCCCCAGCACCTCGCTCTCGAGCGTGGGCAGGCGGCAGTCGGGCAGCCACCCGGTCCACACCCGGCGGGCCGGCCGCAGCAGGTCGAGGTGCGGCATCGCCGACGGCCAGCGGCGCCGCGCGAGCACGAACCGCGTCTCCAGCAGCGGCAGGTCGAAACCGGCGCCGTTGAAGGTGACCAGCGCGCGGGCGCGCGCGAGCAGCGGCTCCAGCGCGGCGAGCAGCGCCGGCTCCTCGTCGAAGTCGCGCATGAAGAGCTGCTGCACGACCAGCCGGTCCCCCTCGACGAGGGCGACGCCCACCAGAAACGCGTAGGTGCCGGTGCCGCCGGCCAGCCCCGTGGTCTCGGTGTCGAGGAAGAGCAGCCCGTCGACGGCGTCCACCGCGCCGTCCGCCCGGGCAACCCGCGCCAGCAGCGCGAGCGGAGCGGTGACCATGTCGGCCAGCGGCTCCGCCCCGTGGCGGTGGGAGAGCGGATACTCGCGCCGCACGCGCACGATCGTGCCCTCGCCGGTGTCGTGCAGCTCGCCGTCCACCACGCGCTCGATCGGCTCGGCGGCCGGCCGCGGGGGCCGGGCGGTCTCGATGCGCCGGATCACCCGGCGGAGATCGTCGAGGGTCGACATCCCCGCGGTCAGGCGGTGAGCGCGGCCAGCAGGCGGGCGGCCGTGGTCTTCGCGCGGCGGCCGACCTCGTTGACGGGACCGACGCACGAGGGACAGCCGGCGACGCAGCCGCACGCCTCGAGCGTCTCGCGGCCGCGGCGAAGCAGGTCGGGCAGGATCTCGAACAGCCGCTCGGCGAGGCCGATGCCGCCGGCGTGGGCGTCGTAGAGATAGATGGTCGGGTTGAAGCGCTCGGCCTGCATGAGCCGCTGCTTGGCCGACTCGCGCGTCGCGACGGCGCCGGTCTCGGCCGGCGTGGTGTCGCCGAGCCAGGAGCCGAGGTCGCGGATGTCGCACAGCAGGAAGATCGGCGCCAGGTGGTGCAGCAGGTAGGTCACCGCCCGCAGCCCGTCGATGAGCTCCTCGCGCGAGCGGCTCATCCGGTCGAGCGTCTCCGGCGGCACGGTGAGCCAGACGCTCGTCGTCTGCTTCTCCTGCTGGGGCAGCTCGACCTCGCCGGAGCCGACGTTCTCCATCGTCCCCAGCTTGATCTTCTTGAAGCCGACCACCTTCTCGGCCACCAGGACCTCGCCCTGCTCGGCCAGGTAGCCGGTGTGCCGGCGTCCCTCGAGCCGGCGGAGGATCCACACGCCCTTGGCGCTGATCGCGTCGGTGAAGTAGTCCACGCTCACGCGCTTGACGTAGGCGACCTTCTCCTCGTCCTCGCGGAAGTGCAGCTCCTGCACCTCGTACGGCTCGCTCTCGACGAGGTAGATCGCCTTCGGATGGATCGTCGCGAAGGCGCTCCCCCAGTCCACCTCCGCGATGATCTGCCGCTTCTTCGTCTGCTTCTCGTCGCGGAACGTCGTGTCGATCACCAGGAAGTTGTCGGTGGTGACCGTGCGCAGCGAGATGTGGTCGGCCGGGTAGGTCTCCGACGCCCAGTGGTAGCGCGGCCCCGCCCGGTGCAGCAGCCCCTCGTCCTCCAGCGCGGCCAGCTCGCGGCGCACGTCCACCTCGCCGAAGCGCTCGTCCTCGGCGATCGGCAGCTCGAAGGCCGCGCACTTGAGGTGGTTGACGAGGATGAACGGGTTGTCGGGGTTGATGCGCGCGTGCTCGGGCGGCGTGCCGAAGAGGTAGTCGGGATGCGTCACCATGAACTGGTCGAGCGGCGCGCTGGTGGCGACGAGGATCGCCGCCGAGGCGCCCGTCCTCCGCCCCGCCCGGCCGGCCTGCTGCCACAGCGAGGCGATCGCGCCGGGATAGCCGGCGAGGACGGCCGCGTCGAGGTGGCCGATGTCCACCCCGAGCTCCAGCGCGTTGGTGGAGACGACGCCGAGCGCCTCGCCGGTGCGCAGCTCCCGCTCGATGGCGCGGCGGCGGTTCGGCAGGTAGCCGCCGCGATAGCCGCGCACGATGCCGGCGTCGCCGGTGGCGCGGTCGGCCACGCCCTGCTTGATCGAGGTCAACAAGACTTCGGTCGACAGTCGGCTCTGCGCGAAGACGATCGTCGGCACCTCCGCCCGCAGCAGACGGATCGCCAGCTTGGCGGCCTCGCCGAGGTAGGGGGCGCGGATGCCCAGCTCGGGGTTGATCACCGGCGGGTTGTAGCAGACGAAGGTCTTCTCGCCGGTCGGCGCCCCGCTCTCGGTGACCTCCTCGACCCGCTCGCCGGTGACGCGCCCCGCCAGCTCGCCCGGATTCGCGATCGTCGCCGACGCCATGATGAACTGCGGCGTCGAGCCGTAGTGCGCGCAGATGCGCTTCAGCCGACGCAGCACGTTGGCGAGGTGAGAGCCGAAGACGCCGCGGTAGGCATGGAGCTCGTCGATCACGACGTAGCGGAGGTTCTGGAAGAGCGTCGCCCATTTCGTGTGGTGCGGCAGGATCCCCGAGTGCAGCATGTCGGGGTTGGTGAGCACGAGGTTGGCGCGCGCCCGCACCGCCCGCCGCGCGTCCTGCGGCGTGTCGCCGTCGTAGGTGAACATGCGCATCTCGGGGAGCGACTTCGCGAGCGCCTCCAGCTCGGCGAGCTGGTCCTGGGCGAGCGCCTTGGTCGGGAACAGGTAGAGGATGCGCGCCTCCGGCTGCTCGATCAGCGCCTGCAGCGCCGGCAGGTTGTAGCAGAGCGTCTTGCCCGACGCCGTCGGCGTCACGACGACGACGTGGCGGCCCTGCTCCACGAGCTCCCACACCCGGAGCTGGTGGCTGAAGAGCTGCTCGATCCCGCGCGCGCGCAGCGCCTCCGCGAGACGGGCGTCGAGCGTGGCGGGGAACGGCGCCAGCACGGCGGGGCGCGCGGGAAAGTGGCGGGTGGCGGTGATGCAGCGGCCGGTCGAGGCGGAGATCAGCAGATCGTCCAGGATCTCGCCGAGCATCGGCCCGACTGTATCATGAAAGGGTGAGCCCGCTCGCCACCTGGCTGCCGCCGATCGTGTGGACGGCGGTCGTCCTCGCGCTCTCCTCCGCGCCGTTCGGCGCCGACAACACCGGCAGCGTCTTCGCGCCGCTCCTGCAGTGGCTCCTGCCCTGGCTGACACCGCACGCGATCGAGGTCGTCCACGGGCTCGTGCGCAAGAGCGCGCACCTCACCGAGTACGCGGTGCTGGCCGCGCTGTGGCTCCGCGCGCTCCGGCACAGCCGGGTCGCCGGGCCGGCGACCGCCGCCTGGCTGGCGCTGGCGATCGCCGTCGCCGTCGCGATCGTGGACGAGGCGCATCAGACCCTGCTCGCCAATCGCACCGGCTCGGCGCGTGACGTGGCGCTCGACACCGTGGGGGCGCTGCTCGTCGCCGTGTCGGCGCGCTTCGGCTGGGGAGCGGTCGCCGAGACGACGACCGGCGCCCTGCTCTGGATCGCCGCGGCGGGCGGGCTCGGGGCCCTCGCGATCAGCCTCGCCGCCGGCGTCGGCGGCGGCGTGCTGTGGCTGACGGTGCCGATCGCGGCGATCGCGCTCGTCTACCACCGGCGCCACACGCCGCGCGCCTGACCCCTCGGGGTTGACGCGGGGTGTAGCCTCAAGGCGATAACGTTCGTCTCCCGCATTCCCAACACCCCTGGAGGTCCCCGTGCTACGTCGTCAACGTCTGTTCATTCTCGCCGGCGCCCTGCTCACCGTCTCGCTGGCGCCGAGCGCGCGGCCGGCGGCGGCCGGCGAGGTCACCGAGCAGCTCAAGCTCGACGTCGATCGTGTCTTCGGCACCCTCGAGGGACGGCGCGGCGGCGGATCGCCCGACGTGGTCCGTGACGCGACGGCCGGCATGTTCGACTGGAACGAGATGGCCCACCGGATGCTCGGCGCCCACTGGGACGTCCGCACCGAGAGCGAGCGGGAGGAGTTCGTGCGGCTGCTCGGCGGCCTGGTGCAGACGCAGATCGTCGCGCTCCGAGCGGTCCGGGGCGAGGCGATCCAGTACGTCGGCGAGTCGGTCGAGCGCGACCGGGCCACCGTGGAGACGCGCATCCCCCGCGGTCCCGGCCACGAGCTGGAGCTCGACTACATGCTCGTGCGCCGCGACGGCCGCTGGCGCGTGGTCGACGTGCTGGTCAACCACGCCAGCCTGCTCGAGCACTACCGCGCGCAGTTCCGCCGGATCATCAAGACCGCGTCCTACGAGGGCCTCATCGCCAAGCTCAGCGCCCGCTGAGACTCGACGCCCGCCGGCGGGTCGGCCTCGCCGGCATCGAACCACGCCAGCCGCTCGCGCAGCGCGACCACCGCGCCGACCACGATGACCACCGGCGGGGCGAGCCCGACCGCCGCCGGCAGCGCGGCGATCTCGTCGAGCCGGCCCACGACGGTCTCCTGCGCGCTGGTCGTGCCCCAGCGCACGAGGGCGACCGGCGTGTCGGCCGCGCGCCCGGCGGCGAGGAGTGCCTGCACGATGGCCGGCAGGCGGCGCGCCCCCATCAGGATCACCAGCGTGTCCACGGCGGTCGCCAGCCGCCCCCAGTCCACCGCCGGCCCGTCCTTGTCCTCGTCCTCGTGCCCGGTGACGACGGCGAATGACGACGCGACGCCGCGGTGGGTCACCGGAATGCCGGCGTAGGCGGGCACGGCCACCGCCGCGCTGACCCCGGGAACGACCTCGAACGGAATGCCGGCGGCGGCCAGCGCGCCGGCCTCCTCGCCGCCGCGGCCGAACACGAACGGATCGCCCCCCTTGAGGCGCACGACGCGGCGGCTGCGCCGCGCGTGATGGACCAGCAGCGTGTCGATCTCCGCCTGCGGCAGCGCGTGGGCGCCGCTCGCCTTGCCCACGAACACCCGGAGCGCGTCGGGCCGCGCCTCGTCGAGCAGCCGCGGATCGACGAGCCGGTCATAGAGCACGACGTCAGCCCGCCGCAGCAGCGCGAGGCCGCGGACCGTCATGAGCCCGGGATCGCCGGGGCCGGCACCGACCAGCGCGACGCTCATCGCCGGGCCTCCACCGGCGGCCCCAGGCGCGCGCGCAGCTCGCGATCCGCCTCGTCGACCCGGCCCGCCACGATCAGCGCCCGCACGTCGGGCGCGAGCGCCTGCCGCCAGCGCGCGGCGTCGGCGGCGCCCCCACCCGCCCGGAGATCCCGCCGGGCCCGGGCCGCCAGCTCGGCGAGCGTCGCCCACTCCGCGCCGAGCACGGACTCGAGGTGCTCGCGCAGCGTCCGCGTGAGCGCGGGCGTGGCGCCGCCCGAGGCGACGGCGACGGTCAGCGCGCCGCGCCGCACGACGGCGGGGAGGATGAACGTGCAGTGCGCCGGGTCGTCGGCGGCGTTCAGCCAGGCGCCGCGCCCGCGCGCCTCGGCGGCGACGGCGGCCGTCGCCGCGCGATCGTCGAGCGCCGAGAAGACGAGCGCGGCGCCGGCCAGATCGCCGGCCTCGTAGGCCCGCGCGACGTGAACGAGCCGGCCCGCCTCGCGCAGCGCCGTCAGGGCCGGGGTGAGGTCGGGGCTCACCACCGTGACGGTGGCGCCGGCGGCCAGCAGCCCCTCGACCTTGCGCTCGGCGACGGCGCCGCCGCCGAGGACGAGGCACGCCCGGCCCGCCAGCTCGAGCAGCAGCGGATAGAAGCCCATCGCGCTCACCCCTCCACGCCGGCCGGCGGGCCGCCCGCCGGCGCATCACGCTCGGCGGCGGCGACGAGGCCGCCGGCCAGGAAGCCGCGCAGATCGTCGTCGCTGTGGCGCGCGCAGAACGGTCGGAAGCCCTCGCCGGGCAGCCGGTCGTCGAGATACGCGCGCAGCAGCCGCTCGATCGCCGCCGGCACCTCGGCCGCCGCCACCCGATAGCCGACCGGCCGGGCGACCGCCGCGTGGCGCCCGACCGCCCCGCCCACGCAGAAGTAGTAGGCGTCCACCAGCGCGCCGTCCACCCTCAGCTTCTTGCCCTCGATCCCGATGTCGGCGATCCAGTGCTGGCCGCAGGAGTTCGGGCAGCCGGTCACGTGGATCTTCACGTGACGGTCGAACCCCGGCAGGCGGGCCTCCAGCGCCTCGACCAGGCCGCGCGCGAACCCCTTCGTCTCCGTCAGCGCCAGCTTGCAGAACTCGCTGCCGGTGCAGGCGACGGTGCCCCGGCGGAAGGGCGAGGCGTCGAGCGGAAAGCCCACCGCCTCGACCTCGCCGGCCAGCGCGCCGGCGCGCCCGCGCGGGACGTCGAGCACGAGGAGGTTCTGCATCGTGGTGGTGCGCAGCTCGCCCGAGCCGAATCGCTCGGCGAGGTCGGCCACCGCCCGCAGCTGGGCGGACGTGAGCCGGCCGCGCGTGACCGGCAGCCCGACGTAGCAGCGGCCGTCCTGGCGCTGCGGGTGCACGCCGACGTGGTCGCGATAGACGTCGTCGGGCGCGTCGTCGGGGATCCCCGGTGGCAGCGCCACGCCGATGCGCTCCTGCAGCGCGGCCAGGAAGCGCGCCGGTGTCCACCCCTCGTGCAGAAAGAGGAATTTCAGCCGCGCCTTCTCGCGGTGCTGCCGCAGCACGTCGCTGTCACGGAAGATCTCGGTGATGCCGCGCACGACCGGCAGCACCTCGCGCCAGCCGACGAAGGCGTCCAGCGGCGCGGCCAGCCGCGGGTCGGTGGACAGGCCGCCGCCCACCCGCACCGTGAAGCCGATCTCACCGGTGGCCGGATGGCGCACCGCCGTGAGCCCGACGTCGTTGATCTCCGGATAGACGCACCACGCCCGGCAGCCGGTGATCGTGACCTTGTACTTGCGCGGCAGGTTGTAGAAGTCGGGGTTGCCGTTGAGCAGCCGCGTGACCGCCAGCACGAGGGGCGAGGCGTCCACCAGCTCGTCGGCGTCCACCCCGGCCACCGGGCAGCCGGTGACGTTGCGGGTGACGTCGCCGCAGCTTCCCAGCGTGGTGATGCCCACCCGCCACAGCGTCTCGAGCACGACCGGCAGGTCCTCGATCGTCACCCAGTGCAGCTGGATGTTCTGCCGCACGGTGAGGTCGGCCACCCCGCGCGCGTGACGCTCGGCGAGGCCGGCCACCGCGCGCAGCTGGTGGGCGGTCAAGGCGCCGTTCGGGATGCGGATGCGGACCATGAAGAACGGCACCGCCCGCCCCTCGCCCCCGCGCCCGCCGACGGCGCCCACGCCGTCGCCCTGGCTGTAGATCCCCCACCACCGGAAATAGGTCGCCCACTCCGGCGGGATCGACGCGAGCCCTTCCTGCGCGAACCGCCGGATCTCCGCGTACGCTTCCCACGGGTTCAGCGCCCGCTTCAGCCGCTCGGCGCGCTGCGCCTTCGTCTCCGTCGTCGTTCCGTCGCTCACCACCTGCCTCCGTCCCTGAAAGCACGAGAGCCGGAAGGGCGGATCGCTCCGCGCTTCCGGCTCTCGTCCTTCGACTGCGACTTTCGCCTCGTTCAGCCCGTGCTCACCCGACGTACTTGAGCGGCACCTCCACCCAACCCTTGCAGCGTGGACACTTGGCGGTAACCCGCCCGGTCGGCCCGTCAACCTTTAGAATGGCGTTCCGGATGACGACCTCCTCGGCGCTGCGCACGAGGAGGGTCGCCCGGCAGGTCGGGCAGCGGCCGCGGTCCTGGCTGATCTCCACGACCGGCAAAATACACATTGCCGATCGGGATTGTCAAGAGTAGGATTGGCGCGGCGTAAACGACGTTCGAACCCAGCAGGATAGGAGGACCCGTCATGTCACTACGGCTCGGCGACACCGCCCCGGATTTCACCGCGGAGACGACCCAGGGCACGGTGCAGTTCCACGACTGGATCGGCAGCTCCTGGGCGATCCTCTTCTCGCACCCGCGCGACTTCACCCCCGTGTGCACGACCGAGCTCGGCTACGTCGCGCGGCTGAAGCCCGAGTTCGATCGGCGCGGCGTCAAGGCCATCGGGCTCTCGATCGATCCGGTGGACGCGCACGCGAAGTGGTCGGAGGACATCAAGAGCACGCAGGGCCACGCGCCGAACTTCCCGATCATCGCCGACCCCGAGCGGAAGGTCGCCAACCTCTACGGGATGATGCACCCGTCGCACGACGAGGTGTACACGGTGCGCACGGTGTTCGTGATCGATCCGAAGAAGAAGGTCCGGCTGATGATCACGTATCCCCAGACCACCGGCCGCAACTTCGACGAGATCCTGCGCGTGATCGACTCGCTGCAGCTCACCGATGCCCACCGCGTCGCCACCCCCGTGAACTGGAAGCAGGGCGACGACGTCATCATCGTACCCGCCGTCACCGACGAGGAAGCCCGGCAGAAGTTCCCCGGCGGCTGGAAGGCCCTGACCCCGTA
Source organism: Methylomirabilia bacterium (assembly GCA_041497115.1). GTDB lineage: Bacteria > Methylomirabilota > Methylomirabilia > Rokubacteriales > CSP1-6 > AR5. The sequence continues at coordinate 43,561 of JBGQFW010000014.1, forward strand.
CCTGAGACTGACCAAGCAGCCCGCGAAGTAGCGGGCCCGACTCCCGGACCCGCGGCTAGACCTTCAGCCGCGGGTCCAGGGTGTCGCGCAGGCCGTCGCCGAACAGGTTGATCCCCAGCACCGTGACGAGGATCGCGAGCCCCGGGAACGTCGCCAGCCACCACGCCGTCGTGATGTAGACGTGGCCGTCGGCCAGCATGCCGCCCCACGTGGGATCGGGCGGCTGCACCCCGAGGCCGAGGAACGACAGCGCCGACTCGATGACGATGACCCGCGCCATGTCGAGCGTGGCCACGACCACCCACGGCGTCAGCGCGTTGGGCAGGATGTGACGCAGCACCACGCGGCCGTCGCCGCTGCCCAGCGCCAGCGCCGCCTGCACGAACTCCCGCTCGCGGAGCGAGAGCACCGCGCTGCGCACGATGCGCGCGTAGACGACCCACGACGACACGCCGATGACGATGATGATCGTCTTGAGGCTGGGCCCCAGCACGCCGATGACGGCGATGGCCAGCAAGATGAAGGGAAACGCGAGCTGGATGTCGGCCAGCCGCATGAGGACGTCGTCCACGCGCCCGCCGAAGTAGCCGGCCACCAGCCCGGCCGCCAGGCCGATCAGCCCCGAGATCGCCACCGCGGCGAAGCCGATCTCCAGCGCGGGTCGGGCGCCGTAGATGATGCGGGCCAGCAGGTCGCGGCCGAGGTGATCGGTGCCGAGGGGATGCGCGCGGCCGGCGGCGTCGTGAAAGCCGGGCGGCTTGAGGCGCAGACCGCCGAGGTCCTGCTCGAGCGGGTCGAACGGCGACACGAGCGGCGCCGCGACCGCCGTCACCACGACCAGCGCCACCACCGCCAGGCCGAACAGCGCCGTCCGGCGGGCGGCCAGGCGGCGGAGGAACACGACCCACTCCGCGCGCCCGGGGCGCCCGGCCTCGGCGACGGCGATCGTGGTGGCGCGCACGCTCATCGGGTGATCCGGATGCGCGGGTCCAGGTAGGTGTAGAGCAGGTCCACGAGCAGGTTGACGACCACGAACGTGGTGGCGAGCAGGAACACGGCGGCCTGCACCACCGGATAGTCGCGATTGTAGATGGCCTGCACGCTCAGGCGGCCGACCCCGGGCCAGGCGAAGATCGTCTCGGTGATGACCGAGCCGCCCAGCAGGGTGCCGAGCTCGATGCCCACGATCGTCACGATCGGGATGGCCGCGTTCTTGAGCGCATGCTTCCACACGACCGGCGGGTCGCTCACGCCCTTGGCGCGCGCGGTGCGGATGTAGTCCTGGCCGAGCACCTCCAGCATCCCGGACCGGGTGAGCCGGGTGATGCGGGCGGTCGTGAAGAGGCCGAGCGTCACCGCGGGCAGGATCAGGTGCTCGAGCGTGCCGCGGCCCGACGACGGCAGCAGCTGCAGCCGCACCGAGAACAAGAGAATGAGCATGATGCCCAGCCAGAACGTCGGCATGGCTTGCCCGATCAGCGCCACCACCGTCGCGACGTAGTCGACCACGGTGTTGCGGCGCATCGCCGACACGATGCCGGCGGGGATCGCCACCACCAGTGCCAGCGCCAGGCCGGCGCCGGCCAGCTCGAACGTCGCGGGCAGCCGCTCGACGACCAGGCCGAACGCCGGCTCGCCGTGGCGGATCGACTGGCCGAAGTCGCCCTGCAGGGCGCCCTTCAAGAACCGCCAGTACTGCACGAGGAAGGGATCGTTGAACCCCATCGTCTCCCGGAAGCGGCGCACGTCCTCGGGGGTGGCCTCCGGCGAGAGGAGCACCAGCGCGGGATCGCCGGTCAGGTGCAGGATGAAGAAGACGACGAAGGACACGCCGAGCAGGACGATCAGCGACTGGAGGAAGCGCCGCAGCAGGAACGTCCTCACGGGCGGCTCAGGCGGGCCACGGCCTCGATGTGCGGCGTCTGGGGAAACATGTCCACCGGCTGCACCCACTCGAGGCGAAAGCCCTGGCGGGCGAGGTCGCCGACGTCGCGGGCCAGCGTGGCCGGGTTGCAGGAGACGTAGACCACGCGGGCGGGCGCCAGCGCGGCCAGCGCGCCCAGCGCCTTCGGATGGAAGCCCGCGCGCGGCGGATCGGCCACGACGACCGAGGCCCGCACGCCGTCGGCCATGAGCGCCGGCAGCACGTGGCGCACCTCGCCGGTGAGGAACGTGCAGTTGTCGATCCCGTTGGTCTGCGCATTGCGGACGGCGTCGGCCACCGCCGCCGCCGAGACCTCGATGCCGTAGACGCGACGGGCCCGGCGGGCCAGCAGCAGGCTGATCGCGCCGGTGCCGGAGTACAGGTCCAGCACCGTCTCGTCGCCGCCCAGCGCGCACGCCTCGGTCACCAGCGCGAACAGGCGCTCGGCCTGCACGGTGTTGGTCTGGAAGAACGAGCCCGGCGACACGCGGAAGGTCACGCCCCCGAGGGATTCGGTGATGTGATCGCGCCCGAGCAGCAGGTGCTCCTCGCGGCCGACCGCCACGCTGGCCTTGCTGTCGTTGACGTTCAGCACCACGCTCGTCGTCGCCGGCACCCGCGCCCGCAGCGCCTCGGCCAGGGGCACCAGCGCCTCCACGTCGGGCGCGCCGGCCACGACGTTGACCAGCGCCTCCCCGGTCCGCCGCCCCTCGCGCACCGCCACGAAGCGCAGGAGCCCGCGCTCGGAGGCGGGATCCCACGCCGACAGCGCGCGCCGCCGGACCTGGCCGCGGAACTCGTCGAGCAGCGCGTTCATCGTCTCCGACTGGAGCAGGCACCGCTCGATGTCGAGCACGACGTCGTAGCGCCCGGTCTCGTGCAGCCCGACGGTCGGCGCCGGCCCCGCGATCGTGAACTCCATCTTGTTGCGATAGCCGTACGGCTCCGGCGCGGGCAGGATCGGTCGCAGCTCGAAGGGCGGCAGCCCGCCCAGCCGGGTGAGACAGTCACGGACCTGCTTTTCTTTGAAGGCGAGCTGCGCGGGATAGGCCAGGTGCTGCAGACGGCAGCCGCCGCAGCGGCCGAAGTAGGGGCACGGCGGCTCGATCCGGTCGGGCGACGGCGTGAGGACGCCGTCGATGACGGCGCGGCCGAAGCGTCCGCGCGTCTCCGTCATCGTCACGCGGAGCCGGTCGCCCGGCAGGCCGCCGCGCACGAACACGACGTAGCCGTCGGCGCGCCCCACCCCCTCGCCGCCGAAGGCGAGGTCGTCGATGACGAGCTCGAGCGTGTCGCCGCGCCGCGGCTTCGCCATGAGTGAGGCCACTATAAACGAGGACTCCGAGGCTGGCCAGCCGCTGGGCGGCGGGAGTATCATAGCGGTTCATGAAGAGCCGGCTGCCGCGCGCCGTCGGAGAGTTGCTGGTGAGCGCGTTGCCGCCGCTCGCGGAGCGGCTGGCCGTCCAGCGGATGCGCCGGGCGTGGACCGCGCTCGTCGGCGCCGACGTCGGTCGCCGCGCGCAGCCCCAGGCGCTGGTCAACGGCTGCCTCTCGATCGTCGTGGACAACTCCCCCTGGCTGCACGAGCTCACACTGCGCGCGTCCGAGCTGACGGCGCGCCTGCACGCCGAGTTCCCCGCCGTGCAGTCGCTGCGCTTCAGCCTCGGCCCCGCCGTGGCCGGGGAGGCGGCGGCGGCCGAGGCGCGCCGGCCCGCCCGTCACCCGCTCACGCCCGAGGACACGCGCGCCATCGAGGCGGCCGCCGCGTGCATTTCCGATCCGACGCTGGCCGCCAGCGCCCGCCGCCTCCTCGCGCGGGCCTGGCCGTCGGCGACGGCACGAGGTAAGGAACGATGACAGCTCGCTCCGCGGCGGTGCCCCTGCTCCTGCTCGTTGCCGGCCTCGTCGCCGGGTGCGCGACCGCGACGCCGGGCCAGGGGCCGGAGTTCGCCGACGACACGCGCGCCGCGCCGGCCGACCGCGACATCAGCGCCGAGGCCTACTACCACTACTCGGTGGCGCTGATGTACGTGCAGGCCGGCCGGTTCAAGGACGCCGTGGCGGCGATGCAAGAGGCGATCGGCCGTGATCCCGACTCGGCCTACCTGTGGGCGCAGCTCGCCCAGTGGCTGGTGCGGGCCGAGCAGCCGGCCGAGGCGCTGACCGCCGCCCACCGCGCCGTGCAGCTGGCCCCCAACGAGGCACCGCCGCACCTGACCCTGGCCGAGCTCCTGCGCGGCCAGAAGCAATTCCCCGAGGCGGAGGCCGAGCTCGAGAAGGTGATCGCGCTCAACCCGTCCGCCGAGGACGCCTATCTCGCGCTGGCCCGCTACCAGGTCGAGCAGAAGGCGCTCGACCGGGCCCGTGCCACGCTGCTGCGGCTGACCGAGCGGCAGCCGCGCAACGTCCAGGCCCAGTTCCTGCTGGGACGGCTGGCGATCGAGACCGAGCAGTGGGCCGAGGCGATCACGCGACTGTCGAGCGCGGTGGACCTCGATCCCGACCACGACGGCGCCTGGACCGCGCTGGGATACGTCTACGAGTCCCAGCACCGCACCGACGAGGCCATCGACGTCTACCGGCAGGCCGCCCGGGCCAACCCGGACAATCCGGCTTTCGTCGAGCGGCTCGGCGACCTGCTGATCCGCCTGGGCCGCTACAAGGAGGCCGAGGCCGAGGTGGAGGCGCTCGCCGAGCTGGCGCCGCGCGATCCGCGGGTGTGGATGAAGCTGGGCGCGGTGTTCTACGAGCAGAAGCAGTTCGACAAGGCGGGCGAGGCCTTCCGCCGCGTGATCCTGCTCGAGCCATCCAACCTGCGCGCCCACTATTTCCTGGCCACCACCTACATGGACGCCGGCCGCGACAGCGAGGCCCAGGCCGAGCTGGAGAAGATCCTGCGCGCCGACCCGCGCTCGATCGACGCCCGCGTGCAGCTGGGGTTCCTGTCGGGCAAGGCCAAGCGCTACGACGAGGCGATCGCGCTCCTGCGCGAGGCCGTGAACCTCGATCCCCGGCGGCCGGACCTGTTCCTCTACCTCGGCACCGCGTACTTCCGGGCCAAGGACTACGACCGGGCCGCCCAGGCGCTGCAGGAAGGGATCACCCTCGACGACAAGCAGAAGGACCTGCACTTCCAGCTCGGCGTCGTCTTCGAGAAGCAGCAGAAGTTCGACGACGCCGTCGGGCAGTTCCGCCAGGTCATCACGATCGATCCCAAGCACGCCGAGGCGTACAACTACGTCGGCTACATGTACGCCGAGCGGGGCCAGAACCTCGACGAGGCGATCCAGCTCATCACCAAGGCGCTGGCCCTCGAGCCGGAGAACGGCTACTTCATCGACAGCCTCGGGTGGGCGTACTACCAGCAGGGGAAATACCCCGACGCCCTGCGCGAGCTCAAGCGCGCAATCCTGAAAGCCAAGGAAGACCCGGTGATCTTCGAGCACCTCGGCGACGCCTATCACAAGAACGGCTTCGACGAGGATGCGGTGGCCGCCTGGGAGAAAGCCCTGCAGCTCGATCCCGCCGCCGACGGCCTGCAGAAGAAGCTCGACGACGTCCGCTCCCGGTTGCGGCGGGCCCAGGGTGAGCGCTCGAAGGCTTCGCAGTAGCCTCGCCGCCCTGCTGACGACCGGGCTCCTGGCCGGCTGCGCCATCGCGATGCCGCCGCCGCGCCAAGCGATCTCGGCGGACGCCCACCGCGCGATCGACCTGCTGCGCACGCGATGGCGCGCCGTCACCGACTTCCGCGCGCTCGCCGACATCGTGGTGGAACGAGGCGGGCAGCGCCAGCAGTTCAGCGGCGTGCTCCTGGCGAAGGCGCCGGGCAGCGTCCGCTTCGAGGCGCTGTCGCCGTTCGGCCAGCCCTTCCTGCTCGCCGTCGTGCACGACGGCCGGCTCACCGCCTACAACGCGATCACCCGCGAGGCGGTCGTGGGCGAGGCCAACGCCGAGACCACCGCGCGCCTGCTCAACCTGCCGCTGGACGCCGACGACCTGGTGGCGGTCGTGACCGGCCACGCGGTGCCGCCGCGCGGCCTGCGCGTGGCCGAGATCAGGCCGGCCGACGCACAGGGGCCGTCCATCTCGCTGATCGGCGACGTCCACGAGCAGCGCGTCTGGATGAGCTTCGAGACCGGCGTCGTGCGCCAGCTGGAGATCATCGGCGGCCGGGCGGCCGCCACCGTCACCTTCGAGCGCGACTTCGACGACCGGTTGACCGGCTTCGAGGTGAGCGCGGTGGACCGCTACGTCGTCGGCACCGTGCGGTACCGCGACGCCGCCGCCGGGGTGGGGCTCACCGCCGATCGCTTCGTCCTGACGCTGCCCAAAGACGCGAAAACACAAACGATCCGTTGACGACGCACCCCCTGCGTGCTAGCGTCTCGTGTCTTGTCGAAGGGGTCGGGGAGAGCCCGTCGGCTCGTGGTGAGCGCCGCCGCCAAGGTCAACCTGGCTCTGGAGGTCCTGGGCAGGCGGACTGACGGCTACCACGAGATCGCCACGGTCATGCAGGCCGTGGACCTTTCCGATCGGCTGGTGCTCGAGGACGCGGAGGCGCTCGAGGTCCGCACCAGCGCCCCCGGCGTTCCGACGGACGAGCGCAATCTCGCGTACCGCGCCGCCGCGGCGCTGCGCGACGCCGCCGGGGTCCAGCGCGGCGTGCGGATCGCGCTGGACAAGCGGATCCCGGTGGCGGCCGGCCTCGGTGGCGGCTCGACCGACGCGGCCGCGGTGCTCGTGGGCCTCAACCGCCTCTGGGGGCTGCGGTGGACGGTCGAGCGGCTCGAGGAGTTGGCGGTCGGCCTCGGCATGGACGTGCCGTTCTTCCTGCGCGGCGGTGCTGCGCTGGCGACCGGGCGGGGCGAGCGGCTGGCGCGGCTGACGGGCGGAGCGATGGCGCTGGTGCTGGTGAATCCGCGGTTCCCCGTCAGCACGGCCGAGACGTACGGGCGGGTGACGCCGGCGATGTACTCCGACGGCGGGCACGCGCGGGCGGTGGCGGGGGCGCTCCGGAGCCGGGGGGCGGCCCAGGTGGCCGCGAGCCTCTACAATGGGCTCGAGCCGGCGGCGCGCGCCGCCTATCCGCAGATCGCGAAGATGGAGGCGGCGCTGGAGGCCGCCGGGGCGCTCGGGGCGGTGATGTCGGGCAGCGGCCCCACGGTGTTCGGCGTCGCGCGCTCCCGGGAGCACGCCCGCCAGATCCGGGCGCGGGTGGCCCGGACCACCTGGGAGTGCTGGGCGGTGCGGACGCTGCGCGGACCGGCGATTCGGTTCCGCGCCGGCGGCGCGCGATAATACACATGGACCCGGGGTCGGTGGGGCGTGGCCAAGTGGCAAGGCACGGGACTTTGGATCCCGTATTCGGAGGTTCGAATCCTCCCGCCCCAACCACGAATGGAGCGAGGCGCGCATGAGCTATGAGCTGAAGATCTTCACCGGAAACGCGAACCGGGCGCTGTCCGAGGAGATCGCGCAATACCTGCACGTGCCGCTCGGCGACGTGGAGGTCTCGCGCTTCTCCGACGGCGAGGTGTTCGTGCAGGTCAACGAGAACGTCCGGGGCACCGACGTCTTCGTGGTCCAGCCCACCTGCCCGCCGGTGAACGACGCGCTCATGGAGCTACTCATCATGACCGATGCGTTCAAGCGCTCGTCCGCGCATCGGATCACGGCGGTGCTCCCCTACTACGGCTACGCGCGCCAGGACCGCAAGGTGCAGGGGCGGATGCCGATCTCGGCGAAGCTGGTGGCGGACCTCATGGAGGCGGCCGGCGTGGACCGCGTGCTCGCCCTCGACCTGCACGCCGGCCAGATCCAGGGGTTCTTCAGCATCCCGGTGGACCACCTCTTCGCGGGCCCGGTGGTGATGATCGACTACCTCCGGAAGAAGGACCTCAAGGACCCCGTCGTCGTCTCGCCCGACGCCGGCGGCGTCGAGCGGGCCCGCGCCATCGCCAAGCGGCTCGACGCCGGCCTGGCGATCATCGACAAGCGGCGCGAGGGGCCGAACTCCGCCGTCGCCATGCACCTCATCGGCGACGTCGACGGGCGCGACGCGATCGTGATCGACGACATGATCGACACCGCCGGCACGCTCGTGCAGGCCGTCGGCGCCATCCAGCGCGAGGGGGCGCGGCGCATCCTGGCGTGTGGCGTCCACGCCGTGCTGTCGGGGCCGGCCATCGAGCGCATCAAGGCCTCGCCCATCGAGGAGGTCGTCGTCACGAACTCGATCCCGCTCACGCAGGAGAAGCGCACCGCCGCCCGCATCACCGTGCTCACGGTGGCGCCGCTGCTCGGCGAGGCCATCCGGCGGATTCACGACGAGGAATCCGTGTCGACGCTGTTCGTCTAGAAAGGGAGCTGCGGACCATGCAGATGCAGGAGCTGACCATCAAGCGCCGCGAGGGGATCGGCAAGCAGCTCGCCAAGCGGCTGCGCCGCGAGGGCACCGTGCCGGCGATCCTCTACGGCGGCGCGCGCAACGAGCCGGTGACGGTGGACCCGCGGGCCGTGCTGAAGATGATCGCCGGCCACGAGGGCACGACCCAGCTGCTCACGCTGAAGTTCGACGGCGAGGGCGGCACCCGGATGGCGATCATCCGGGCGATGCAGTTCGACCCGGTCACCGAGCACCTGCTGCACGTCGACCTCCAGGAGGTGTCGGCCGACAAGCCGATCACCGTCCGGGTCGCCGTGCATCCGCTCGGCGAGGCCGTCGGCGTGCGGGACACGAAGGGCATCCTCAACCTCGTCCTGCACGAGCTGATGGTGTCCTGCCTGCCCACCGCCATCCCCGATTGGATCGACGCCGACGTGTCGAACCTGGCCATCGGTGACGTGCTGACGGTCGCCAACCTCGTGGCCCCCGCGGGTGTGCACATCGTCAACGACCCCGGGCAGGCCGTGGCGACCGTGTCGCCGCCGATGGCCGAGGAAGAGGTCGCGCCGGCGGCGCCGGCGGCGGTCACCGCCGAGCCGGAGGTCCTCACCGAGCGCAAGCCCAAGGAAGAGGAAGCGCCGGCGGCCGAGGAAGGCAAGCGGCCCAAGCGCCCGGAGAAGACCGAAAAGGAGAAGTAGCGGAGCGTGGCCCACGTCGTGGTGGGGCTCGGCAACCCCGGCTCGGAGTACCGGGACACCCGCCACAACGTGGGCCAGCGTGTCCTCGATCACCTCGCCGCCGGCGACCTGCGCGCCGGCCGGTGGCTGCGCGACGACCACACCCTGCTCGCCGAGGGGCGATGGCGCGGCGAGACGGTGCGGCTGCTCAAGCCGCTCGCCTTCATGAACGTCTGCGGCCCCGTGGTCGCCCGCGCGCTGCGGCGCCACGACGCGGACCCCCGCGACCTCATCCTGGTCTACGACGACATCGACCTGCCGCTGGGCGCCGTGCGCCTGCGCATGAAGGGCAGCCACGGGGGGCACAACGGCGTGCGCTCGGTGATCGACGCGCTCGGCACCTCCGAGATCTGCCGGGTCAAGGTGGGCATCGGGCGACCCGATCACAAGGGCGACGTCCCCGACCACGTGCTCACGGTGTTCGAGGCCGACGAGCTGCCGGCGGTGGGCACCGCGGTGACCGAGGCGGCGCGGCGCGTGCTGACGCTCCTGCGATAGCCGCGTCGTTGCTGGGGGGTGACCCCCATGGTATATAGTTTACGTTTATCCACTGGAGCGCGGTGGAGTCGGAGGGGGGAACCGCTTGACCAAGGTCGTCGTCGAGCTCGACGAGTCCTTCGAGAGCGCGCTCAAGCGCTTCAAGAAGTCGTGCGAGAAGGCCGGGCACTCCGAGAAGCCCAGCGTTCGGCGGACGCGCACGGCCCTGGTAGCTCGCACGAAGGCCAGGCGCCGGGAGCGGACGGCTGACTAATCCCGGCGGCACTCCTGACTCCGGCACTCCCGCTCTTCCGGAGCGGGAGCGGACGAGGCAAAGGGTGGGGGCAGGCCGAATCTGGGATCGCGGGACCGAATGGGAGTCCGTCCGGTCCCTCCTGGCGTCGGAAGCACGGACGGCGATGGGGCGCGAGCAGGCGCTCGGCGCCGCGCCGTCGTCCGATGTCGCCGCCGTGCAAGCCTCGCTCGCGCTGACGGGACAGGCGCGCCTGGCGCTCGGCACCGAGGGGGCGCCCCCGCTCGACGGCATCCCCGACGTCCGCCCCGTCCTGGAGCGCGGCGCCACCGACGGCGCGCTGCTCGAGGGCGCCGAGCTGGCGCTGCTGATCCCCGCGCTCGACGCCGGCCCGCGCATCCAGGCGTGGGCCCGCGCCGTGCAGCCCGTCGCCCCGGCCGTCGCGCGGCTGACCGAGGGACTGCCGCGGCTCGGCGACCTGCGTGACCGGCTCCGCCAGGCGCTCGAGGACGACGGCAGCCTCACCGACCGCGCCAGTGCCCGCCTGCGCTCCCTCCGCCAGCAGATCCGCGAGCGCCGCCGCCGCATCGTCGCCGACCTCGAGCGCATGCTGGCGGCCGAGGGCGACCGGCTCTTCGCCGACCGCTTCGTCACCCTGCGCCACGGCCGCTACGTGCTGCCGGTGCGCGCCGAGGCGCGGCAGCGCGTGCGCGGCATCGTCCACGACCGCTCGCAGAGCGGCCAGACGATCTTCGTGGAGCCGGAGGCGATGGTCGAGACCAACAACGATCTCGTGCAGGCGATCCGCGAGGAGGAGCAGGAGACCGCGCGGATCCTGGCCGAGCTGACGGACGCCGTGCGCGAGCGGCGGGCGGACCTCGACGCGTGGATCGCCGCGGTGGGCGCGCTCGACTGGGTCTTCGCCCGCGCCCACGTCGCCGAGCGCATGGCGGCGACGGCGCCGGCGGTGGACCGCGGCGGCGCGGTGGCGCTGCGCGCCGCGCGCCACCCGCTGCTGCTCGCCCAGGCCTGGCGCGATCCCGCGCGGGGCGTGGTGCCGGTGGACGTCGAGCTCTCCCCGGAGCGGCCGTTGCTGATCGTCACCGGCCCCAACGCCGGCGGCAAGACGATCGCCCTCAAGACGCTGGGGCTGTGCGCGCTCATGGCCCAGGTCGGCTGCCACGTCCCCGCCGCCGAGGGCTCCCGGCTGCCGGTGTTCGACGGCCTCTACGCGATCATCGGCGACGAGCAGTCGGTGGCGGAGAACCTCTCGACCTTCTCGGCGTTCGTGAAGCAGATCCGCGAGGTGCTGGCCGAGGTCGACGACCGCTCGCTCGTGCTGCTCGACGAGCTGGGCGCCGGCACCGATCCCGACGAGGGGGCGGCGCTGGCCCAGGCCATCCTCGAGACGCTCGCCGACCGCGGCGCCCTCGTGGTGGCCACCACCCACCTCGAGCCGCTGCGCGCCTTCGCCTCGAGCGAGCCGCGCGCCCGCAACGCCTCCGTCGAGTTCGACACCGCGACGCTCGCGCCGACCTTCCGCCTGCGCTACGACGTGCCCGGCCAGAGCTACGCGCTGGCCATCGCCGGCCGGCTGGGGCTCTCGCCCGAGCTGATCGCGCGCGCACAGACCCATCGCTCGACGGAGGCCGCCCGCATGAGCCAGCTCATCGCCTGGCTCGATGACGCCAGCCGGTGCGAGGCCGAGCGCACGATCGCCCTGGAGCGGCGCGAGAGCGAGACGGCCGCGCGGCTGGCCGCCGCGCGCGAGGCGGAGACCGGCGCCGCCGCCCGCGCCCGCGCGATCGTCGAGCGGGCCAAGGCCGAGGCCGCCGCGCTGCTCACCGACGTGCGCCGCGCGGTGGCCGCCGAGTGGGAGCGGCTCAAGCGCCCCGAGCGCTCGCGGCCGGCCCTGGAGGACAGCCGCCGCCGGCTGCGCGACGTCAGCGCGCGCGTCGTGCCCGACCCGGCCGGCCCCGCCGCCGACGCGGCGCCGCTGGCCCCCGGCATGGCGGTCGCCGCCGAGCACCTCGGCGTGCGCGGCGAGCTCGTCGCCATCTCGGGCGACTCGGCGACCGTCCAGAGCGGCGCGATCACCGTGCGCGTGCCCGCCGCCGCGCTGCGCCCGAGCGCCCGGCCGGCGGGGCCGCGACGGGGCCCCGAGATCGCCACCCCCGCGCTCCGGTCGGTGAGCCCGGAGCTGATGCTGATCGGCCGCACGACCGACGAGGCCCGCGATCTCGTCGAGAAGTATCTCGACGACGCGTTCATGGCCGGCGTCGCCAACGTGCGCCTCGTGCACGGCAAGGGCACCGGCGCCCTGCGCAAGGCCGTGCGCGGCCTGCTGTCCGATCACCCGCTGGTAGAGTCCTTCCGCGACGGCGAGCCCGCCGAGGGCGGCAACGGCGCCACCGTCGCCGCCCTGAAGGTGTCCTGATGGCCTCCTACGCGCAGGGCGTCCTCGACGAGATCCGCGCCGGCGTGGACGTGGTGGACCTCGTAGGCCGCTTCGTCAACCTCCGCAAGGCCGGGCAGAACTACAAGGGGCTCTGCCCCTTCCACGCCGAGAAGACCCCCTCGTTCATGGTGAATCCGCGCAAGGGCATCTTCCACTGCTTCGGCTGCGGCGTCGGCGGCGACGTCTTCTCGTTCCTCATGCGGCAGGACCGCCTCTCGTTCCCCGAGGCGGTGCGCGCGCTCGCCCGCCAGGCCAACGTCGCGCTGCCCGAGGAGCACGGGGCGGCCCCCGCCGACTCCGGCCGCGAGGCGCTCTATCGCGTGATGGAGGCGGCGGCGGCGTTCTACACCGAGCGGCTGTGGACGGCCGGCGGCGAGCGCGCCCGCGAGTACCTCGACACGCGCGGCATCGCGCCGGAGGTGGCGCGCCGCTTCGGGCTCGGCTGGGCGCCGGAAGGCTGGGAGACGATCCGGGCCGCGCTGAAGCCCGCCGTCGGCGAGGAGACGCTGGTGGCGGCGGGGCTGCTGGTCGCGCGCGAGAACAAGCCCGGCACGTACGATCGCTTCCGCGGCCGGCTGCTGTTCCCTATCCGCGACCTGCAGGGGCGCGTGGTGGCGTTCGGCGGCCGCGCCTTCGGCGACGAGCAGCCGAAGTACCTGAACTCGCCGGAAACACCGCTGTACAGCAAGGGCAACCTCCTCTACGCCGCCGACCTCGCGCGCGAGACGATCCGCGAGAAGGGGCGCGCGCTGATCGTCGAGGGGTACGTGGACTGCCTCATGGCCCACCAGCACGGCTTCACCGAGACGGTCGCCGCGCTCGGCACGGCGTTCACCGCGGCGCAGCTGGGCGTGCTCCGCCGCTACTGCGACGAGGTCATCACGTTCTTCGACGCCGACGCCGCCGGCCAGAAGGCCGCCGAGCGCGCCGAGGAGCTGCTGGAGCCGAGCGGCGGCGGCCTCACCTGGGGCGTGAACCGCGCGGGCGCCTTCGACGCCACCGGCGCCCTGCGCGTGAAGGTCGCGCTGCTGCCGGCCGGCCACGATCCCGACACGTTCCTGCGCGCCGAGGGCGCCGCCGCCTTCACCGAGCGGATCGCCGTCGCCCGCAGTCTGCTCGCCTACGCGCTCGACCGCACGATCGGCGAGGCCGCCGCCGGGCCGCGCGGGCGCGTCAACACCTTCGCGCGCGTCGCGCTGATGCTGGCCAAGGTGGGCGACGCCCAGGAGGCGGCCGCGCTGTCGCGCGAGGCCGCGCTGAAGCTGGGCGTGGACGCCACCCAGCTCTGGATCGAGGCCCAGCGGCTGCAGACGGCGCTGCGCCGCCCCGTCGCGCCGGTCGGCGCCGCCACCGCCACACCGGCGCCGCCGGTGGTCGAGCGCGACCTGGTCGCGCTCCTGCTGGCCTCGCTGGAGGCGCGGCGCGTGCTGCTGCCGCTGCTCGACGCCGGCGAGGTGACCCACGTCGCCCTGCGCGAGGTCGTGCAGACGCTGCTGCGGGTGCCGGCGGCCGCCGCCGAGCAGCTCATGAGCGAGCTCGTCACCGACGCCGGCCGCCACGCGCTGTCGGCCATGATCGTGGACGAGCGCCCGCTCGGCGACGAGCCGGCGGGGATCGAGCAGTTCCGGCGGCGGCTGGAGCGCGCGCAGGGGATGCGCAAGCTCCGCGCGGCCAGCCGCGTCATCGCCGAGGCCCAGGCCAGCCAGGGGCCGGAGGCGATGCTCGAGGACGAGCTCCGCTCGCTCGATCGCGAGGGGAAAGAGGTCTACGGCTTCTCCCGGGCCGTCGATCAGCCGCATCACTCGGACCCGTCGGGTCCGTAAGGAGTCACACACGCATGAGTGACGAACCGAAGCTGGAAGAGCTCGACCGACTGATTTCACGGGGCAAGCAGAAGGGCTTCCTCACCTACGACGAGGTGAACGACGCTCTCCCGTCGGACGTCGTCTCGCTCGACCAACTCGACGACATCATGATGATGTTCGGGGCCATGGACATCGAGGTGGTGGACTCGACCAAGACCGGCCGCCTGCCCTCCGAGGTCCGGCAGGCCACCCCGGCGCCCGACGACGACGACGGCGACGGCCCCGAGCCGATCGACCTCTCGCCGGGCCCGGTCGGCCGCACCGAGGACCCGGTGCGCCTCTACCTGCGCGAGATGGGGCGGGTGGCGCTGCTCACGCGCGAGGGCGAGATCGCGCTGGCCAAGCGCATCGAGGAGGGCAAGAACCAGGTCACCAACGCCATCCTCTCCACCAACCTGGCGCTGGAGCGGTTCCGCGAGCTGCGCGAGACGCTGCGCCGCGGCGACACCTCGGTGAAGGACGTGGTGGACGTCAACGAGGAGGAGTTCACCGAGGAGAAGGAGACGGAGCTCACCCGCCAGGTCGTCAACGCCTTCGGCAACGTGGACAAGCTCCTGCGCGAGCGCGACCAGCTCCTCGACAAGGTCCGCAAGCTGCGCGCCAAGACGGCCGGCAAGACCCGGCGCAAGTCCCGCGGCAAGGTCAAGGAGCCGGCGTGGAAGCGGCTGGAGCACCAGGCCCACCAGCGGCAGCAGAAGGTGCTCGACAAGCTGCGCGCGCTGAACATCGGCAACCAGATCATCGACCGCGAGGACGGCGAGCCGCTCCGCCGCGGCCTCGTGCAGCGGCTGCGCGACCTGCTCGACGACATCGAGCGGGCCGAGCGGGTGATCCATCTGTGGACCAACGGCCGCCGCCCCTCGGCGGAGGAGGTCCAGAACCTCATCTACGTCTCCTTCCGCGATCCCGTCGCCGGGAGCAACGGCAGCGTCGGCGACCTCCACCTCCGGGCGGCCAAGAAGTTCACGAGCCCCAAGGCGCAGCAGATCTGGGTCGCCCAGCAGGAGATCCGCGCCGCCGAGGCGCGCGCCAACGCGAAGTCCGACGAGATCAAGCGCGTGATGACCGTCATCCGCGAGGGCCAGCGCAAGGCGGCGATCGCCAAGAAGGAGATGGTCGAGGCGAACCTCCGGCTGGTGATCTCGATCGCGAAGAAGTACACCAACCGCGGCCTGCAGTTCCTGGACCTGATCCAGGAAGGCAATATCGGCCTGATGAAAGCCGTCGATAAATTCGAATACCGACGGGGCTATAAGTTTTCCACGTACGCGACGTGGTGGATTCGCCAGGCGATTACCAGGGCGATCGCCGACCAGGCGCGGACGATCCGCATCCCCGTGCACATGATCGAGACGATCAACAAGCTCATCCGCACCTCCCGCCAGCTCGTCCAGGAGCTGGGCCGCGAGCC
>JBGQFW010000015.1:0-58688 GCA_041497115.1 Methylomirabilia bacterium
CCCGCCGGGTTCAGCGCGCCGTGATGTCGCGGTGGATGTCGTCGAGGCGGTCTTCGATGCGGTTGAGCTTGGCCGCGAGCTGGATGATCTCGCCTTCAGCCTTGCGATTCACCGCGAAGTCGAGCTCGCTGCGCACCCGGTCGCGCAAATCCTGGCGATTCTGGCTCATCATGATGACCGGCGCCTGCACGGCGGCCAGCATCGAGAGGAACAGGTTGAGCAGGATGAACGGGTACGGGTCCCACGCCCGTCCGCCGAGGCCGATGTTGATCGCGGTGTAGACGATCAGGATGACGGCGGACAGGATGATGAACCTCCACGAGCCGCCGAAGCGCGCCACCGCGTCGGCGATGTGGTCGGCCAGCGTGGACCGCTCGTCGATCACCTCGTTGGGGTTGCGGGCGCTGCGCGCGCGCACGAGGTCCTGGGCGCTCCGGAAGTGGCGGCCGATCATCGTGAGCATGTCGAGGCCGGCCAGGGGCTTGCTCGAGATCAGCGCGACGAGGTCGGTGCGCTCCACCTCGAGGGCGACCGTCTCCTCCACCGCGGTGGCCGTCGTCGTGTGCGGGGAGGCCGACAGCATCGAGGCCAGCCCGAACATCTCGCCCGCGGCGGGGGTGTCGAGCACGACCTCCTGGTGATCCTCGTCGATGACGACGACCTCGACCCGGCCCGAGAGGACGACGTACGCCCGGTCGCCGGGGTCGCCCACGCGATAGATCCGCTGGCGCGGCGCGAAGCGCTTGGGGTCGACCTGCTCGGCGAGGATCGCGCGCTCGTCGGCGTCGAGAAGCGAGAAGATCGGAATCTGCTCGAAGACGGAAGGATCGCAGGGCATCGGCCGTCACCTCCGGGGGCCCATGATGCCCGAGCCGGGCCGGTCGTGATAGTGTGATCGCGCCCGATGGGAGCCAGGCTCACCGTCCTCAACCCGGTCGGCTTTCCCCCGGCGGTCCGCCGGCAGCCCCCCGCCGCGCGCCTGGACACGCTGGACGGCAAGACCGTGTACCTGGTGGATTGCCGGTTCGACGACTCCGACATCTTCCTGGGCCAGGTGCAGGCGTGGTTCGCCCAGCACCTGCCCGCCGTCCGCACGGTCCTCAAGCGCATCTCCAGCGTCTACCTGCACGACGACCCGACCACGTGGGAGGAGATCAAGTCGAGGGGGCACGCCGCCATCCTCGGCGTCGGTCACTGAAGCACCTGCGCGCCGGCGGTCGCCGCGCACGCGATGACGCTCGAGACGAAGTACGGCGTGCCCACCGTGGCCGTGCACACCGACACGTTCGACCGCGTGGTGAAGTCCGTCGCGCAGGTCAACGGCATGCCGGGGCTGCGCCAGGTGTTCGTGCCGCAGCCCATCATGGGCAAGACGCCCGCCGAGCTGCGCGCCTACGTGGACGGCGCCGATCCCCTCACCGGCCGGCCGGTCATGCAGGAGGTGCTGGAGGGGCTCACGCGGCCGTTCGCGGAGGCCGAGCTGGGCCCGGCCGAGTTCGACCGCTCCACCCCGCGCCTCGTCGCGCCCGACACCGAGGACGACCTGCACCGGCTCTTCCTCGACAACCGCTGGACCGACATGCTGCCGATCGTGCTGCCGACGGAAGAGCGCGTGGCGGCGATGCTGGCCCGCACGAAGCGCCGGCCCGACGAGATCGTCGGCCGCATGCGCTCCACGCACTTCCGCGAGCCCTGGGCCTACACGGTCGAGAAGGTCGCGGTCAACGCGGTGATGGCGGGCGCGCGCCCCGAATACTTCCCGGTGATCCTCGCGCTCGCGGCCACCGGCGTCACCGCGCGCGGCAGCAGCTCGAGCGCGGTGGCGGCGATGGCGGTCGTCAACGGCCCCGTGCGCCTCGAGCTCGGCATGAACGCGGGCACCGGCGCGATGGGCCCCTACAGCCATGCCAACGCCACGATCGGCCGCGCGTATGGGTTGCTCTCGCAGAACGGCCAGGGGGGCTCGGTGCCCGGTCTCTCCTACATGGGCAACCAGGGCAACAGCTACGCCTACAACAGCGTGACGTTCGCCGAGAACGAGGAGCGCAGCCCGTGGGAGCCGTTCCACGTCCAGCACGGCTGCGCGCCCGGCACCAGCGCGGTGAGCGTCTTCTCCGGCGTGCGCGCGACGGCGTTCACCCTGGGGCTGCGCGAGCGCTACTGGCGCGAGCACGTGCGCAACCTCCTGCGCGGCATCGACCCCAACGGGCCGCCCACCCTGCTGCTCGACCCGATCGCCGCGCGGCAGTTCGTGGACCGCGGCGGCTTTACCAAGAAGGACGCGCTGCTCGACTGGCTGCACGACAACGCGCTGATGCCGGCGGGCGAGTACTGGGACTATCAGCTCGTGCAGAACTACATCTACCCGCGCGCGACGTTCGGCGAGGAGCCGTGGGCCGCCAAGCTGAAGGCGGCGCCCGACGAATTGATCCCGATGTTCCGCCGCGAGGACATCCACGTCGTCGTGGTGGGCGGCGAGACCAACGGCTACTGGCGGATCATGGGGTGCAACTACCAAAAGACCGTCTCGGTCGACGACTGGCGGTGAGCATGGGGCCGCGCAAGCGCATCGGCGTGATGGTGCCCTCGACGAACACGACCTTCGAGGCCGACTTCCAGCTCGCCGCGCCGCGCGGCGTGACGATCCACGGCCAGCGGCTGTGGCTCACCAACGACGCCGAGGGCGCGGCGGGCATGGACCGCATGAACGCCGAGATCGAGACCGGGGCGAAGTACCTCGCCACCGCGCGGGTGGACGTGGTGGCGTACGGCTGCACGACGGGGTCGTTCTATCGCGGGCCCGGCTGGGACCGCGAGATGATCGAGACGATCGCGCGCGCCGCCGGCGTGCCCGCCGTCGCCGCCGCCCCCGCGGTGGTCGAGGCGCTGCGCGCGTTCGGCGCGCGCCGGATCTCGGTGGCCACCCCCTACCCCGACTGGAACAACCAGCGGCTGCGCGCCTATCTCGAGGCGTGCGGCTTCGAGGTTCTCAACGTGGACGGCGAGCCGCGGGCCGCGCGCGCGGGCAACCAGGGCATCAACGACCAGGAGCCCGACGACGTCGTCGCGTTCGCCGCGCGGGTGTGCCGGCCCGAGGCCGACGCGCTGCTCTGCTCGTGCACGGCCTGGCGCTCGGTGGAGGCGGTGGCCGAGCTCGAGCGGCGCACCGGTAAGCCCGTCGTCACCTCCAACCAGGCCAGCCTGTGGGCCGCCCTCCGCGCGCTCGGGCTGGCCCCGGCCATCCGCGGCTTCGGCCGCCTGCTGGAGACCGCCACGCCGGCGGCGACTCCGGCCTGACGAGAGGAGGCAACCATGCGTCATCCCCGCTCGCTCGCAATGCTCGCCCTCGGCCTGGCGCTGTTGACGCCGGCCGCGCGCCCCGGCCCGGCCCCCGCCGCCGAGGGGCAGATGACGATCGCCGCCCACGTCACGCTGGCGCCGCGCTGGCTCGACCCCGGCGAGACGGAGTCCGCGATCACCCCGTTCCTCGTCCTCTACGCCGTCCACGACGCGCTCGTGAAGCCGATGCCCGCCGGCCTCATGACGCCGTGCCTGGCCGAGTCATGGTCCGCCTCCGCCGACGGCCTGACCTACGACTTCGTGCTGCGACCGGCGAAGTTCCACAACGGCGATCCCGTCACCCCCGAGGACGTGAAGTTCTCGTTCGAGCGGTACAAGGGCGGCGCCGCCGCGCTCCTCAAGGGGAAGGTCAAGGAGGTGAGGGTCGTCGACGCGCGGCGCGTGCGCTTCGTGCTCAAGGAGCCGTGGCCGGACTTCATGACGTTCTACGGGACGACCGCGACGGGCGCCGGGTGGATCGTGCCCAAGAAGGTCATCGAACGCGTCGGCGAGGACGCCTTCCGGAAGGCGCCGATCGGCGCCGGGCCCTACCGGGTCGTGAGCTCGTCGCCGGGCATCGAGCTCGTGCTCGAGGCCTTCGACGGCTACTGGCGCAAGGCGCCCGCCGTCAAGCGGGTGGTCATCCGGAGCGTGCCCGACGAGACGACGCGTGCCGCCGCGCTCAAGCGCACCGAGGTGGACGTCGCCTACTTCCTCAACGGCGTGGTGGCCGAGGACATCCGGCGCACGCCCGGCCTGCGGCTGGCGTCCACCCGCACCAACGCGGTGTTCTTTCTCGACTTCCTCGACCAGTGGGATCCCAAGTCGCCGTGGGCCGACCGCCGCGTGCGCCTGGCCGCCAGCGTCGCGCTCGACCGCCGGGCGATCAACGATGCGGAGTTCCTCGGCCTGGCCGGTCTCACCGCCAACATCGTGCCGCGTCACATGGAGTTTGCGCTGCCCCTCGACCCGCATCCCTTCGATCCCAAGCGGGCCAAGCAGCTCCTCGCGGAGGCGGGCTATCCCAACGGCTTCGATGGCGGCGACCTCACGCCCAACCCGCCCTACTTCTCGATGGCGGAGGCGGTGGCGGGCAACCTCGCCGCCGTCGGCATCCGCACCCGCGTCCGCACGATGGAGCGCGCCGCCTGGCTGACGGCCTGGCGCGAGAAGAAGCTGCACGGCGTCCTGCTGGCCGCCCAGGGGGCCGGCGGCAACGCGGCCACCCGCATCGAGGCGATGGCGACGAAAGGCGGCATGTACGCGTACGGCGTGCTGCCCGAGGTCGAGGATCTCTTCCAGCGCCAGGCGCGCGAGCTGGACCGCACGAAGCGCGAGCAGCTGCTGCATCAGATCCAGCGCATCCTGGACGATCGCGTCGTCTTCGCGCCGATCTGGGAGAACGCCTTCATCCGCGGGGTGGGCCCCCGTGTGGAGGAGGCGGCCCTCACCCTGGTTCCGAGTTATCCTTACACCGCGCCGTTCGAGGAGCTGCGACTCAAGGAGGGGCGATGAAATACACCAGGATCTCCGCCGACTGCCACATCGACCTGCCGATGCTCGCCCCCGACCTGTTCACCGCCAACGCGTCGGCGGCTGTGAAAGATCGGATGCCCTACGTCACCGACGGGCCCGACGGTCCGTTCTGGACGTGCAAGAACGGCGCGTCGTTCGGGCTCCTGAACGGCGTCGGGCCGGCGGGCCAGAAGCTCGTCCCCGGGCAGAACTACCGCGTGGACGTCATGGCCGCCACCGGGCTCTACGCGGACGGCAAGAAGGGCCAGCGCCATCCCACCGACCCGGTCCTGCGTGCGAAGGACATGGATCGCGACGGTGTGCAGGCCGAGGTGATCTTCGGCATCCTCGGCGCGGCCACCCGGCTGAACGATCCGGTGGCGGCGAACGAGATGTTCCGCATCTACAACGACTGGCTCCTGGCCTTCTGCAAGCACGATCCGGACCGCTTCATCGGCCTCGCCTGCCTGCCCTACGGCGACATCGACGCCGCGGTGAAGGAGATCCACCGGGTGGCGAAGCTCGGCCTGCGCGGTGTGGAGCTCTCCTGCTCGTGGGACATGGAGCCCATGTGGCATCCGGTCTGGGAGCCGCTCTGGAAGGCCATCCACGAGGTGAATCTGCCGCTGCACTTCCACACGTTCCCGGCGCTGCCGCCCGGCGTGCTGGACAAGGCGACGGGATCGACCCGCCGCGCGGCGTTCTTCACAGTCGTCTCCGGCTTCCAGATGAACCTCGTGAACATCCTGGCGGCGGTGATCGGCGCCGCCGTGCTGGAGCGCTATCCCAACGTGCGCATCTCGTTCGGCGAGAGCGGCATCGGCTGGATCCCCTACGCGCTCGACCGCATGGACTTCGAGTGGGAGGACCGCTTCCGCGACCTCGGCCTCACGATGAAGCCCAGCGACTACTGGCGGCGCCAGTGCAAGGGCACCTTCCAGTTCGACCGCATCGGCGGGAAGCTGATCGACGAGATGGGCGTGGAGTCGCTCATGTGGGGCTCGGACTACCCGCACGCCGACGGCGTGTGGCCGGAGTCGTCCAAGTACATCGAGGAGCAGTTCGGCCATCTGCCCGCCGACATCACCCGCAAGATCACCTGCGAGAACGCGGGCAGGTTCTACGGCCTGATCACCTAGCGGCCTTACTCTCTCGTGCGCCCGGCGGCGCAGTGAGGCCTCTCCTCCTGGGACAGTGAGGCCCCCGCGCCCCAGTTTCCCGCCCGCGACCGCGCCGGCAATGCCCGGCGCCGCTACGCGCATCGGCCTTCCGATTCGAACACATACCGAGCACGGTTCGGTCTTGGCAACCGCGTTGCACTTTTCCCCGGCGGGCGGGCCAGGGACGCCAACATCCCGACGAGCGCCGGACCCCCCAAAGGAGGCGTCACGATGAGAAAACTGCATCCCATTCACTGGCTGATGCTGGTCGGCGCGATCGTATGCGTCACGACCATGCCGGCCCTGGCCCAGACGTCGCTGACCAGCACGAAGACCGACAAGGCGCCGGCCATCGACGGCAGCGTCGACGGCGTCTGGGACCGGGCACCCGCGTTCAAGGCGACGCTCGACAAGCTGGTCTACCAGCCCAGCAACGGCTACAAGGGCATCTCGAAGGCGACGATCACGCTGCGCTCGCTCTACGACTCGGAGTACATCTACTTCCTGGTCCAGTACCAGGATCCGACCCAGTCGATCGCGCGTATGCCGTGGGTCAAGCAGCCGGACGGAAGCTGGAAGGCGCAGACGAACAAGGACAGCACCGACCACGAGAACACGTACTACGAAGACAAGTTCGCGATGATCTGGAACATCAGCACCGCGACCTTCGACAAGAAGGGGTGCGACGCCGCCTGCCACAAGGCCCGCGGCGGCAAGAACGCGGGCATCGAGGACAACTCGCCCGGCCGCATGTACACGAACAAGCCCGGCGAGACGCTCGACATGTGGCATTGGAAGGGCGTGCGCACCAACCCGGTCGGCCAGGTCGACGACCAGTTCATCGACGACACCAAGGACCCGAAGAAGAACGAGGACTGGGGCCGCAAGGGCGACAGCAAGACCGGTGGGGGCTATCAGGACAACAAGAACGCCGCCAAGACCGGCCCGGCCTTCATGAGCAAGACCGCCGGTCCGGACAACAAGTACTGGGTGATGGCGGCGGACAAGACGGAGCTCGCGGACACGTTCAAGCCGGGCGACGTCGTCCCGGGCATCGTGCTGGAGCCGTTCACGGGGTCGCGGGGTGACATCGAAGGCAAGGGCGTCTGGAAGGACGGCGTCTGGACCATCGAGATGAAGCGCAAGCTCGTCACGACCGGCGACAAGGCCAAGGAGCAGGACGTCCAGTTCGATGATCTGAAGAAGACGTACTACTTCGGCATCGCGGTCTTCGACAACACGCAGATCAACCACGTCTACCACGAAAACGTTCACAAGCTGATTTTCAAGTAGGCCATCGTCCCGCGGGCCCGACGCCGACGTCGGGCCCGCGCACGGGAGAGTCCATGAGTGAGACGTCGAGTCGGCGGTGGCGGTGGGTGGTGATCGCCGCTCTGGCGACGACGGTGGCCGCGGTGGCGGCCGGGAGTCGCCCGACGCCGCCGTCGGCCGCCGCTGAAGCCGAGCCGCCGGCGGCGGGCGCGGCCGACGCCGCCAAGGCGGCCGAAGCGCCCAAGGAGGCCGACGCCGCGAAGGCGACCCAGACGCCCGCGGAGGCCGATGCGGCGCTGGATCGCCTGATGAAGGCGGCCCGCCCGCCGAGCGTCGCCGCCCGCCGGTCGATCGCCAGCGCCCCGAAGTTCGCCACGACGCCGCGCAAGGACAAGCTCGGCAAGTATCCCTGCACCGCCTGCCACGACAATTCCTTCGTCGACCGGCGCGTGCGCGCGCTCGTCGAAGAGCACAAGGATCTCGCCTTCGACCACGGCGGCGGCCGCTTCTGGTGCTACGAGGCCTGTCACAACGGGCGGGACATGGACTGGCTCGTCTCGCTGAAGGGGCGGCAGATCGACTACGACGCCTCCTACAAGGTCTGCGGCCAGTGCCACACGCAGCGCGAGAAGGACTGGCTGTTCGGTGGCCACGGCAAGCGCGCGGGAGCCTGGAACGCGCCGCGCGACATCCCGCTCACGGCCGGCGAGCTGCTCGTCCTCGAGCGCGACCGGATCGGCACCTGGCGGGGCCCGCGGGTCGTCCTCAATTGCGTCGACTGCCACGATCCGCACTCGCCCTCGATCCAACCCTTCAAGCCCAGCCCACCTCCCGGCCCGCGCCCCGGCGTCTCGATCAAGTCGACCACGCCGGCGTCGGAGCCCAGGATCTGGGAGCGGCTCGGCACCGAGCGAAAGGCACACTGATGGCCGACGACCACACGGACCAGCCGGAGTCGCAGGGCGTCTCACGACGCGACCTCCTGACGACCGCCGGGGTGCTCGGAGCGATCGCCGCGGTGGCGGGAACCGGAGCCGCGCTGGCGCAGGCGGACACGGTCGCCCAGGGGGACCCGGGCGTCGTCTCCGACGCCATCGGGTCCTTCTTCCAGCGTCACTACAAGAAGATGAGCCGGGACGAGATCCAGGCCGCCATCGCACGGATCGAGCGCCGGGCCAAGCGACGTCACGGCGCCGCCATCACGGTCGGCAACGAGCCACCGCTCGACGGGGTCGTCTTCGGCTACGCCATCAACCTGTCGAAGTGCAAGGGCACCCGGCGCTGCGTCGAGGCGTGTGTCGCCGAGAACAACGTGGGCCGCGCGTCGGGCCTCCAGTACATCCGGGTGCTGGAGCTCCCGCAGGGCGACATGGACCTGGATCGCGCCGTCCACGACTACGACGCGGAGACGGTGCCCCGGCCGGGGAGCACCTACCTGCCCGTGCAGTGCATGCAGTGCGACGACCCGCCGTGCGTGCGGGCGTGCCCGGTGGAGGCGACGTGGAAGGAGCGTGACGGCATCGTGGTCGTCGACTACGACTGGTGCATCGGATGCCGCTACTGCCAGGCGGCCTGTCCCTACTGGTCACGCCATTTCAACTGGTCGGAGCCGACGCTGCCGCGCGATCAGGTCAACCCCGACACGCACTACCTCGGCAACCGCCCGCGGCCCAAGGGCGTCGTCGAGAAGTGCACCTTCTGCATCCAGCGCAGCCGCAAGGGGCGCGAGCCGGCCTGCGTCGAGGCCTGCCCGACCGGCGCGCGGGTCTTCGGCAACCTGCTCGACCCCGACAGCGAGATCCGCTACGTGCTGGAGAACAAGACGGTGTTCCGCCTGAAGGAAGACCTCAAGACGGAGCCCAAGCTCTGGTACTACACGGACTGAGGCAATCATGACGGCTCTGGCCCGATTCTTTTTCGCCGGATTCGCGACGGTCTTCCGCGGCGGTCGCCTGTACTGGAGCTGGATCGGCGCCCTGTGGGCGGTGATCGTCGTCGGCGGCGTGTTCTACGCCCGTCAGCTCACGCACGGCCTGATGGTGACCGGTATGACGGACCAGGTCTCGTGGGGCGCCTACATCGCCAACTTCACCTACCTGGTCGGCGTCGCCGCCGCCGCCGTCATGCTGGTGATCCCCGCGTACATCTTCGACCGTGAGGACGTGAAGCACGTCGTCCTCGTGGGCGAGGGCGTGGCGGTGGCGGCCGTGTTCATGGCCATGCTGTTCGTCGTCGTCGACCTGGGCCGGCCCGACCGTCTCTGGCACATGGTCCCGGGGCTGGGGCGGTTCAACTTTCCGGCCTCGATGCTGGCCTGGGACGTGTTCGTCCTCAACGGCTATCTGATCCTGAGCCTCGCCATCCCGTTCTACATCCTGTTCTCGCGCTACCGGGGGCGTGAGCCGCGCCTCGGTGTGTATTTCCCGTGGGTGCTCCTCTCCATCGCGTGGGCCATCGCGATCCACACGGTCACTGCGTTCCTCTTCTCGGCCAACCCGGGCCGCCCGTTCTGGCACACCGCGGTCCTGGCCCCGCGCTTTCTCGCGTCGGCCTTCACGTCCGGCCCGGCGCTGATCTTGTTAGCGCTCCAGGTCATCGAGCGCACGACGCCGTACCGCGTTCGATCGTCCGTCCACGACTTCCTCGCCATCGTGGTGACGATCGCGCTGCAGATCAGCCTGTTCCTCTTCGGTGTCGAGTTCTTCACCGCGTCCTACGCCGTCACCGAGGAGCACCACAGCGCCACCTACCTCTACTGGGGGCTGCACGGCGCCCGACGCCTGGTGCCCTGGATCTGGAGCGCGGTCGCCCTGAACCTGACCGCGGTGACCGTGCTCAGCATCCACGCGCTGCGGCGACGGCGGTGGCTCGTGAACGGGGCCTGTGCGCTCGCGGTCGTCGGCGTCTGGATCGAGAAGGGCATGGGGCTGATCGTCCCCGGGTTCGTCCCCACCCCGCTCGGCGAGATCGTCGAGTACGCGCCGACGTGGGCCGAGGTATTCGTGTCGCTCGGGATCTGGGCGTTCGGGATCCTCGTCTTCACCCTGCTCACCAAGGTTGCGCTGGCGGTCGAGCTGGGCAGTCTTCGCGATCGCCTGGCAACCCCGCGCCCTTAGGCTATAGTACTGCGCCATGGCCTCCCCGAACCCGCCCGCGCCCAAGTTCGTCACGCTGCCCGAGATCCGCCGCGCGGCGCGCGAGCGGTTGCCGCGCGATCACTGGAACTTCGGCGACGGCGCCGCCGAGACCGAGTCCACCAAGCGCCGCAACCGCCGCCACCTCGACCGGCTGGCGATCCAGCAGAACGTCCTGGTGGACGTGCGGAAGATCGACCTCACCACCAGCCTGCTCGGCGTGCCGCTGGCGTGGCCCGTCGCGGTGGCGCCGATGGGCGGCCTCGTCCTCTTCCACCCCGAGGGCGACGTCGAGATGGCGCGCGGCGCCGGCCGCGGCCAGACGCTGCAGTGGCTGAGCGGCGCCACCGGGTGGCCGGTGGAGGACGTGGCCAAGGCCGCCTCGGGGCCGCAGATGTTCCAGCTCTACGCCCACGGCGACCACGGCTGGATGGGCGAGCTGCTCGCCCGCGTGGAGGCCTCCGGCTACAAGGCGGTGGCGCTCACCGTGGACGTGCAGCAGTACAGCCGGCGCGAGCGCGACGTCCTCAACCGCTTCAGCCCGCGCAAGGCGATGGAGGTCGCGCCCAACCCGCGCGGGCCGTTGTCCGACTTCCAGTCGGGGCTGACCTGGAAGGACGTCGAGTGGCTGATGAAGACGACGAGGCTCCCGGTGGGGCTCAAGGGCATCCTGACGGTCGCCGACGCGCGCCGCGCGGTGGACATGGGCGTGCGCCTGATCTGGGTGTCGAACCACGGCGGCCGCCAGCTCGACCACACGCAGTCCACCATCGAGGCGCTCCCCGCGATCGCCGACGCGGTGGCCGGGCGGGCCGAGATCGTCGTGGACGGCGGCTTCAACCGCGGCACCGACGTCATCAAGGGGCTCGCGCGCGGGGCCCGTGTGGTGGCGGTGGGCCGCACGATGCTGTGGGGGCTGGGCGCCGACGGCAGCGACGGCGTCGCCCGCGTGTGCGAGATCATGCGCGACGAGCTGCGGATCAACATGGGACTGTGCGGACGGACCCGCATCAAGGACCTCACGCCCGATCTGATCTTCCGGGCCGACTAGTGGAGGGCCGCCGCGCGGCCCCCCCCGACTACTGCTCCGCCAGCTCGGGGATCACCCACAGCGGGGCGCGGCCGGCGGCGACGCGCTGGATGTTGTCGAAGCCGTTGCGGAAGCGCGCCGTCCAGTTCTCCCACGTCGGCCCCGCCGAGTGCGGCGTCAGCGTCACGTTGGGCAGCGTGAAGAACGGGTGGTCGGCCTTGGGCGGCTCCTCCACCATCACGTCCAGCCCGGCGCCGGCGATCCGCTTGGCCTTCAGCGCGTCGTAGAGCGCGATCTCGTCGATCACCGGCCCGCGACAGGTGTTGATGATGATCGCCTCCCGCTTCATGAGGCCGAGCTCGCGGGCGCCGACGAGGTTGCGCGTGGAGTCGTCGAGCGGCACGTGCAGGCTGACGATGTCGGAGGTGCGCAGCAGCTCGTCGAAGAGGACGAAGCGCACGCCGAGGGCGTCCTCCTGCTCTTCGCTCAGCCGCCGGATGTCGTAGTACTTCACCGTCGTGTCGAAGGCGTGGGCGCGGCGCGCCACCTTCTTGCCGATGTTGCCGAGCCCCACGATACCGAGCGTGCGGTTGGCCATCTCGTACACGCGCACGTCGGCCGGGTTGCCGACGCGCCACTTGCCGGCCGCCACCGAGCTGTGGAACTGCACCACCCGCTTGAGCACGGCCAGGATCAGCATGATCGTGTGCTCGGCCACCGCCAGCGCGTTGGCGCCGCCGTTGTTGGAGACGGGCACCTTGGCCTTGCGGGCGGCCTCCACGTCCACGTGGTCGTAGCCCGCGCTCAGCAACTGGACCAGCTTGAGGTGCGGCGCCGAGCGGAAGAACTCGCCGCCCATGCGGCGCGCCAGCCCCAGGTAGTACTCGGCGTCCCCCGCCGCCTGGATGAACTCCGGCGTGCCGGGATCGGCGACGACCAGCTCGAAGCCGGCCGGCGTCATCGTCTTCGCCATCTCGAGGATCACGTCGGGCTGCCGGGGCGCGAACAGGATTTTCTTGGCCATGGTGGTCTCCGTCACTGCTGGGCGAGCGGGATGGTGGCGGTCACCACGGGAACCTGGCTGACGACCCGCGTCGTGTGTCCCTGGCCGGTGGTGTCCTCGACCAGCCGCGCGTCGCCGGGGCCGAACACGTGCTTGGAGCCGTCGCCCAGCCCGATCTCGAGCTGGCCGGAGAGGATGACCACGAACTGCCGGCGCGGCGCCGGATGCCAGTCGAGGAAGCGCCCGACCGGCCAGACGCTGAACGAGATCTGCGTCGTGGGCAGCCCCGTGAGCCAGTCGGCCTTGCTGGCGATGTCGATCGTCTCGATGCGCCCCTGCCCGTCGGGGCCGGTGTAGAGCCTGAACGTTCCCATGCGGTGTGTCCTCCCGGACCGTGGTTCTGTCGCGCGGGATGCTAGCATACGCCAGCGATGGCCGACGCCAGACCGGGCCCGACCTCCCACACCTTCTTCTCCCAGCGGCTGCGGCTGCACTACGTGGACTGGGGCAACGCGGGCAAGCCGCCGCTGCTGCTCGTCCACGGCGGGCGCGACCACTGCCGCAACTGGGACTGGACGGCCGAGGCGTTGCGGGAGGACTGGCACATCATCGCCCCCGACCTGCGCGGTCACGGCGACAGCCAGTGGTCCACCGACGCCAACTACACGATGGCCGGCTACGTCTACGACCTTGCCCAGCTCATTCACCAGCAGCGGCTGGCGCCGGTAACGATCGTCGCCCACTCGCTGGGCGGCGTCATCAGCCTGCGGTACGCCGGCATCTATCCCGAGACCGTCGCCCGCGTGGTCGCGATCGAGGGCATCGGCCCGTCGCCCGAGCGGCTGGCCGAGCATCGCGCCAAGACCATCGTGAACCGGATGGACGAGTGGATCCGCGAGCAGCGCATGCTGTCGGGGCGGCTGCCCCGCCGGTACGCATCCATCGAAGACGCGTTCCGGCGGATGCAGGAGGAGAATCGCCATCTGACCGCCGCCCAGGCGCGGCATCTGACCGAGCACGGCGTCAACCAGAACGAGGACGGGACGTTCTCCTGGAAGTTCGACAACTACGTGCGCGCGTTCCCGCCCTACGACATGGCCGGTCGCGACATCGTGACCCTGTGGAGCCGGATCGCCTGCCCCACGCTGCTGCTCTGGGGCAGGGAGAGCCGCTGGGCCAGCGATCCGATGGCCGACGGGCGCGCCGCACACTTCCGCAACGCCCGCGCCGTGGGCATCGAGGGCGCCGGCCACTGGCTCCACCACGACCGGCTGGACGAGTTCCTCCGCATCGTGCGGGAGTTTCTCGCATGAGCCTCGACGACCTCCGCGCGCATATCGGCCGCAAGCAGGTCGCGACCGACGTCCTCCACGCCGGGCCGGCCAACCTGCTGCGGCTGGCGCTCGACCGCCCGGAGCCCGAGATGAAGGACGGCGACCCGTTGCCGCCGGCGTGGCTCGCGCTCTACTTCCTGCCGCGCTTCGGCCCCGGGCAGCTGCGCCCCGACGGCGCGCCGGGCGACACCGGCGTCGTGCCGGCGATGCCGCTGCCGCGCCGGATGTTCGCCGGCGAGCGCCAGCGCTACCGTCGCGCGCTGCGTCTCGGCGAGCCCGTGCGCCGCGAGACCGAGCTGGCCGACATCTCGGTGAAAAGCGGCGGCACGGGCACCCTCGTCTTCGCGACGGTCCTCAGCCGCATCTTTGGCCCCGACGGCCTCGCGGTCGAGGAAGAGCGTCGGACGGTGTTCCGCGAGGAGATCAAGGCCGGCGAGAAGAACCAGGCGCCGCGCCGCGACCCCGCGCCGACCGACGTGCCGTGGCGGCGCACGATCACGCCGAACCCGGTCCTGCTCTTCCGCTTCTCCGCGCTCACATTCAACAGCCACCGCATCCACTACGATCACCGGTGGGCGACGGAGGTGGAAGGCTACCCGGGGCTGGTCATCCACGGGCCGCTCACGACGACGCTGCTGATCGACTTCGCGCGCGACAGCAATCCCGGGCGGACGCTGCGCGGCTACACCACGCAAGCGCGGGCGCCGCTGTTCGACACCGCGCCGTTCGAGCTGCGCGGCCGGCCGACGGCCGACGGCAAGGGCGCCGAGCTGTGGGCCGTCACGCCGGAGGGCACGGTCGCGATGAGCGCGGAGGTCGAGCTGGGGTAGACCGCTCGCGGTGCTGGCAACGCCGGCACAGGTGAATCTAAATTTGGGCATTGACAGACTCTACGCTGCGCACCGACGGGACGGCTTCAACGCCTCGCAGATAGCTCGCCAGCGCTTCGTGCAGGACCAACGTCGCATCCCGAGGTGCGATCGCGCAAAAAACGCGACTCGCCGAGCAATCGTGGCGTGGCGAGGCGCGCAGGCAGCTCCTAAATCAGGGCTTAGAGTTTCCTCAGCACAAGGGGGAACTCGTCATGCCCGTGATTCCGACTCACCCGCGTATCGCAGAGCTCGAGCGCCTCGGCGACGAGATCGCCGCGCTCTCCGCCCACATCGAGGCGGCCGGCGCGCGCCTGCTGGAGATGATCCGTGAGTTCGACGCTCGGGGTGGGTGGGGCGTCGGGTTCAGCTCGTGCGCCCAGTGGCTCACCTGGCGGGTAGGTCTCGATCCCGTCGCCGCTCGCGAGCGCGTGCGGGTGGCGCGTGCCCTCGGCGATCTGCCCCGCCTTGCGCAGGCCTTGGCGCAGGGCGAGGTGTCGTACTCGAAGGTGCGGGCACTCACCCGCGTGGCCACGCGCGAGACGGAGGAGCGCCTGCTCGCTCTGGGCAAGGCCGGAACCGCCGCGCACGTCGAGCAGGTGGTCCGGGCATGGCGGCGCGTCGACCGCAATGCGGAGCACGTGGAGGCCGCCCGCCGTCAGAAGAGCCGTGCGCTGCATGTGTATCAGGATGAAGACGGCATGGTCGTCATCCGGGGTCGGTTGATGCCGGAGGTCGGTGCGGTGGTGATGAAGGCGTTGAGGGCAAGCTGCGATGCCATGTATCGGAAAGCGCGCATCAACGATCCGGAGGGTGACCCGCCGACGCTGGGTCAGCAACAGGCCGACGCGCTCGGCGTCATCGCCGAGGTCGCGCTGCACCACCAGCTCGATCCCGGTGCGCCGGGTGAGCGTTATCAAGTGGTCGTACACGTCGATGCCGACGCGCTCTCCGACGTCAACGACGGCGGACAGTCAGCACTGGAGGGCGGCGCGAATGTTTCCGCGGAAACATCGCGGCGCCTCGCGTGTGACGCCAGCCGGGTTGTGATGCGTCATGACCCTGACGGACGTGTGGTCGAGGTCGATGCCCGTACGCGCACGATTCCACCGGCCTTGCGGCGCGCGCTGCAGCATCGAGATCGTGGCTGCCGCTTTCCGGGCTGCGGTTTACCCCTTGGCCAGGGCCATCACATCCGCCACTGGGCCCATGGTGGCCCCACGACGCTGTCGAACCTTGCCTTGCTGTGTCGTCGGCACCACCGTGCAGTCCACGAGGAGGGTTTCAGCGTGCAGCGACTACCCGATGGAGAGTTGCAGTTCCGCCGGCCGGATGGCTGGGTGCTGCCTGAAGTGCCGACGCCTGCCACCGTGCCGGTCGATCCCGCGGGCCGGCTCCAGGCGCTGTATGACGATGACGGCGGACCGGCCCACAGGCGGCTCATGAGCTCGGCCTGGTTCGGGGAGCGGCTCGACGTCGGCTATGTGATCGACGTCACACATCCACGAGCGATCGGGTACTAACGGAAGGCGCTCTCTCCGGGACGTTGACGGTAGAATGCGCCTACCGTCATGACGTCCGACAGCCTGCCCCTCGCCGACATCCGCGTGCTGGAGCTCGGCCACATCATCGCGGGCCCCTCGGCGGGCCTGCTGCTCGCCGACCTCGGCGCCGACGTCGTCAAGGTGGAGAAGCCGGCCGAAGGCGACCAGACGCGCGGCATGCCGGCCGGCAACTGGGCGAACTTCCACTTCTTCAACCGCAACAAGCGCAGCATCGCGATCGACCTCAAGGGATCGCAGGAAGGCCGCGACCTCTTCCTGCGCCTGGCCAAGTCCTCCGACGTGGTCATCGACAACTTCGCGTACGGCGCGGTCGAGAGCCTGGGCCTCGGCTACGAGGTCCTGTCGAAGGCCAACCCGCGCCTCATCTACATGGCGCTCAAGGGCTTCCTGCCCGGGCCGTCCGAGGCGCGGCCGTTCCTCGACGAGCTGGCGCAGATGGCCGGTGGGCTGGCGTTCATGACGGGTCCCCGGGGCAAGCCGATGCGCGCGGGCGCCTCGGTCGTGGACGTCGGCGCCGCCGCCTACGGCATCATCGCGGTGCTCGCCGCATTGCACCAGCGGCAGCTCACCGGGGTGGGACAGAAGATCACCGCGGGACTCTACGAGACGGCCGTGTACTGGGTCGGCCAGTGGCTCGCCAACTACGGCGCGACGGGCGAGCCGTCGGTGCCGATGCCGGAGATCCGCCAGGGCACACGCATGGGCTGGGGCATCTACCAGCTCTTCGACGCGTCCGACGGCGAGCAGGTCTTCGTCGGCATCACGTCCAACGCCCACTGGGAACGGTTCTGCAAGGAGTTCGCGCTGAACGATCTGCTCGCCGACCCGCAGCTGGACGACAACGCCAAGCGCGTGGCCGCCCGCGGCTGGCTGCCCGCGCGCGTCGCCGAGGAGATGCGGAAGCACTCGAGCGCCGCGCTGGCCGAGCGGCTGGAGCGCGCGTGCATCCCCTTCGCGCCGCTGCGCCGCCCCGACCAGCTCGTGGACGACCCCCACCTCAACGCGAGCCACCAGTTCATGGACACACCCCTGCCCGGCCACGGGACGGCCAAGCTCCCGAAGATGCCGGTACGCAGCACGGCATATGACTTCAGTT
Organism: Methylomirabilia bacterium; assembly: GCA_041497115.1. GTDB lineage: Bacteria > Methylomirabilota > Methylomirabilia > Rokubacteriales > CSP1-6 > AR5. The sequence continues at coordinate 17,318 of JBGQFW010000015.1, forward strand.
TGCGCCGCCCAGCCCCTACACTTGGAGAGCACACCGGAGAAGTGCTGATGGAATTGGGACTGACGAAAGACGAGATCGACGCGCTGGCGTCACGGAGGGTGATCGGATGAGCGATGTACCAAAGTCCGTCACGATCAAGGAAGTCGGCCCGCGCGAGGGGTTCCAGTTCGAGAAGGGCGCGATCAGCCTCGAGGACAAGATCTCGCTGGTCGACGCGCTCTCGGGGACGGGCGTGAAGTCCATCGAGTTCACCTCCTTCGTGAGCCCCAAGTGGGTGCCGCAGATGGCGGACGCCGATCAGATGGTGGCCGGCATCAAGCGCGCCCCCGGCGTGGCCTACGAGGCGATCTGGCTCAACGAGGCCGGCCTCGAGCGCGCGGCCAACCACCGCGACACGCTCGCGCTGCGTCCGATGTTCAGCGTGGCCGGCACCGACACGTTCATGCGCAAGAACACCAACCGCAGCGTGGACGAGCGCCTGGAGGAGCTGCCCGGCTGGACCGCGCGTTACCAGAAGCTCGGCATGGACTGGCTCGACGTCGGCGTGATGGCGGCGTTCGGCTGCAACTATGAGGGGGACGTCGCGCCGCGCCACGTGGTGACGGTGCTGCAGAAGGTCGAGCAGAAGGCCAGCGCCAGCGGCTCGCGCCTCGGCGGCATCGGCCTGGCCGACACGATGGGGTGGGCCAACCCGCTGCAGATCAAGCGGCTGGTGGGCGCGGTGCGCGAGCGGTGGCCGAGCACGCCGATCAAGCTCCACCTGCACGACACGCGCGCGCTGGCCATCGCCAACGTCGTCGCCGCGCTCGAGATGGGTATCGACTGCTTCGACAGCGCGGTGGCCGGCATGGGCGGCTGCCCCTTCGCCGCCCACAAGGGCGCCGCCGGCAACGTCACCACCGAGGACGTCGTCTTCCTCTGCCAGGAGATGGGTGTCGAGACCGGCATCGATCTCGACGCGATGATCGCCGCCGGCCAGCTCGCCGAGAAGGTCGTGGGCCACCCGCTACCCGGCAAGCTCAAGTCGGGCGGGAATCTGGAGACGTACCGCGCCCGCGCGCGCGTGGCGTCCTAGCCCAGGAAGTCCCGGCAGAGCGCCTCCCACATCATCGCCGAGAGCTTGAGGCTCTCGGTGTCCACGCGCTCGTTGTGGCCGTGGAACATGATCGGGTACTCGGTGTACGGGATGCGCAGCGAGTGCAGGCCGAAGCCGTAGGCGGGGATCCCCTTCCAGCGGAAGAACTTGGCGTCGGTGCCGCCGGTGGTGATCGTCGGCACCACCGTCGCGTCGGGCATCATGCGCGTGGCCACCCGGGCGATCGCCGCCATCAGGGGCGTGTCGGTCGGTGACACGGTGCCGCCGCGCTTGCGGTCGGGCGGCGTCTCGATCGTCACGCGATCGGCGAGGTTGCCCATCGCCTCCTTCAGCATCGTCTCGATCTCGTGCTGCTCCACACCGGGCAGCGAGCGGATGTCCACGTCGATCTCCACGTGATCGGGGATGACGTTCACCTTCGTCCCGCCGTGGGCGATGTTGGGCGAGAACGTCGTGTGCGTGCAGGCGTGGGCCTCGCGCGCCAGCGTGAGGTTGTCCCAGTCGCGCACCGTCTCGTAGACGCGCGCGGGATCGGTCAGTGCGTCGGTCAGCCCCGGCTCCAGCTCCAGCGCCTCGATGTAGCCGCGCCAGGCATCCAGGATGCGCGCCTTGGGCCGGTACTCGGCGATGCGCTGGACGATCTTGGCCGCCGTCACCAGCGCGTTGTCGGTGCGGAACGGCCGCGAGCCGTGGCCGGGCGTGCCGTGCACGACCAGCCGCCGCCAGTTGCCGCCCTTCTCGCCCACGGTGACCTTGAGCTTGTGGCCGGACTTGGTCGGGATCGGCACGCCGCCGCTCTCGGTGATGACGTAGTCGCACCGGACGACGTCGGCCTGGTGCTCGACCAGGTGGCCGGCGCCGAGGAAGCCGCCCGCCTCCTCGTCGGCGACCGCCAGGTAGATCAGCGTGCCGCGCGGCTTCCAGCCGCTCGTCTTCAGCCCGCGGATGGCGACGGCCATCGTGGAGGTGAGGTTCAGCATGTCCACCGCGCCGCGGCCCCACACGATGCCGTCCACCAGCTCGGCCGCGAACGGGTCGCGTTGCCACCCCGACAGGTTCACCGGCACCACGTCGGTGTGGCCCATGAGCAGCAGCGTCGGCGCCTTGCGATCGGTGCCCTCGATGCGCGTGACGAGGCTGGTGCGGCCGGGCTCGGACGTGTAGCGCTCGCACGAGAGGCCCGAGCCCGCGAAGTAGTCCTCGAGCGCCGCCGCGCTGCGGTCCTCGTGGCCGGAGGCGGCCTCGCCGGTGTTGACGCAGGCGTTGCGGATCAGCGTGCGCAGCAGCTCGGTCGCTTCCCTCTCCAGCGTCATCTCGTCTCGCATACGGGCGCCTCCCTGACCCGACGATGGTAGCATCGCGGGGCGTGTCCGCCACCGTCCCCGTCGCCGTGCCTCTCCTGGCCCTCAGCAGCGCCCTGCTCTCCGCCCTCGCCACGATCCTGATTCGCGCCGGCCTGCAGCGCTATCACCCCTTCACCGGCTTCTGGATCAACCTCGTCGTGGGCACCGTCGGCCTCTGGCTGGCGGTCGCGCTCACCGGTGGCCCCGGCCATCCGTCGGCGATCAGTCTGGCGTTCTTCGTGGCGGCGGGGCTGATCGGCACCGCGGCCGGCCGGCTCCTGCGGTTCTTCAGCATCGAGCTGGTCGGCGCCTCGATCAGCGCCGCGCTCATCAACTTGAGCCCGCTCGTCTCGACGGCGGTGGCCATCGTCGTGCTCGGCGAGCAAGTGACGCTGCCGATCCTCCTCGGCACCGTCATCATCGTGCTCGGCTCCGTGCTGCTCTCGGCGGGCGGCCGCAGCATCGGCGTGCGGCCGGCGCAGCTCGTGCTGCCGCTGCTGTCGGCGGCGTGCTTCGGCGTGGTGGCGGTGCTGCGCAAGATCGGCCTCGGCGGCGCCGGGGCGATCGTCGGCTCGGCGGCCAACGTGACGACCGCGCTCGTCGCCTTCACCGTGTTCCTGCTCGCCTCCGGACAGGGCGGGGCGATGGCCTGCCGCGGCCGCAGCCTCGTCTACTTCACGCTGGCCGGGCTGGCCGAGAACCTCGGGGTCTTCCTGGTGGTCGTCGGCCTCAGCATGGGCGCGGTCAGCGTGGTGACGCCGCTGGTCAGCACCGCGCCGATCTTCGTCCTGCTGCTGTCGCCGTTCTTCCTGCGCGGGATCGAGCTCCTCAACGCCCGGCTGGTGGTCGGCACCGTGCTGATCGTCGGCGGCGCTTACCTCGTCACCGCGTTCAGGTAGTTCAGCGGCAGGCCGGGGCGCGGCCACTCGAACGACACGAGGGTGCCGCCCATCGAGAGCGTCGCGAACGCGGTGCGCAGCCCCGGCCCGCCGAAGCAGACGTTGGTCACCATCATGTCGGGCAGCGTGTACTGGTCCACGCGGCTGCCGTCGGGCCAGATGTCGCTGACGGCGCCGGTGATCAGCGTGGCGACGCACACGTGCCCCTCGGCGTCCACCGCGAGCGAGTCGAACATCTGGTAGCCGCCCAGGCCGACCAGGCAGCGCCCCTTCTCGCCGCGGTAGGGGCCGTTGGCCGACTCGATCTGCCCGGGCGCCGAGAGGCGGAACGCCCAGCAGCGCGCGGTCGGCGTCTCCACGACGTAGAGCGTCCGCTCGTCCGGCGACAGGCCGATGCCGTTGGGCCGCTCGAGCGGAAAGATCGCCTCCGTGATCATCGAGCCGTCGGCCTTCGCGTAGTAGACGGCGCCGCGGTCCGAGTCGCGATCGCGGACCTTGCCGAGGTCGGTGAACCAGAAGCCGCCCGCGCGGTCGAACACCAGGTCGTTGGGGCCGCGCAGCTTGCGCCCGCCGCAGGCGTCGTAGAGCGTCTCGAAGCGGCCCGTGTCCGGATCGACGACCTGGATACGGCCGCCCGTGTAGTCGTCGGCCTGCAGCGCCGGGAACAGCCGGCCCGGCCGCTCGATCCAGTTGAAGCCGCCGTTGTTGGTGACGTAGATCCTCCCGCCCGGGCCCATCGCGGCGCCGTTGGGGCCGCCGCCGAGGTGGGCGACGACGTGGACCCGGCCGTCGGGGGTGACGCGCGTGAGCGTCCCGCGCGCGATCTCCACGAGGAGCACCGAGCCGTCCGCCATCGCGATCGGCCCCTCGGGGAAGCGCAGGCCGGCGGCGAGCTCGGTGACGCGCGGGGCGATGGTGGCCACGCTCAGGCGCGCTCGACGGCGGGACGCACGGCGCCGGCGACCAGCTCGAGGATCTCGAGCATCCGGCCGAGGTCGTCGCGGCGGAACTCGACCACGATGTGGGCGAGCCCCAGCCGCTTGTAGGCGGCGAGCGTGTCCACGATCGCCTGCGCGCCCTGCGTGATGAGCTCGTCGGTCAGCCCGAAGCGCAGCGAGAGGGCGATCGACTCGAACGGGCGCTTGGCCGCGTCGGCCGCCGCGCGCAGCCGTCCGAGCGCCTCGGCGAGCTGCGCCGGCGTCTTCGACGTGGCGTGCCAGCCGTCGCCGAGCGTGACGACGCGCCGGAACGCGCCCGGGCTGTCGCCGCCGACCCAGATCGGCGGGTGCGGCTTCTGCACCGGCTTGGGCGCGAAGCCGAGATCCCGCAGGTGGAAGAACTCGCCCTCGAAGGCCGGGTTGTCCTGGGTCCACAGCGCCTTGAAGACGCGCAGGGCCTCGTCGGCCTGGCGGCCGCGCCGGGTGAACGGCGCGCCGAGCATCTCGAGCTCCTCCTTCCACCAGCCCACCCCGACGCCCACGATCAGCCGCCCCTCGGACAGCGCGTCGATCGTCGTCAGCATCTTGGCCATCACGACGGGATGGCGGTGGCCGAGGATGAACACCGAGGCGCCCAGCCGCGCGCGTGTGGTGCACATCGCGGCGGCGGCCAGCAGCGTCACCGGCTCCAGGTACGGCGTGTCGGGCGGGTGCGGGAAGCGCCCACCCGGGTAGCTGCCGGTGGCGGTGCGCGGGAAGATCACGTGGTCGCTCACCCACAGCGAGGCGATGCCGCGCTGCTCGGCGGCGCGCGCGAACGTCGTCAGCGCCTCGCGGGTGGCGAGCGAGCCCTGGTTGGGCAGGTGGCAGCCGATGTCCATGAGCCGGGATTCTACCGCGCCGCCGCCGCCGCCACACGGGGTGTGGCACAATGCGGCCGGACCCGAACCCCCCAGGAGGCCCCGCCCATGATGCTCGTGCGCTCGCTCGCCCTCGTGATCGCGCTCGCGCTGGCCGCGCCCGCCGCCGCCTTCGACGGCGAGCCGGCGCTCTACGAGGCGGCCAAGAAGGAGAAGGAGCTCACCTGGTACACCGCCCACTACGACTCCGACACGGCGGCGGCCGTCTGCAACGGCTTCGAGCAGAAGTACCCGGGGATCAAGTGCAACTACATCCGCACGACCGCCCAGGTGGCCTTCCAGCGGCTGTCGCAGGACATGAAGGCCCACCTCGCGGTCGCCTCGGTGTTCTCCTCCACCGATACCAGCCACTACGGTTATCTGAAGAAGGCGGGGGCGCTGGCCGCGTACACGCCCCGGAACCTCAGCGAGCTGATCGACAGCTTCAAGGCCTTCAACGATCCCGACGGCCAGTTCTACGCCACCGCCGCCGGCCTCGTGCTCATCAACTACAACACGACCCTCGTGAGCGAGAAGGACGCGCCGCGGAAGTGGACGGACCTCCTCGATCCCAGGTGGAAGGGCAAGGTGTCGATCGGCCACCCCGGCTTCAGCGGCTACGTCGGCACCTGGGTCGTGCAGATGAAGAAGCTCTACGGCTGGGAGTACTTCAAGAAGCTGGAGCTGAACAAGCCGCGCATCGGCCGCTCGATCAACGACACGGTGACGATGCTCAACGCCAAGGAGAGCTGGGTGGGGGCGGGGCCGTCGGCCACCACGCTCATCAGCCGCGACAGGGGCAACCCGCTGGCGCTCGTCTACCCGGAGGACGGCGCCATCCTCATGGTGTCGCCCTCGGCCATCCTCAAGAACGCCCCGGCGCCCAACGCCGCCCGGCTGTTCATGGAGTACCTGCTCGGCCGTGAGTGCAACGAGATCATGGTGAAGTTCCGGCAGGACCCGGTGAACAAGCAGGTGAAAGTGCCGGCCGGGATGAAGTCCATCGCGCAGGTCAAGACGATCCGGCCGACCTACGAGGAGATCGACAAGGGCATCCCGGAGGTCAAGGAGCAGTTCCGGGACACCTTCGGGATCTGACGTCCGTGCGCTGGCGCCACTTCGACCCCGCGCTGCTCGTCTGGCTGCTGCTGGCCGGCGTGCTGCTGGCGCTCGTCGTCAACCCGCTCGTGCGCCTGGTGTGGGTCAGCCTGCAGTCCACCGACGGCGGCCTCACGCTCGCCAACTACGTGGCCGCCTACAGCCGCTGGCGCTACGTGGAGGCGCTCGGCAACTCGCTGATCCTCGGCGCGGCGGTCGGGGTGCTCTGCATCGTGTTCGGGGTGCCGATGGCGTGGGCGGTGTCACGCACCGACATGCCGGGCAAGGGGCTGGTGTGGGTGGCGGTGCTCGGCACCTTCATCGTGCCGTCGTACCTGAGCGCGGTCGCCTGGATCTTGTTGGCCGGCCCCAACGCCGGCTGGCTCAACCGCGGCTGGATCGCGCTGACCGGCGCCGCCGCCGGGCCGTTCAACATCTACTCGATGCCGGGGCTCGTGCTGGTGATCGCCTCCTCCTCCTTCCCCTACATGTTCGTGTTCGTGCGCTCGGCGCTCGACCTCATCTCCTCCGAGATGGAGGACGCCGCCACCACGCTGGGCGCCGGCGTCGTTCGCACGACGCTGCGGGTGACGCTGCCGCTCACGCTGCCCGCCGTCCTCGCCGCGTTCATCGTCGAGTTCCTCGAGGCGATCGCGCTGTTCGGGGCGCCCGCCCTCATCGCCCTGCCCGGCCGCTTCCAGGTGATGACGACGATGCTCTGGCAGTTCTTCGAGTTCCCGCCCAAGGTCGAGGTGGCCGCCGCCTACGCGATGCCGCTGCTGGCGCTCACCGTTCTGCTGTTCTGGCTCCAGCAGCGGATCCTGGCGCGCAAGGGGTACGTGGCGCTCACCGGCAAGGGGGGCGAGCGGCGCATGGTGCGGCTGGGCCGGTGGCGCTGGGCGATGCTCGGCTACTGCCTGTTCGTGACGTCGCTGGGATGCTTCCTGCCCATGATCGTCGTGCTGCAGGCCGCCTTCGCCAAGGCGTGGGGGCGCGGCTTCTCGCTCGACAACCTCACGCTGCACAACCTGCGCTTCGTGCTGGTGGACCAGCCGATCACGCGGGCGGCCACCGTGCACACCTTCCTCTACGGCGGCGTCGCCGCCGCGTTCGCCCTCGTCCTGGCGCTGGCGATCGCCTACATCGTGCGGCGGCGGCTGGTGCCCTTCGGGCGCGTGCTGTCCTACGTGGCGATGGCGCCGTTCGTCATCCCCGGCATCGTCCTGGCGATCGGCTTCTACGCCGCCTACACCACGCCCCCGCTCGTGCTCTACGGCACCGGCTGGATCCTGATCCTCGCCTTCACCACGCGCTTCCTGCCGATCGCCTACGCCAACATCGACGCCGCGCTGCGCAGCATCAACCCCGAGCTGGAGGACGCGGTGCGCATCCTCGGCGGCGGCCGCCTGCTCGCGCTGCGCCGCGTGGTGGGCCCACTGCTCAAGCGCGGGCTGGCCGGCGCCTTCATCCTGGTCTTCATCCCGGCCAGCCGCGAGCTGAGCGCGGCGATCTTCCTCTACACGACCGGGACCCAGGTGCTGTCGGTGCTGCTCTTCGACAAGAGCGATGAGGGCAACTTCGAGTACCTCGCGGCGATCGGCCTCATCCTCGTCGTCGGCACGGTGGCGCTCGTGCTGGCGGGGTTCCGGCTGGTCGGACGCGACTTCATGCTGCGGCGGACGACGGCGTGAGCAAGCTCGTGCTGGCCGGCGTCGGCTGCCGCTTCGGCACGGTGGCGGCGGTGGACGACCTCAGCCTGGCCCTCGCCGCCGGCGAGTTCGTCTCGCTCCTCGGCCCCTCCGGGTGCGGCAAGACCACCACGCTGCGCATGATCGCCGGTCTGCTCCCCCCCACCGCCGGCACCATCTCGATGGACGGTCAGGTGATCTCCTCGCCCGCCTCGTCGCTGCCGCCCGAGAAGCGCAACATGTCCATGATCTTCCAGAGCTACGCGATCTGGCCGAACATGACCGTCGCCGAGAACGTCGCCTTCGGTCTCCACGTTCGGCGGCTGCCGCGCGCCGAGGTACGGGCCCGGGTGGACGCGATCCTCGAGGTGGCGCACATGGGCCACCTGCGCGACCGCTACCCGTCCGAGCTGTCGGGCGGCCAGCAGCAGCGCGTCGCGCTGGCCCGCGCCATCGTGGTGCAGCCGGCGGTGCTCCTCCTCGACGAGCCGCTGTCCAACCTCGACGCCAACCTCCGCGAGGAGATGCGCTACGAGATCCGGCGGCTCCACGACGAGTTCCACATCACCACGGTGTACGTCACCCACGACCAGGCCGAGGCGATGGTGACCTCCGACCGCATCGCGGTCATGCACCAGGGACGGGTCGAGCAGGTGGACGAGCCGCGCGCGCTCTACGCACGCCCCCGGACCCGCTTCGTGGCCGGCTTCATCGGCCGCACCAACTTCGTCGACGGCGAGGTGCGGGGGGACGAGGTGGTGTTCGACCACTTCGCGATCGCGCGGAGGCTGTTCCCGGAGGGCGCCGGGCTGCGCGGCCGGGTGTCGTTCTCGCTCCGCCCGCAGGGGATTCACCTGCACCGCGCGCGGCCGGCCGCCGCCGAGGAGGCCTGCCTGATCCCCGGCACCGTCGTGCAGCGAGCGTACCTCGGCGAGCACTGGGACTACGCGGTGCGGCCCCGGGACAGCGCGCTCTCGCTGCGGGTCACGGCGCGGCCCCACGAGGTCTTCGAGGTGGACGAGGCGGTCTGGCTCGAGCTCGATCCGCGCCAGCTCGCCCACATCGAGGACCGGGCGGGCTGAGCGCAAGGGGGTCAGGGCAGCGGCGGCAGGCGGGACGCCACGACTTCCAGGGTGCCGAGCGCGACGAACAGCAGCGCCGCCAGCACGAACAGCAATACCCGCATCGCGACACGCCCCCCTTTTTGACGTCAGACTCCGACCTGCTCCCCGTTAGATGCCGCGCAGGCGCCGGGCGTTTCACCTCCGCGAAATTTTTTTTCGAATCTTCGGACCGCACCGCGGGCATCTCAACAGGCGAGGAGGAATGAACGATATGACCAAGCGGATTCTGGCGCCCGTGGATGCCCGCGAGACGAGCGAGGCGATCCTCCCCGTCGTGGCCGCACTGGCGCGCGACAGCGGCGCCACCGTGCGCCTGCTGCGGGTGTTTCCCGTTCCCGAGCGCATCGTGGGCACCCACGGGCGGACCGTCGCCTACGTGGACCAGGAGATGGCGCGGCTGACCAGCGAGGGGCTCGACGACCTGGCCCGTGTCGAGACGACGCTGTCCGGAGTGCCGGTCGAGCGCGTCGTGCGCTTCGGCGAGCTCGAGGACGAGATCGCGCTGGAGGCGGAGGCGTTCGGCGCCGACCTGATCGCGCTGACCGGCGACCGGCAGGGGCGCTTGCAGAGCGCGCTCGCGCCGGGGCTGGCCCAGCGGATGACCGGCAAGACGACCGTCCCCGCGCTCGTCCTGCGCGGCTGACACGGCGACGGCGGCGCCTCAGCGCGCCGCCGTCGTCCCCTTGCGCCCGCCCGCCAGCCTGATCGCGAGCACGACGTGGCTGGCGATGATCAGCGGCACCAGGAAGGTCGGCAGCACGCTCAGCGGCAGCCGCAGCAGCGCCCCCATCGAGGCCGGATCGGCGGCCCCGAGCCGGCCCGCCGTGACCACCACGTACAGGATGTCGAGCAGCCCCAGCACGTTCCACGCCGTGTAGAGACGCCGGCCGCGCGCGGTCAGCGGCGAGACGGCCGCCAGCAGCCCCAGCGCCAGCAGCGCCACCAGCGCGTCGCCGGTGCCGCCCGGCACCGCGAAGGCGTACGGCAGCACCCCCGCCCGGTAGAGGACGAGGAAGTACGTCCCCGCGAAGAGGCGCGTGACGTGGAGCGCGACGAGCGTGCGCGGATCCGCCGCCCCCGCCCACCGCCGCAGCGGGGGGACGAGCGCGGTCGCCAGCAGCACGAGCAGCGTGAGCGCCGCGACCACGAGCTGGGGCGCCGGCGGGCGCAGTCCCTGCAGCGCGCCGGCGGCGCCGGCGACGACCGCGACGACGAGCCAGAGCAGCCCGGCCAGGACGATGCCGGTCATCGCTTGACCTCGGCCGGCCGCGGTCCTACTGTTCGGCCCATGCACATCGCTCATGTCCGCGCCCTCCTGCTGTCCGCCGTCCTCGTCACCGCGCTCCCGGCTCTCGACGTCCCGCGCGCCGCCGCCGCCGAGGGCGAGCTGCGCTGGGGGCTGCACGTCACGCTCGCCGCCAAGTGGCTGGACCCGGCCGAGACCGAGGCCTTCAACACACCCTACATGATCATGTACGCGATCCACGACGCGCTGGTGAAGCCCATGCCGGCCGGCATGACGACGCCGAGCCTGGCCGAGTCGTGGACGGAGTCGCCCGACCACCTCGCCTACACGTTCGTCCTGCGAAAGAAGCTAACGTTCCACGACGGCTCGCCGGTGACCGCCGACGACGTGAAGTTCTCGTGGGAGCGCTACAAGGGCGCCAGCGCCGCCCTCCTGAAGGAGAAGGTCAAGGAGGTCCAGGTCGTCAGCCCCACGCAGGTGCGCTTCGTGCTGCGCGAGCCGTGGCCCGACTTCATGCTGTTCTACGGCACCACCGCCTCCGGCGCCGGCTGGATCGTCCCCCGCCACTACGTCGAGAAGGTCGGCGACGACGGCTTCAAGCGCGCGCCGATCGGCGCGGGGCCGTACAAGGTCGTCTCGTTCAAGCCCGGCGTGGAGATCGTGCTCGAGGCGTTCGACGGCTACTGGCGCAAGGTCCCGAGCGTCAAGCGGCTCGTCATGCGCTCGATCACCGAGGAATCGACCCGGGCCGCCGCGCTCAAGCGCGGCGAGGTGGACATCACCTACCACCTGACCGGGCCGGTCGCCGAGGAGATCAAGCGCACCCCCGGCTGCTCGCTCAAGGCGCCGCTGCTCACCGGCGCCTTCTGGCTCGAGCTGCCCGACCAGTGGGACCCCAAGTCGCCCTGGCACGACAAGCGCGTGCGCCAGGCCGCCAACCACGCGGTGGACCGCGCGGGAATCAACCAGGCCGAGACGCTGGGGCTGTCGCGGCTGACCGGCTCGATCGTCCCGCGCATCTTCCAGTTCGCGGTGGCCACCGAGCCGGCGGCCTACGACCCGGCGCGCGCGAAGAAGCTCCTCGCCGAGGCCGGTTACCCGAACGGCTTCGACGCCGGCGACTTCTTTCCGTTCCCGCCCTACGACTCGATGGGCGAGGCGGTGGTGACCAATCTCCAGGCGGTCGGCATCCGCAGCCGCATGCGCACGATGGAGCGCGCCACCTACTTCACCCAGTGGCGGGAGAAGAAGCTGCACGGCATCATCCTGGTCATCACGGCGGCGATGGGCAACGCGGCGACCCGGCTCGAGCCCTACGCGACGAAGGGCGGCATCTACGCCTACGGCTCGCTGCCGGAGGTGGACGACCTCTACCACCGCCAGGCGCGTGAGGTGGACGCGAAGAAGCGCGAGGCGCTGGTGCACCAGATCCAGAAGCTCCTCACCGACAACGCCACCACCGTGCCGATCTACGAGCTGGCCTTCATCTGGGGCGTCGGCCCGCGCGTGGAGGAGAGCGGCGCCGGCCTCGTGCCCGGGTTCGCCTACTCGGCGCCGTTCGAAGACCTCAAGCTCCGGAAGTGAGCTACTCGCTCGGCATCGACATCGGCGGCACCTTCACCGACATCGTGGTCTACGACCACGCGCGCGGCCGCCAGCTCAACCGCAAGCTCCTGACGACCCACGACGACCCCGCCCGGGCCGTCGCCGACGGCGTGGAGGCGCTGCTGCGCCGCCACCGGCTGCCCGTCGGCGAGTTCACGCGGGTGGTCCACGCCACCACGCTCTTCACCAACGCGCTCATCGAGCGGCGCGGCGCAGTCACCGGCCTCGTCACCACCGCCGGCTTCGCCGACACGCTCGAGATCGGCCGCGAGCGGAAGTTCGAGCTGTACGACCTCAACATCGTCAAGACCGAGCCGCTGGTGCCCCGCCACCTCCGGCTGGAGGTGCGCGAGCGGCGGCGGGCCGACGGCTCCGTCGCCCGCGCCCTCGACCCCCGCGAGGTCGCCGCCCGCGCGCGGCGGCTGGTGGACGCCGGCGTCACCTCGATCGCGGTCGTCTTCCTGCACGCCTACGCCGATCCCCGCCACGAGGCGCAGGCCGCCGCCGTCATCGCCCGCCGCCATCCACGCGTGGCGGTGACGACGTCGCACGAGGTGGCGCCGGAGATCCGCGAGTACGAGCGCGCGTCCACCACGGTGGCCAACGCCTACATCAAGCCGCTGGCCCGCCGGTATCTCGACGCGATGGCCCGCCGGGTGGCCGCCCTCGGCATCCGGGCGCCGCTCCTGCTCATGCAGTCGAGCGGCGGTCTCACCCACGTGGCCGAGGCCGAGCGCACGCCGGTGCAGATGCTGGAGTCGGGGCCGGCGGCCGGCGCGCTCGCCGCCGCCTTCTTCGGCCGCGAGGACAGCCGCGGCAATCTTCTCGCCTTCGACATGGGCGGCACCACCGCCAAGCTGAGCCTCGTGGACGGCGGCGAGCCGCTGACCGCCTACGCCTTCGAGGCCGCGCGCCAGAAACGGTTCCTCGAGGGCAGCGGGCTGCCGATCCGCATCTCGACGATCGAGCTGATCGAGATCGGCGCCGGCGGCGGCTCGATCGCCGCCGTCGATGAAATCGGTCTGTTGAAGGTCGGGCCCCGAAGTGCGGGGTCGCATCCCGGGCCGGCAGCGTATGGACTGGGTGGCGGCGAGCCCACGGTGACCGACGCCGATTTTCTCCTCGGCTACCTCAACCCGGACTACTTCGCCGGCGGCGAGATGGCCATCGACCTCGCCGCCGCCCGCGCCGCCGTCGAGAAGCTCGCCGCGCGCGTGAGGCTGGGGCCGCTCGAGTGCGCGTGGGGTATTCACGACGTCGTCAACGAGAACATGGCCTCGGCGGCCCGGGTGCACATCGCCGAGCGCGGTCGCGACCCGCGCGACTACGCGCTGCTCTGCACCGGCGGCGCCGGGCCCGTGCACGCCTACTACGTCGCCAAGAAGCTCGGGCTGCGCCAGGTCATCTGCCCGCCGGCGGCGGGCGTCGCCTCCGCGCTCGGGCTGCTGGTGGCGCCGGCGCGCGTGGACCGCGTGGCGACGGTGGGGCTGCGCCTGGACCGCGACCGCCCGGCCGCGCTCGAGCAGGCGTTCGCGAAGCTGGAGGAGGAGGCGCGGGCGGTGATGGCCGACACCGGCCTCAAGCTCGAGTCGGCGACGGTACGGCGGCTCGCCGACGGCCGCTTCCTCGGCCAGGGGTTCGACCTCGTCGTGGACCTCCCGGCCGGCCCCTACGACGACTCGCCGGCGTGCCGGCAACGGCTGACCGCCGCGTTCGAGACCGCCTACCGCGAGAAGTTCGCGCTCACGCCGCCCGACGTGCCGGTGGAGTTCATCAACATCCGCGTCGCGGTGCGGGCGCCGGTGGCGGAGGCCTCCGGCGGAGGCGTCGCCGCCGCCGTGGCGCACGGCGAGGCGCGCGCCGCCGGCGGCGCGGTCAAGGGCGTGCGCCCGGCGTGGTTCCCCGAGCGCCGGCGCTTCGAGGAGACCACCGTGTACGAGCGCGCGCGGCTGGCGCCGGGCGACGAGATCCGCGGCCCCGCCGTCGTCGAGGAGGAGGGCTCCACGCTGGTGATCGGCCCCGGCGGCGCCGCCCGGGTGGCGGCGACCGGCAACCTCGTGGTGACGCCGGCGTGAGCGCCCGGCTCGACGCGGTCACGCTGGAGGTGCTGTGGACGCGCGTCATCTCGGTCGTGGATGAGGCGGCCAAGGCGATCGTGCGGACGTCGTTCTCGACGCTGTCCAACGAGGCCAACGACTTCGCCTGCGTGCTCACCGACGCGCGCGGCTACGCGTTGGCCCAGAACAGCGGGAGCATCCCGTCCTTCATCGGCACGCTGCCGGCGACGGTGCGCCACTTCATCCGCGAGCTGGGCGCCGACAGCATGCGCCCCGGCGACGTGCTCATCACCAACGACGCCTGGCTGGGCACCGGCCACATGAGCGACGTCTCGGTGCTCAAGCCGATCTTCCACCGCGGCCGGCTGGTGGCCTTCTCGGCCACCACCTCGCACATGCCCGACATCGGCGGCCGCATCCGCGCGATCGAGGCGCGCGAGATCTTCGAGGAGGGGCTGCACATCCCGCTCACCCGCCTCGTGCGCGCCGGCGTCGTGGACGACACGCTGGTGGCGCTGATCCGCGCCAACGTGCGCACCCCCGACCAGACGCTGGGCGACATCTGGGCGCAGGCCAGCGCCAACGAGCTGATGGAGCGCCGGGTCGGCGCGCTGATGGAAGACTACGGGCTCGCCACGCTCGACGAGCTCGGCGACGAGCTCTTTGCGCGATCGGAACACGCGATGCGACAGGCGATCCGCGCGGTGCCCGACGGCACCTATCGCTACGGCTTCCGGACCGACGGCACCGGCGCCCCGTTCGAGTTCCGGATCGCGCTCACGGTGGCGGGCGACGCCATCGTCGCCGACTACACCGGCACCTCGTCCCAGCAGCCGCGCGCCATCAACTGCGTGCTCGCCTACACCTTCGCGATGACGGCCTACGCCGTCCGCTGCGCGCTGCTGCCCGGGCTGCCGAACAACGAGGGCATGTACCGGCCGATCACGGTGCGGGCCCCCGAGGGGTCGCTGCTCAACCCGCGCTTCCCCGCCGCGGTGGTGAGCCGCGCCACGACCGGCCACTACGTCCCCGCCCTCGTGCTCGGCGCGCTGCACCAGGTGATCCCCGAGCGCGTGATGGCGGGCGTGGGCTCGCCGCTGTGGGCGGTGAGCCAGTCGGGCACGCGCGACGACGGCAAACCCTACACGACCGTGCTCTTTTTCAACGGGGGCATGGGCGCCACGCCGGTCAAGGACGGCGAGCACGTGCTGTCGTGGCCGAGCAACATCTCCTCCACGCCGGTCGAGGTGGCCGAGCGCAACAGCCCGCTCTTCTTCCACTACAAGCGCATGCGGCCGGACTCGGGGGGCGCCGGCCGCTACCGCGGCGGCCTGGGCCAGGACGTCCTCATCGAGAGTCGCTCGCCGCGGCCCATCGTGGTCAGCTTCATGGCCGAGCGCACGGCGTTCCCCGCGCCCGGGCTGGCCGGCGGCGCCGCCGGCGGGCGCGGCGACGTGCGGGTCAACGGCCGCCGCGTGGACAACCGCAAGCAGCACGTTCTCGAGCGCGGCGATCGCATGCTGGTGCGGACGCCGGGCGGCGGCGGCTACGGCCCCAGCCGCGCGCGCGACGCGAAGCTCCGCGCGCGCGATGGCGCGCTGGGCTACGTCACGCGCGGCCCCCGGCGCCGCCGCGCGCGCTGAGGCGCACCGCCCGTCGCGCGCCCCAGAAAATTGAGGCGGGCGCCTCATGGTCTCCCGGCGGCGGACGCCGTCTAATGGGGCCGTAGCCAGCGCGCGCGCGGATGGAGGTGAGAATGACTCCACCGGAAAGGACGGGCGCGGCCTCGGGGTAGACGCCCGAAGACCGTGCTGGACGCGAGCAGGACCAAAGTCCCGGCGTGATGCCGGGACGCGCGGCTGAGACCGCGCACCGAGGCCCGGAGAAGGCGACCCGCCATCGCTCCGGGCCTCATCTTTTTCCCCGCGGCCTAGCGCTGAACGGCAACCTGCTCGCAGCGGGCGCCCGGTTCGTGCGCGAGACGACGACCGCGCCCGAGTATCGGCTGTGGTCCATCGGCGACCGGCATCCGGCGATGGTGCGCGTGCGCGAGGACGGCGCCGCCATCGCGCTCGAGATCTGGGAGGTGCCGGAGGCCGGCTTCGCCGCCATCGTGCTGGCCGAGCCGGCCGGCTCTGCGTGGGCCGCGTGTGGCTGGCCGACGGCAGCGAGACGCTCGGCGTGCTGGGCGAGCCGGCGCTCTGTGACGGCCAGCGCGAGATCACGAGCTGGGGCGGCTGGCGCGCATACGTGGCCGCGCGCGACGCCGGCCGGGCGTGAGCGCGCGGTCGGCGCCGCGCTGACACAAGATCCGGCAGCGCGCTCCGCGCCTGCCCGTTTCCCCGGCGAACGCCGCGGCCCAAGCATTGCGCAGTGCGTCGTAACCCGCCGTCGCGCAACGTCCCCCTCTGGATGGCACGCCCCCTGCTGTAGGTCATCGGTTCCACAAAGGAGGACCGATGACGCTCAGTGATTTCGTCGCACTGCTGCTGTGCACCGCACCGATCCTCGGCGTGCTCGCCTGGCGTCGCGCGATGGACCAGCGCATGCTCGCTGCCGGTGTCGTGCGCGCCGACATCCACGCGGGTGTCACCCGCGCCCTCGGCGGCGAGACGTTCCTGGCCATCGACGTCCACGTCCCCGCGTGGTGGCGGCGCGGGCGCGTGACGCTCTCGGCTCCGAGCGGCTACGAGTCGCTCATCGGCGCCGCCGCGCCCACCGTCTTCGACCGGCTGCCCGCCCACTGGGACGTGATCATCCACTGCGGAGTCAACGCATGAGCGACCGCGGGCCGCTCGGAAGCCGCCGCCTGCTGGCGCTGGTGTGGCCCGGCCAGGAGGCGGCCGCGCTCGCCGGGCTGCGCGCGCTGGTCGCCACGGCGCGGGCCGAGCGGGCGTGCCTGCGCCTGGCCTGCCTGCGGCCGCTGCCGCCGCCGCGCGTGGACCACTGGGACCGGATCGTGGCGAACGTGGATCGCGAGATGGACCGGATCACCCGGGCCACGCTCGAGCGGTTCGACGCGGCCGCGCGCGTCTTCGACGACGTGGCGATCGAGTGCGTGGTGCGCTTCGGCGTCCCGCGGCGCGAGGCCCGGCTGGAGGTGGAGGCGTTCGCGCCCGACCTCGTGGCGTCCTTCGAGAGCCGCCGTCGCGCGGCGCTGGCGATCCGCCTGGCGCGTCAGGCCGAGCCGAGCCGGCGCGCCACCGCCTCCGCCTCGGCGGCCAGCCGCGCCACGAGATCACCCGCCGTCTGACGGCGCGCCATCCGCACGCCCTGCCCGGCCCAGAGCGACAGGAACTCCGCGCGCGCCTGGGCCGCCGCGGCGGCGCGCAGCGGCCGGGTCAGCGTGTTCTGCGCGGGGAACGGCAGGATGGCGCCGCCCGCGTCCACCGTGGTCATGAAGCGGTTGACGATGCCGCGGGCCGGGCGCCCCGAGAACGCGCGCGTGAGGCGGGTGCCATCCTCGCGGGCGGCCAGGATCGCATCCTTATATACGGGCGGCACGCCGGCCTCCTCGCAGGTCAGGAACGCCGTCCCCAGCTGCGCGCCGGCGGCGCCGAGGGCGAGCGCGGCGGCGAGGCCGCGCCCGTCCATGATGCCGCCGGAGGCGATCACCGGCACCCCGACCGCGTCGACGACCTGGGGAACCAGCGCCATCGTGCCGACCATCCCCGCCTCGAAGTCGTCGGTGAACGTGCCCCGGTGGCCGCCCGCCTCACTGCCCTGCGTGACGACCGCGTCCACACCCGCCGCCTCGAGTCGCCGCGCCTCCTCCACGGTCGTCGCGGTCCCCATCAGGAACATGCCGCGCGCCTTGATCGCGGCGATGGCGCCGGCGGGCAGGACGCCGAGGGTGAAGCTGAAGACGGCCGCGCCGCTGTCGAGCGCGGCGGCGAGCTGGTCGGCGAACGTGTCGGGCGGCGGCGCCGGCGGCGCCGGGGCCGGCAGGCCGAGCTCGGCGTAGAACGGCGCCACGCACGCGAGCGCCGGCGCCGGATCGCCCGGCGCCGCGGCGGGCGGCAGCGGGGCGAACAGGTTGATGCCGAAGGGGCGCGCCGTGAGCGCCCGCACCGCGCGCGCGGCGGCGGTAATCTGCGCCGGGGTGAGGTAGGCGGCGCCGACGAAGCCGAGCGCGCCCGCGTTGCACACCGCCGTCACCAGCGCCGGCGTGTCGCCGCCGCCCGCCAGCGGCGCCTGCACGATCGGATGGCGGAGCCCGAGCCGCTCGGTCAGCACCGTGGCCAGGGGCATGGCAGCCCTCCCGCCTTCGAGGTTGCCGACGGCTCGGCTTCTCGTAAAATGAATAATCGTGAACGAATCGATCTCGCCGCGAGAACGCACGCTGGAGCTCTCCGACCTGGCGCTCTTCAAGACCGTCGCCGAGGCGGGCGGCGTGACGCGGGCCGCCGAGCGGCTGCGCCGGGTGCAGTCCAACGTCACCGCGCGCGTGAAGCGGCTCGAGACCCACCTGGGCGTCTCGCTGTTCGTGCGCGCGCGGCGCGGGATGTCGCTGACCCCGGAAGGCCGGCGGCTGCTCGACTACGCCGACCGGCTGCTGGCGCTGGCCGACGAGGCACAGGCCGACGTCGGCCACGCGTCGCCGCGCGGCCGCCTGCTGCTCGGCGCCATGGAGAGCACGGCCGCCGTCCACCTGCCGAAGCTGCTCTCGACCCTGCACGCGAAGTACCCGGCGCTCGAGGTGCAGCTCGTCACCGCGACCTCCGGCGTGCTCGTCAGCCAGGTGCGTGCCGGCGAGCTGAGCGCGGCGTTCGTCGGCGGCGAGGTCGTCGAGCCGGGGCTGACCGCCGATCCGGTGTTCGTCGAGGAGCTGGTGCTGATCACCCACCCGTCCCTGCGGCGCCCGCCGGCCGCCGACGACCTGCGCGCGCGCACGCTGGTGGCGTTCGGCGCGGGCTGCACGTATCGCGCGTGCGTGCAGGCGTGGCTGGCCGGCCGGGGCGTGAGGCCGCCGCGCGTCTTCGAGGTGGGCTCTTATCACACGATGCTGGCGTGCGTGGCGGCCAACGTCGGCTACGCGGTGGCGCCGCGCTCGGTGCTGCTCGCCTCCACCGCGCGCCACGCGGTGCGGGCGCACCGTCCCGGCCCGCGGCCGTGGCGCATCACGACCCACCTCGTACGCCGGGCCGCCGATACCTCGCCTAGCGTCGCCGCCTTGCGGCGGCTGGTGGTGCGCACGGCGTAACGGCCCGCGCCTCGCGCAGAGATAGAGGAGCGCCCCGGGTCCCCCGGGGCGCTCCGAACGTTGGGGGGTTGGGGGGCCATTTCGGGGCCCCCCATCAAGGCATCGTCTGCAGAACGTCGCCGACCGCGAGCACCGGCCGCGCGGGCGCGGCGGCGGCGCGGCTCAGCTTGCGGATCTCCAGGTGCACGCGGCGGTTGAGCTGCTGGCATTCCCGCGAGGGCTCGTCGCACAGCGCCCCCTCGGCGCCGATCGTCACGACCTTGACCGACGTCTCCGTCACGCCGAGCTCGACCAGGAACCGCTTCACCGCCTCCGCGCGCTGCTGGGCCAGGCGGCGGTTGTACTCCGCCGGCCCCTGCGCGTCGGCGTACCCCTGCACCAGCACCACCCACGTGCTGGCCCGATCCATCAGCCCCGCCTCGTCCTGGAGCAGCCGGGCAGCGTCGGCGCGCAGCCGCGTGCTCTTGAAGTCGAAGTAGACGTCGGCGTGGACGATCTCGCCGCCGATGACGGTGGGCGCCGGCGCCGTCGCGCGCGCCCGCGCGGTCTCGACGGTCTGCACCGAGACGATGGCCTTGCTGCCCGAGGCCTCGGCGCCCTGGGTCCGGATCCAGTAGGTCGCCACGGTCGCGCCGGCGACGAGCAGCAGCACTCCCACGAGCAGCGCGATCTCCCTGCCACTTCCGGTCGGCTTCACATCCATCTCGGTCATGTGATGTCCCTCCCGGCTGAGCAGGGAGAGCAACCGGCAGGCCACGGTGCGCACGCCGTGGATTCGCGGACTTGGCGATCTTCGGACGCCCGGGCATGCGGGGCCATCCCCGCATCCCCGCATAGGCCCCTTCACCCTCGGCGCGCGAGCTCCTGCCTGACCAGGGCCTCGAGCGAGCGGAAGTGGCGATCGGCCAGGTTCTTGAACCGTCGGCGGCAGGCGGCGACGGCGGCGTCTGCGGAATCGAGGCCGGCGATCGAACGCATCAGGTGCTCGTGGTACTCGCCGAGCTTGACCTCGACCACCCGGGCCAGCGCGGGGTCGCCGGCCAGCGCCAGGGCCGCGCGCGCCCGGTCGCCCCCCGCGTCCACCAGCGCGCGGAAGCCGAGCCCCTTGAGCCGCTGGGTGACGGTGCTCCGGTCCCAGCCCAGCGCCCGGGCGCTGGCCTGCATGTCGAAGGCGTGCCGGCGCAGGCAGGCCAGGACCGCCGTGTCGCCGTCCGCGTCCGCCGGGGGCTCGCCCGCGGGCGGCGGCGCCGCCAGCCCGAGGTCGTCGGCGGCGAGGACGGGCCGGTCGCTCAGCGCGACGGCCCGGCGCAGGCAGTTCTGCAGCTCGCGAACGTTGCCGGGCCAGTCGTGGCGCTCGAGCGCCCGCATCGCCGCCTCGGAGAGCGCGACCGGGCGCCCGGCCTCCGCCGCCGCTTCCTCGACGAACCGCTCCGCCAGCGGCGCCACGTCCGGGCACCGCTCGCGCAGCGGCGGCAGCGAGAGGACGACGCCCTTGAGACGGAAATAGAGGTCCTCGCGGAACCATCCCTCGGCCACACCGCGCGCGAGGTCGCGGTTGCTCGCGGCGACGATCCGCACGTCCACCGCGGTCGGGCGGCCGGCGCCCACCCGGTGGAAGCTCTTCTCCTGCAGCACGCGCAGCAGCTTGCCCTGGTGATCGGCCCGCAGGTCGCCGATCTCGTCCAGGAAGAGCGTGCCCCGGTCGGCCTGCTCGAAGAACCCCTTCCGCTCGGCGACGGCGCCGGTGAAGCTGCCCCTGACGTGGCCGAACAGCTCGCTCTCGAACAGCTCGGGGGCGATCGCGGCCATGTTGACGGCCACGAACGGCCCCGCCGCGCGCGGGCTCAGCCGGTGCGCCGCGCGGGCGAACAGCTCCTTGCCGGTGCCCGGTTCGCCGGATAACAGGATCGGCAGCGAGGCGCGGGCGGCCCGCGCGAGGTCGCGGAACAGCGCCAGCAGCGCCGAGTCGCGGGTGACGATGCCGAGCTCGGCCGCCTGGCGCCCGAGCCGCTCCTGCTCGGCGTCGCCGAGCGCGATCGGTCGCCGGTCGGCCGCGTGCAGCTCGCGCTCGAGCGCCTGGAGCCGCCCGCGCGCCTGCTCCTCCTGGGCGCGCGCCTCGGCGAGCTGGCCCTGCAGCACCTCGGCCGTCTGCAACCGGTCGCGGGCGGTTTCGAGGTCCTCCTCGAGCGCCTCCACGGCGGACTCGCGCCGCGCGAGCGCCTCGCGGATGCCCGCCACCTCGCCCTCCAGGCGACGCAGCCGGCCGCGCGCGCCGAGCAGGCTCCAGCCGAGCGCGCCGGCGCCGGCCAGCGCGAGCGCCCCCAGCGGCACCAGCGCGGGCAGGACGACGCCGGTCGCGGCCGGCGCCAGCACGAAGGCGACGGCGTAGAGCGCGGTCAGCCCCGCCTCGGCCGCCGGCGCCTGCCATGAGCGCAGCGCGAGCGCCAGCCACGCCGTCAGCCACGCCAGGACCAGCGCGAGGGCCAGCGTGACGGCCGGCGGCGTCTCGCGCAGCCACGCGCGGGCGAGCACCGCGTTGACGATCTCGGCCTGGACGGCGAAGTCCCACAGGGCGCCGATCGGGGTCGCGCGCGAGAGGCCCGGCCCCTGCGTCACGACGACGACGACCTTGCCCTCGGCCAGCGCGCGCAGCCGCTCGCGATCGCCGCGCTCGAGCGCCGCGAACAGCTCGCTGAACGGCGTCACCTGCAGATCGGGCGCCCATCTCAGGACGGCGCGCCCGGCGCCGTCGGTCGGGATCGCGGCGGCCAGCTCCTCGGGCGGCAGGCGCAGCGCCGTCGCCGCCAGCAGCACGCCGAAGGCGGGCACGGCGTGGCCTTGCACCCGGTGGAAGAGCGGCACGCGCCGCACGACGCCGTCGGGGTCGGGCGGGGCCAGCGGATGGCCCGCGCGCTCGGCGGGCGCCGCCGAGCCGGGGGTGACACCCAGCAGGAACACGACGTCGCCGGCCTGCGCGATCGCGTCGCGGAGCAGGAGGTCGCTGGCGGCGCCGCCGCGGCCGGGGGCGCTCGGCTCGCCGAGCCCGGCGTCCAGGCCGATCGCGCCGGCGCCGGCCAGCGACAGCCCGGTGACGACGCGGGCGAGGACGGCGCGGTCCCACGGCCCCGCGCCGAAGCGCGCCTCGGCGGCGGCATCGCGCACCACCACGGTGAGCGCGGGGCTCGCGGGCGCCAGCGCGGGCGCCCAGCGATCGCGCAGCGCGCCGCCGACGACGGCGATGCCGGTGCCGCCGAAGAGGACGACGGCAGCGGCGAGCGCCGTCGCGACGGGGCCGATGATCGCCGCCGCCAGCGCGCTGCGATTCATGGCTGGCGCACGGGCGGGCGCCGCCCCTCGGCGGCGGCGGTCTTCAGATAGTCGAGGATCCGCGCGTCGCGCGCCGGGAGCTGGCCGTCCACGCCCTGCTCGTAGAGGGTCTCGAGCCGCCGCGCGGCCGGCTCGCTCAGCGCGGCGGCCTCGCGCAGGAGGACCGGCACCGCCTCGGCGACACGGCCCGCGCGCAGCAGCGCACCTCCGACGCTCTCGTCGGCGGCCGGCGTCACCCCGGGGAACTGCGTGGCGAGCGCGGCGCGGTACTCGGCGAAGGCCCGGGCGGCGGCCTGGGCCTCCGGCGCGGGGCGGCGGCTCAGCCCGAGCGCCACCTGGCGGAGCTGGGCCAGCGCCTCCTCGGCCGGCGCCACGCCCTGCTCGGCGGCGCCGAGCCACCAGCCCACCGCGGCGGTGAGATCGCGGGCGACCCCGAGGCCGCCGGCGTACGCGGCGCCCGCGAAGTACTGCGCGCGCGCGTGGCCCGCCTCGGCCGCCGCCACGAACTCGGGCGTCGCCTCGGCGTCGCGCCGCGCGAGCTTGAGCACGAGCGCCAGGTTGTAGCGCGCGTCCTGCTGGCGCGGGTCGGCGGTCAGCACCCGCCGGTAGGCGTCGATCGCGCCGGCGACGTCGCCCTGGGCGTAGCGGACGAGGCCCAGGCTGTAGCGGGCGTCCGGCAGGTCGGGCTGGGCGGCCAGCACCCGCTCCAGCTCCTCGCGCGCCGCCGGCCACTCCTGCCGCGCGATCAGCGCGCGGGCCAGCGCCAGGCGCAGCGCCACCGCGTCGGGCTGGCGGCGGAGCGCCGCGCGCAGCTCCTCGACCGCCGAGTCGAGGTCGCCGATCGTGGCGAGCGCCAGCCCCAGCCCGGCGCGCGCGTCCACCAGATCCGGCTGGGCGCGCAGCGCCTCGCGGAACGCGTCGGCCGCCGCCGCCGCCTCGCCGCGCGCGAGCCGCGCTTGGCCCCGCTCCAGCGCGGGCGGCGGCGGCGCCGGCGCGGGGACGGACGCGGGCGCGGGCGCGGCGGGCCGGCTCGTCGCGAGGGGTGGAGCGGCGGGCGCCGCCGTCGTGCAGCCGGCGAGGGCAAGAACGAGGAGGAAGGGAAACGCGCGGAACACTGTCCGCGCCATCATAGCGCGTCGCTCAGCGCGGTGACAGAATCCCCCGCTCGGCGAGGCGCGTGAGGACGATGCCCGACAGGCTGTCGAGCAGCTGCGTCTCCGAGGGCTGCACGTGCTCGCCCGCCACCCACACCAGCTCCTTGGGGCTCCGCGCCGCGTCGTAGAGCGCCAGCACGTTGGCGCGCGGCACCAGCGAGTCGCCCTCGCCGTTGACCATGATGAACGGCCGCGGCGCGATCGCCGCCGCGTAGCGGGCGGGCTCGAGCGGCGTGAGCAGCCACGCCAGGCCGTGACCGAGCGCCATCGCCTGCCAGTGCGTGTAGCGCACGGTCTGCGCGGGGTGCTCCAGCGTGTGGCTCACCAGCGAGCCCAGCTCGGCGCCGCCGTACAGCGCGACGACGGCGGCCGGACGCGGGTCCACGCCGCCCGCCACCGTGACGGCAACCGCCCCCAGGCTGCCGCCGATGAGGAACATCCGCTCGCGCGCGATGTCGGGGCGCGTTTCCAGATAGTCCAGCAGCAGCAGCGTGTCGGCGACGGTGTCGAACGCCGCCGGGCGCAGGCGCACCAGCACCGCCAGCGCGTCCACCGCGCGCCACCGCTTGCGCGACGGCTGCAGCGGATAGTCGAGCGCGACCACCACCGACGAGCGCGCGATCGCGTCGAGCCCCGGCGTGGTGACGATGCGGCTGCCCCGCTTGACGCCGCCGAGCAGCACCACGCCGGCGTAGGGCGGCGCCCCGCCGCGCGGCACGCGGACGCGGCCGCGCACGCGCAGCCCGCTGGAGCTGCGCAGCGTGAGCTCGTCCACCGACGAGATCGCGTCATCGGCGATCCGCCGGGCGTCGGCCGCGACGATGTGCCCCTTGCGCGCGCGCAGCCCCTCGGGCGACCCCTGCGCGTACGCCAGCGCCAGCAGCGCCGCCCCCGCGATCCCCGCCGCCGTCACGAGGCTCGCGACCACGGCGACGCGACGGCGCCGTCTCATCCCGCCCGCGCGAAGGACGGCATCACCTCGCGCGCGAACAGGTCCAGCGAGCGGGCGGCCGCGTCGTAGGACAGATCGCCGTACATGAACCGGCCGACGAAGTAGTTGCAGCCGGTGGCGGCGACGTGGCGCTCGACCCCGGCACGCACGGTGGCCGGCGACCCCACGATGGCCACATCGTTGTCGAGCGCGCGCTCGAGCGTCTCCGAGAAGCGCAGGGGGATCGAGTTGAACGCGCGCCAGAGGCTGGTGAGGCTCTCGTACCAGCGCGCGTAGGCCGGCCGGGCCAGGCGCATCGCCTCGGCGTCGGTGTCGGCGACGAGCACGTGACGCTGGGCGCCCGCCAGCAGCGCGCCGGCGCGCGCGCCGGCCGCCTCCGTGTAGCGCGTGACCACCTGCTTGAGCGCCGCGTTGCCGAGCGTGCTGACGATGTTGACGCCGCGCCGCGCGGCGTCGGCGGCGCCGTCGGGACGCACCACGCCCTGCCAGAGCGGCGGGTGCGGCTTCTGCACGGGCTCGAGCTCCATCGGCACGCCGAGGTAGCGATAGTGGCGGCCGCGGTAGGTGAGGCGGCCGCCGCGAAGGCCGGCCAGGATGATCTCCAGCGCCTCCTCGTACATCTCCTGGGCCTCGAGGTAGTTGATGCCGCAGTAGGCCAGCTCGTAGGGCACGATCCCCCGCCCCACGCCGAGCTCGAAGCGGCCGCCGCTGAGCTGGTCGAGCATGCAGATCTCCTCGATCAGTCGCAGCGGCGTGTAGAGTGGCAACAGGTAGACGAGCGGGCCGAAGCGCAGCCGCCGCGTGCGCTGGGCGACGGCGGACAGGAAGATGCCGGGCGAGGGCGCCATGCCCAGGCGGGTGGCGTGGTGCTCGGCCACGTGATACGTGCGGAAGCCGGCGGCGTCGGCGGCCTCGGCCAGCCGCAACCGCTGCTCGAAGAGCGTGGCCAGCGGCTCGTCGCCGCGGTCGACGTGATCGAAGATGCCGAAGGCCACGGCGGGCATCGCGCCGGATTGTAGTCTTCGCTTCCCGAGCCGGTCAACCGAACCACCGGTCGTTCGTCACTAAGGGGGAGAGCGGACATCGGACTTCCATCGCCCGTGGACGGCTGGCCGGAATACGAGGGCCTCGCGGACGCCCACTACGGGCGGCTGCGGCGGCTGTGCGCGCTGCTGCTCGGCGATCGGGAGGAGGCGAAGGAGGTCGTGCAGGACGTGTTCATGAAGGCCTGGGTCGCCGCCCGCGGGGCCGGCGCGCCGAACGACTGGGCGGCCTGGCTCACGCGCGTGACCGTCAACGCCTGCCACGACCGCCGGCGGGCCGGCTGGTGGCTGCGCTTCCGCCGTTACAGCGATCCCATCGAGTCGGTGCCGCTGCGCGTGCAGGAGCCCAGCCCGGTCGACCTCGTGATCGGCGAGGAGACACAGCGGCGCATCTGGCGCGCGTTCCGGGTGCTGCCGGCCCGGCAGCGCGAGGTGTTCGTGCTGCGGTACGTGGAAGAGCTGCCCACCGCCGGGGTGGCCGCCCTGCTCGGCGTCAGCGAGGGCAGCGTCAAGCGCCACCTGTTCCGCGCGATCCAGCGGCTGCGGTCCGCGCTCGGAGACCGGCCGTGAGCCGCTGCCTGTCCGACGACGCCCTCACCCGCGTGGCCGCCGCGCTGGCGAGCGAGGAGGAGCGCGCCCACCTGGCGGCGTGCGCCACGTGCGCCGCGCGCCGCCACCGCCTGGACGCCGACCTGACCCAGATCACGCTGACGCTGGCCGCGACGGCGGAGCCGCGGGTGCGCCGCGTGCCGGCGCGGCGGCGCTGGACGGCGATCGCCGCGGCCTCGGCCCTCGCGGCGGGCACGCTGCTGTGGATCGAGGTCACCGCGTGGCGCGTCGTGCATCGCATGCCCGACGCCGCCCAGGCCGAGGAGATGGCCGCGCTGTCGGACCTGTCCACCACGCTGTTCTCGATCGACGGCGAGCCGGCGCGGGTCCTGGACGTGGACGCGGTGCCGGCCCTGCAGCAGGACGACGACGACGACGGAGCACTCGACCAGGACCGCTCAGACTCGGGAGGATCGACATGACGGCGAAGACGACCCGGACGATGTGGAAAGCGCTGCTGGCCGCCACCGCGCTGGCGACCGCGCTGGCGCCGGTGGCCGCGGGAGCGCAGGGCTGGGGGCGCGGCGGCCGCGGCGGCGACGGGCTCATGCTGCCCGCGC
This sequence comes from Methylomirabilia bacterium, assembly GCA_041497115.1. Taxonomy (GTDB): domain Bacteria; phylum Methylomirabilota; class Methylomirabilia; order Rokubacteriales; family CSP1-6; genus AR5. Next base: position 44,159 of record JBGQFW010000015.1, read on the forward strand.
TGCTGCGCTCGGCCAACCTCACCCCCGACCAGCAGGGCAAGATGCACGACGTCCTCAAGACGCGCCGGACCGCCGTGCGGCCGATCGTGCAGAGCCTGCGCCAGGCGCAGCAGGACCTTGCCGACCGGCTGCTGGCCCCCGGCACGCTCGCGCTGGCCGACCTGCAGCCGCTGCTCGACAAGATCAACCAGCAGCGCGGTCAGCTGCTGCAGAACAGCGCGCAGGCGACCCTCGACATCCGCGCGATCCTCACGCCGGAGCAGGTCGCCAAGGCCGCCGACACCAAGGACAAGCTGCGCCAGCTCCGGCAGGAGATCCGGCAGCTGCTCAGCCCCGGCCAGCCGTAAGCGACGGCGACCCGGCGGTGGCGCGCGCCGCGCGCTCCCAGAGCACGAGCGCCGCGGCGAGCGCCAGGCCGGTGAGGTCGAAGACGTACTCCGGCACGCCGGGCACCGCCGGCATGAACAGCGCGAGGCCGGCGACGATCGCCCACGCCCGCCGCCCCCAGCCGATCGGCCGGGTGAGATAGCCGGCGCAGCCCACCCCGATGAGCACGGTGCCGATCGTGGCGGTGGTAACCGTCGTCACGATGTCGGTCCAGGGGCCCATCAGGATCAGCGCCGGGTGCAGCGCGAACACGAAGGGCACCACGTAGCCGGTGATCGCCAGCCGCATGCCCGTCCACCCCGTCTTCCAGAAGTCGGCGCGCGCCATGGCGGCGGCCGTGTAGGTGGGCAGGCAGTCGGGCGGGGTGATCAGCGAGATCATCCCGAAATAGAAGAGGAACAGGTGCGCGGCCAGCGGCGGGATGCCCACCTGCACCAGCGCGGGGCCGACGAGGACGGCCAGCGTGATGTAGACGACGGTCGTCGGCAGCGGCAGCCCCAGGAACAGGCACCCCAGCGCGGTGACGAGCAGCAGCGGCAGCGCGTGCCCCCCCGAGATGCTCACCAGCAGCAGCGAGATCTTGAAGATGAAGCCGGAGAGGTTGAGCGTGCCGATGACGATACCGGCCAGCGCGGTGATCGCCACGATGTCGAGCAGCGTGCGGCCGGTCTCCTCGACGCTCGTCACCACGCGGGCCCACCCCGGGCGGTGCTCGCGCTGCAGCAGGCCGACGCCGAACGTCGACGCCACCGCCGCCATGCCGGCGGGGCCCGCCTCCCAGCCGGCGATCATCAGCGTGTAGACGAGCACCGCCAGCGGCACCAGGAACACCCAGCCGTGACGGATCACCGCGCGGAACCTCGGGATGCGCTCGGGCGGCAGCCCGGCCAGCCCGTTGCGCGCGGCCTCAAGGTCCACCTGGACGAAGAGCGCCAGGTAGTAGAGGCACGCCGGGATCGCCGCCGCCAGCGCCACCTGGCCGTAGGAGATGTTGAGGAACTCGGCGATGAGGAACGCGGCGGCGCCCATCACCGGCGGCATGATCTGCCCGCCCGTCGAGGCGACCGCCTCGATGGCCGCCGCCATGTGCGGCGCGTATCCCGTCTGCTTCATGAGCGGGATGCTGAAGCTGCCGTTCACGGCGACGTTGGCGACGGCGCTGCCCGACACCGTACCGAACAGCGCCGAGGAGACCACCGACACCTTGGCGGCGCCGCCGCGATAGCGCCCCATGAGCACGAGTGCGACCTCCATCAGGAACCGGTCGCCGCGCACGGCGTACAGCGCGTGGCCGAAGAAAATGAACGCCACCAGCACGCTGGCGGCGACGTTGAGCGGCACGCCGAGCAGGCCGTTGGTGTCGAGATAGAGGTAGCTGGCGATGCGCGGCCACGACGACCCCTTGGCGTAGAGCAGCCCCGGCGCCAGCCACGCGAGATTCGCGTACAGCACGCACGCCAGCGCGACCCACGCCAGCGTGCCGCCGGCCAGCCGCCGCGTCGCCTCCAGCACGAGCAGCACGGCGGCGGCGCCGAGCGCCACGCGGTCGGCCGCCAGCTCGCCGAGGCGATAGGCGATCGTCGGGTACATGACCGTCACGTAGCCGCCGACGCCCAGGCCGAGCGCGGCGAGCGCCCAGTCCAGCCACGGCACGCGATCGCCCGTCTCGCCCCGCCGGGCCTTCACCGCCACGAAGACGCTGGCGAGCGCCAGGCCGAGGAAGAGGCCGAGGAACTGCTCGTTGAAGAACGCCCACGGCAGGTGGTGATGCACCTGCGTGGCCCACGCGGCCCCGGTGAGCGTCAGCGCGATGAGCAGAAGCCGCTCCACCACGCGGGCGGGACCGGTCAGGCGGCGGAACTTGGGCGCGGTCTCGGTCACGAGTCGCTTGCCGCCGCGTAGTGTCTCACAGATAATCCCGCCACCAAGGCTGTCGCCCCGCACCCGGGCGGGGTTCCATGCTGAGCAGACGCGCGTTCCTTCGCCGCTCGACCGAGGACGCGTTCTTCAGCGCCTACAAGGCGGTGCCCATTCCCCACGTCGGTCGGCTGCTTCCCCAACCCGAGCGGCGGCGGCTTCCCCGTCCCCCGTCCAAGGTGAGGCCCGAGTGTCCCACACGGCCTCGGTCCGGCGCGCTGGTGCCCCACTCCAGGTCACGGCTGCCGCGGTCATCTCCGCGATACGACCCAACGCTATGGTTCATCGGCACCAATTTCCGTGCGTCTGGCTGGCCCACGCAGCGGCGCCCGCCCGGCACGACCTTTGAAGCGACACGGCGGCAGGGATATCCACAATGGACGTCTTCGAGTTGCCGCTCGCTGATGGTTGGGACGCGTGGTTCGGCGCCTGGATCGAGGGCGTCGTGCCCATCGCCGTACTGGTCGTGCTCCTCGTTTTGATCCTGGCGTGGACCGGCGAGGCCATGGATGTCCGAACGTTCCGACGCGGCTTCTGGTGTCGGCTCGCGGGGCGCGAGGTGGAGACGGAATTCGAAACGCGTGGGCTCGTTCCCCGCCTGCGCACGGTGGTGTCATGCAGCGCCTTCGAGTGCGGGGGCGCCATCGCGTGCCGTCGGCGGTGCCTCGACGCAAGCTATCGGCGCCAGTGGGAGCCCCCGCTCGTGCCCGTCCGCGGCGATGCGCGCTGGCGCCGGGCATGAGTCCACACCCGCTCGCCCTACGCGCACGACTCGTAGCCGAACCGTGGCGGGTTCAGCCCGGAAGGTACACTCGCGCGACGTGGTGGTCCACGACCTCGCCGCCGGCGCTGACCGCGAAGCTCGACGTGATGACGCCCGACGCGCCGGCGAAGCGGCCCTCCCCGCCGGTGATGACCCAGACGACGGCGCCGTAGACCGCGCCCGGCTGCGGGCCGGCGGTCACCCAGCCGCGCCCCTGCGTCGTGAACGTGACCTTGCCCGCCGCGCCGTAGACGATCTCGCCCTCCTCGACGAAGGTCCCGTCGCCGAATCGCTCGACGCGCGCCTCCAGCACGGCGCTCTCGCCGGCGACGGCCGACGCCCGCGCCTCGACGCCGCCGGCGCCGAGCACCGTCGACAGCGTCTGGCTCGGCGCCACCGTCCGCGCCCGGCGCCGGCCCGGCGCGCCCGGCACGTCCTCGCCACGGCCCCGGAACTCGAGCGCGAAGACGAGCTCCCTCACGCCCGGGTGACGTGGGCGGCGACGGCGAGCCAGCGCCCACCCCGGCGCGCCCAGATGTCGGTGTAGCGGCCGGCGGCGACGGCGCCGTCGGGCCGCGTGTAGGTCGTGCGGGCATGGATGATGGCCATGTCGCCCAGCATGCGGATGTTCACGTCGTGGGCGGCCAGATCCTTGATGGTGACCGGCAGTGCCGTTTGCTTCAGGAACGCCGCGCGATCGATGAAGGTCGCGTCGGGGTTGGTACAGACGAAATCATCGGCCAGGATCTGGTCGAAGCGCCGGACGTCGCCCCGCTGCACCGAGTCGATGTAGTCACGGTTCAGCCCCACCAGCGTGTCGTGGTCTGACATGGCGCCCTCCTAGAAGACGATGATGCCACGGGCCAGCTCGCCGGCGGCCAGGGCGCGGAACGCCTCGTTGGCCTCGTCGAGGGCATAGCGGCGGGTGATGAGCTGGTCGATCTTGAGCTTGCCGGCCAGGTAGAGGGCGGCCAGCCGCGGCAGATCCTCGCGCGTGCGCGCGCTGCCGTAGCTGCAGCCACGGATCAGGCGCTCGGCGGTGACCACCGCGCGCACATCGAGCGGGACCGTCGCGCCGGTCTCGGGCACGCCGATCAGCACGCAGGTGCCGCCCGGCGCCAGCGCCTCGATGGCCTGGGCGACCGCGCGCGCGTTGCCGACGGCGACGAACGTGTAGTCGGCGCCCAGCCGCGTGAGCCGGCGCACCGCCGCCACCGGATCCTCGCGCGAGGCGTCCACGCCGTGGGTGGCGCCCAGCCCGCGGGCGTGCTCCAGCTTGGCGGCGACGACGTCCACCGCGATCACCGGGTGGGCGGCGACGAGCGCGCCGCCCTGGATGACGTTGAGCCCGACACCGCCGACGCCGAACACCGCCATGCTGGCGCCCGCCGGGACCGCCGCCGTGTTGATGACGGCGCCCACGCCGGTCATCACCGAGCAGCCGATCAGCGCGGCCTTGTCGAGCGGGACGCTGCGGTCGATCGGGATCGCGCAGGACTCGTGAACGACCGTGCGCGAAGCGTAGGTCGCCACGTGGCCGTAGTGATGGACGGGCTTGCCCCGTAGCGACATGCGGGTGGTGCCGTCGGGCAGCACGCCCTGGCCCGGCCGGCGCCGCTCGCAGAGGTTGGGGCGGCCGATCACGCAGTAGTGGCAGCGGCCGCACGTCGGCGCCCACGACAGGATCACGTGGTCGCCGACCTGCAGCTCGACGCCCGCGCCGACCTGCTCGACGACCCCGGCGCCTTCATCACCAAGCACGATCGGCACCGGCACGCCCTTCCACGAGCCGTCGGCCGCGTGCAAGCAGGAGTGGCACACGCCGCTGGCCGCCATGCGCACGAGCACCTCGCCGGCGCGCGGAGGGTCCAGCTCCAGCTCCTCGAGCGACAGCGGCTTGCCCTGCTCGAACAGCACCGAGGCTCGCATGCAGTCCTCCTACGCGCTGTACCGGATGCGCGGGTCGAGGTAGCCGTAGAGCAGGTCCACGGCCAGGTTGATTGCCATGAACATCACCGCGATGAAGAGGATGGTGGACTGCGTGAGCGGGTAGTCGCGCTGGTAGATCGACCACAGCACGAGCCGGCCGATGCCGGGCAGCGTGAAGACCTCCTCCACGACCACGGTCCCGCCGAGCAGGATGCCGATCTGCAGCCCGGCGACCGTCACGATCGGGATCAGCGCGTTCTTGAGGGCGTGCTTGAGGATCACCAGTCGCCGGCTGAGCCCCTTGGCGGCGGCCGTGCGGACGTACTCCGAGCGCAGGACGTCGAGCATGCCGGCCCGCGTGGTGCGCGCGATGTTGGCGGCGCTGGCGGTGCCCAGGCAGAGCGCGGGCAGCAGCATGATCGTGAGATTGCGCCGGGGATCGGTGAAGAAGTCCACCCACATGACGGGTGGCATCCAGCGCAGGTAGATGGAGAAGAAGAGGATCAGCATCGTCCCCTGCCAGAAGACCGGGATCGAGAGCCCGAGCAGCGCGCCGACGCGGGCGACGTTGTCCACCGCCTGGTCGCGCCGGGCCGCCGACACGATGCCCGCCGGGATGCCGAGGAGCAGCGCGAAGCTCACCGCCAGCAGCGTCAGCTCGAGCGTCACCGGCAGCCGCTCGAGGACGAGCTCGGCCACCGGCTTGCCCGTGCGCCACGAGGTGCCGAAATCGCCGTGGGCGAGGCTTACGATCCAGCGCCCGTACTGCAGCCACCACGGCTGGTCGAGGCCGAAGAAGCGCGTGAGCTCGGCGACCATGGCCGGGCTGGCGACGGCGTCGGCGCCGATCAGCTGCTCGACCACGGTGCCGGGAATGAGCCGCAGCATGAGGAAGACGAGCACCGTCAGCCCCACCAGCGTGAGGGCCATGGAATACAGCCTGACGACGACATAGCGCGCCACGCGGGCTCAGGCCTTGTCGATCGAGGCGCCCTCCAGGCCGTAGAGCAGGGCGGTGGGATGCTGGCGGAAGCCCTTGACCCCGGCCTGGGTGAAGTCGATGAGGTCCGCCGAGTACAGCCACAGGTGCGGCACGTTCTCGAGGATCATGATCTGCGCGCGGTCGTAGATCTCCTTGCGCTTCTTGAAGTCCATCGTGCGCCGGCCCTCCTCCAGCAGCGCGTCCAGCTCGGGCACGCTCCACGAGTTCCAGTTCTGGCCCTTGGTGGAGTGCAGGGCGCGAAAGAACGCCACGTCGGGGTCGGCGTAGCCCGGCGTGCTGTTCATGGTCATGTCGAAGTCGTGGGCCAGCCAGCGCTTGATCCAGATGGCGTACTCGACGTTCTCGATCTCCATGGTAATGCCGATGCGCTTGAGCTGGTTGGCGACGACCGGCGCCCCCGACACCATCGTCGGGAAGGTCGGGATCACCATGCACTTGACGGTGAAGCCGGAGGCGACGCCGGCCTCGGCCATGAGCTTCTTGGCCTTCTCGAGGTCGGGCTTGTAGTACTTCATCCACACCTCTTCCGGCAGCTGCCACTGCTTCATCGGCGCGGTGGCCGGCGCGGTGAGCCGGCCGAAGCCCGCCGTGGCCACGCGCATGACCTGCGAGCGGTCCACCGCCCACGAGATGGCCTGCCGCACGCGCACGTCCTTGAGCGGGCCGCGGTTGGCGCTGAGGTTGAGGTAGTCGTAGCCCAGGCGCGAGCTGCGATAGCCGGTCAGCGTCTTCTCGTCCTTGAGCAGGTTGTAGTTCTTGTTGTCCTCGATGAAGGCGTGGTGGATCTGTCCCGTGCGCAGCGCGGCCACGATGTTGGCCTCGTCGGGGATGACCCGCACGATGAGCCGGTCCACGTGCGGCAGCCCCTTCTTGAAATAATCCGGGTTGCGCCGGAACACCATCTGCTGCTCGACCTTCCAGTCCTCCAGGATGAACGGCCCGGTGCCCAGCGCCGCCTTGTTGAGGTCGCCGTGCTTCTTGACGCCGGCCTCGCTGATGATGAAGCCGAAGAAGCCGCCCAGCGCCGCCACCAGCGCGGCGAACGGCTCCTTGGTGACGAACTTCACCACGTACTTGCCGGCCGGCTCGATCTTGTCCACCGCGCCGAAGTCGGCCTTGCCGGCCGCCGACTTCTCGAGCAGCCGGTCGAACGTGAACTTCACGTCGGCGGAGGTGAACTCCTGGCCGTCGTGGAACTTGACGCCCTGACGGAGCTTGAACGTCCACGTGTGGCCGTCGGGGCTCACCTGCCACGACTCCGCCAGCTCGGGCACCGGCGTCATGTCCGGCTCGAAGCGCACGAGCTGGTTGTAGGTCAGCGGCGAGCGGCGGCTGCGCGAGAGCGCCGGCACCAGCTGCGGGTCGAGGCCGGTCGCCTCGGTGGTCTGGGCCGAGATCAGCGTGCCGCCCGGCTTCGGGGGCTGGGCGGGGGTGGGGCGCGGCAGCGAGAGCGCGCCGAGGGTCAGGCCGGCGGTTCCCAGGAGCTGGCGACGGGTCATGTCCATGATGTAGGTCTCCTCACGCATTGGGGTCGAGGACGTCGCGCAGGCCGTCGCCGATGAGATTGAAGGCGAGCACGGCCACCATGATGGCGACGCCGGGAAAGACCGAGATCCACGGCGCGGTCTCCAGATAGGTGCGGCCCTCGTTGAGCATGTTGCCCCACGAGGGCACCGGCGGCTGGGCCGACAGCCCCAGGTAGCTCAGCGAGGCTTCGATGAGGATCGCCTGCGAGAAGGCCACCGTGCCCTGCACCACGAACGGCGACAGCACGTTGGGCAGCAGGTGCTTGAGCGCCACCACCAGCCTCCCCGCCCCCAGCGCGCGCACCGCCTCGATGTACTCCTTCTCGCGCTCGGCCAGCACCGGCGCCCGCATGACGCGCACGAAGAGCGGCGTGTAGACGATGGTGATGGCCACGACCGCGCTGTTGACGCCGGGTCCGCGCATGGCGGCGACGCCGACGGCCAGCAGCAGCCCGGGGATGCTGAAGAAGACGTCCATCACGCGGTTGATGGCGTTGTCCCACCCCCCGCCCTCGTAGCCGGCCACCAGCCCCAGCGTGCCGCCGGCCACCATGGCCAGGCCGATCGAGGTCACCGCCACGTAGAGCGACACGCGCGCGCCGTAGATCACCCGGCTCAGCACGTCGCGGCCGAAGCGGTCGGTGCCGAACGGCGCCGCGCCGCCGGGGCGCGCCTCGATGAGGTCGAAGTTCTGCTCGTCGGGCGGGTGCGGCGCCAGCGCGGGCGCGAAGACCGCCATGACGACGATCGCCAGGGCGGCGACCGCGCCCACGACCGCCACGGTGCTGCGCGTAATCCGCCGAAGCGCTTTCGTCGTCCCGCTCCCTGCCGAGCAGGAGGTTAGGCGCGAGGCCCGGCGGGTGTCAACCGGGCGAGGCCGGGAGAGTTCCGCTAGACTCCGCCCCGTGGACGGCATGGTCGTGCGCGAGGGCTCGCCACTGTTCGAGACCCTCGACGCGCTGGCGCGTGACGCGCGGATGGTGTTCTTCGCGGGGCTGCCGGGCACCGGCAAGAGCCTGCTCATCCACCAGCTCGCCCACCTCGGCCACGCGCGCGGCCGGCGCATCCACCTGTTGCAGTGGGACATCGCCCGGCCGGTGTTCGAGGCGTGCCCGGCCGGCCGGCGCCATCCGCAGCTGCACGGCGTCACCCACGGCATGATCCGCCTGGCCGTCGGCCGCTGGGCGCGGGCGGCCGTCGGCCGCTGGCACGCGCGGCACCCGGGGCTCGACCACCTGCTCATCGGCGAGACGCCGTTCATCGGTCACCGCCTCCTCGCCCTCGCCCGCCGCGAGGCGGACGACGCCGAGGCGGCGCTGGCCGCCGACACCACGCGCTTCGTCATCCCGGTGCCGTCGCGCGCGCTGCGCGCGCACCTCGAGGCCGAGCGCGAGCGGCGGGCGCGCGCGCCGCTGCACGCGCGCGAGCGGGAGGACGCGCCGCCCGACGTTCTGCGCGGCCTGTGGCAGGAGCTCTACCGCGTCGCCGCCGCGCTCGGGCTGGCGCCGGCGGGCGCCGACCCGCCCTACGATCCCGACGTCTACCGGCGCGTCTACGAGCGGCTGCTCGTCCACCGTCACGCCGCCGCGCTGGCGCTCGACACGATCCTGCCGGCGGCGGAGGTCTCCGCCTACGACTTCCGCGTGCCGACCGTGGACGTGGTCCCGACCGAAGAGGACGCCGGCTACGTCCTCGAGGACGTGGAGGCGCGCTTCCCGCACCCCGCCCTGCTCGAGGCCGAGATCGAGGGGTGGTACCGGACGGGTTAGCGGCGGTCCACCGGGGTGTAGCCGGGCGGGCGCCCGCGCTCCCAGACGTGCTTGCGGGCCACCGCCTCGTTGAGGTCGGCGCCCCACCCGGGCCGCGTGGGGATCACCAGCTCGCCCCGCTCGACGACCGGCGGGTGATCCACCAGCTCGTCCTTCCACGGCACGTCGTCGATGTCGATCTCCATGATGCGCACGTTGGGGACGCAGGCGCACAGGTGGGCGGAGTGCAGCGTGGAGAGGTGGCTGTAGTAGTTGTGGGGGGCGATGTTCAGCTCGTAGCTCTCGGCCAGCTCGGCGACGGCGCGCGAGCGGGCGAAGCCGTTCCACGGCACGTCCACCATCACCACGTCCATCGCGCGCGCCTCGAAGTGCGGCCGGTAGTCGCGCAGCCCGTAGAGGTTCTCGCCTGAGCAGATCGGCACCGTGGTCGAGTCCTTCACCTCGCGCAGCGCGCGGGCATCGTAGAGGTCGATCTCGACCCACATCATCCCGAACGGCTCGAGCGCCCGGCAGATGCGGCGGGCCGCCTCCGGCTTGAAGTTGAAGTTGAGGTCGAGCGCGATGCCGACGTGGGGGCCGACCGCCCGGCGAAACGTCCCGATCAGCGTCTCGATGTGGGCGATCATCTCCGGCGTCACCGTCTGATCGGTGGTGCCGGGCGGGCCGCCGAAGCCGCCGAAGTGCACGCGGGCGGGATCGCCGGGATAGACGATGTTCGTCTTCAGCGCGCGGAAGCCCCGGCGCACGACCTCCTCGCCCAGCCGCGCCACGTCGTCCATCGTGCGCAGCGGCGGCGCGCCGATCAGCTCGAAGCTGCGCGCCCGCGAGGTCCCGCAGTGCGACCAGTAGACGAGCTGCCGCTCGCGCACCGGCCCGCCGAACAGCTCGTAGACCGGCACGCCCAGCGCCTTGGCCTTGACGTCCCACAGCGCCAGCTCGACGCCGGCGATGGCCTTGGCGGCGATGCCGCCCGCGCTCTGCCGCGTCATCCGGTACATGTCCTGGTAGCGCATCTCGACCGGGCGGGGGTCCTTGCCGACCAGGATCGCCTCGAAGTCGTGGACGGTGGCCACGACGCCGTAGGGATTGCGCCCGTCGGAGCACTCGCCGTAGCCGGTGAGGCCCGCGTCGGTGCGCACGGCCACGAACTGCCAGGGACGCCAGCCGGCGTCCACGACGAAGGTCTCGATCCCGGTGATCTTCACAGGCGCCTCCCGGCCCCCGACTCTACCCCCGATGGCCGCGCCCGGCTCTGCTAGAATTCGCCCGCCATGAAGCTCACCGTCGAGTTCCCCAGCGTCGCCTACCGCGAGGGGCCGGCCGCCGTCCTCCGGATGGGGCGCGCCATCGAGCAGATCGGCTACGACCACATCGACATCTTCGACCACGTCGTGATGGGTCACCCGATCGAGGGGCGCCCGCCCGGCCCCTACAACGCGGCGATGCCGATCCTGGAGCCGCTCGTCACGCTCGGCGCGCTCGCCGCCGTCACCACGCGCGTGACGCTGGGCACCGAGGTGCTGGTGCTGCCGCAGCGCGAGCCCACGCTGGTCGCCAAGCAGGTCAGCACCCTCGACACGCTCTCGGGCGGGCGCATGCGGCTGGGCGTGGGCGTCGGCTGGCAGGTCTCCGAGTACGAGGCGCTCGGCGGGGACTTCAAGACGCGCGGCGCCCGCATGGACGAGGCGATCGCGCTGCTGCGCGCCTACTGGACCGACGCTCACGTCACCGTCGCCGGTACGCACTACCGGGCGCACGAGATGGCGATGGAGCCGAAGTCGCCGCAGGGCGGCCGGCTGCCGGTGTGGGTCGGCGGCGGTTCCGAGGCCGCCTTCCGCCGCGTGGGCCGGCTGGGCGACGGCTGGCTGGCCAGCCGCGTCGGCGACGCCGCCGACGGCCGGCGCGCGATCGAGGCGATCCGGCGCCACGCCGAGGCGGCCGGCCGCGATCCGAAGACGCTCGGGCTGCAGAGCATGGTGGCGCCGCCGCCGCGCGACGCCGAGGGCAAGCGCTTCTACGCCGAGCCCGACCGCGTCGTCGCGCGCGCGGCCGAGCTGCGGGCGATGGGCTTCGGCTGGATCTCGGTCAACGCGACAGCGATCTTCCAGGCGGGCGCCCGCTCGGTGGACGCGATGATCGAGGCGCTGGGCGCCCTGCACGGGCGGCTGCGCACGACGGTCGGCTGATGCAGCCGCTGGCGCTCGGGCGCCTGCGCGTGTCCGCCGTCGTCGAGCGCGCCGGCCCCACGCGGCCGACGTGGCTCCTGCCCGACGCCACGCCGGAGGCCGTCGAGCGCCACCGCGACTGGCTGGCCCCGCGCTTCCTCGACGACAAGGGGCGGTTTCTGCAGTCCATCCACGCCTTCGTGATCCAGGCCCCGGGGCTCACCGCGCTGGTGGACACCTGCGTCGGCAACGACAAGGACCGCGGCGGCCGCGCGCCGTTTCACATGATGCAGACGCGCTTCCTCGAGGACCTCGCGGCGGCCGGCGTGGCGTCCGAGGCGGTGGACCTGGTCGTGTGCACACACCTGCACGTGGACCACGTGGGCTGGAACACGCGGCTGGACAACGGCCGCTGGGTGCCGACGTTCCCGCGCGCGCGTCACCTCTTCGCGCGGCGCGAGTGGGAGCACTGGTCGAGCGAGACCGGCGAGGACACCAGGCGCGTCATGGCCGACAGCGTCACGCCCGTCCTCGACGCCGGGCTGGCCGATCTTGTCGCGATGGATCACCGCGTGTCCGACGAGCTGTGGCTGGAGCCCACGCCCGGCCACACCCCCGGCCACGTCAGCGTGCGGCTGCGCTCCGAGGGCGCCGAGGCCGTGATCACCGGCGACCTGATGCATTGCCCGGTGCAGATCGCCGAGCCTCAGTGGTCCAGCCACTTCGACAGCGATCCGGAACAGGCGAGGAAGACCCGGCGGCAGTTCTGCGAGCGCTACGCCGACGGGCCCGTCACCGTGCTCGGCACTCACTTCCACCACCCGACCGCGGGCCGCATCGTCAGCCACGGCTCCACGTGGCGGTTCGTCTAGGACAAAGGAGGCAGCCCATGGCGCGCGCCTACAACGTCATCGACGCCGACGGTCACGTGCTGGAGCCGGTGGACATCTGGGACAAGTACATCGATCCCGCCTACCGCGACCGCGCGCCGCGGCTCATCATCGACACCGATGGCAAGGAGCGGCTGCTCGTCGAGGGCAAGGTGCTGGGCAGCAAGAAGGGGTTCGGCAACATCGGCGCGATCGGCGCGCGCCAGGGACGGGCGGACGAGACCACCATGAAGTACATGGAGGGGCGGCCGGGCGGCTTCGACCCCCACGCGCGCATCCCCGACATGGACCTCGACGGCATCGACGCCGCCTTCCTCTATCCGAGCGTCGGCCTCTTCGCGGGCGCCGTGCAGGAGCCCGGGCTGGCGGCGGCGATGTGCCGCGCCTACAACCGCTGGCTGGCCGACTACTGCCGCCCCTACCCCGAGCGGCTCTTCGGCGTCGCGATGCTGCCGATGCAGTCCATCGACCTCGCGATCGCCGAGATGCGCTTCGCCCGCACGGAGCTCGGCATGCGCGCGGCGTTCCTGCGCCCCAACCCCTACAACGGCCGCATGCTGCACCACCCGGACTACACGCCGTTCTGGAAGGAAGTGGAGGCGCTCGACGTCGCCATCGGCCTGCACGAGGGGGCCAGCGGCGGCATGCCGCAGGTGGGCGTGGACCGCTTCGAGACGCGCGGCGCGCGCCACATCATCTCCCACACGATGGAGATGATGCTGGCGGCGATGAGCGTGATCTGGGAGGGCGTCTGCGACCGCCACCCGCGCGTGCGCATCGGGTTCATGGAGTCGGGCGGCGGCTGGATCGCGCCGTGGCTGGACCGGATGGACCGCCACTTCGACGATGCGGGCTTCAACGACTCCGAGCTGACCATGCGACCGAGTGAATTGTTCCAGCGCAACTGCTGGATCTCGTTCGAGCCCGTCGAGGGAAGCCTGACCGTGCTGGCCGACTACATCGGCCCCCACAAGATCCTGTGGGCTACCGACTACCCGCACCCCGACGGCTTCTTCCCCGGCGCCCCCAAGCTCATCGCCGACCGCCCGGGCCTGTCCGCCGCGACCAAGCGCGAGATCCTCGCCGGCGGCGCCAAGCGGTTCTACGGGCTGACGTAGCCGTAGAGTCCGGTGGCGCCGGCGGGCGGGCGGCAGGCGCGCCGGGGCCGCCGTGCGGCGGACCGCGGGCGCGCCCGCATGGCTCGCCTGTCGCCGTAACTCGCTCCGGGCCCGGCTCGCTCGGGCCCCCCATCCCCCAGAGGGGGCTGGGCCGTGGGCTCTTCGAGTTGTTGGCGGCTCGCGAGCCGGGCCCTGCGCTCGAACGGCGACGACGGCTCGCCATGATGGCGCGCCCGCGGCACCCATGGCCCCGCACCCCGAGCCCCGGCATCACCGAAGCCCACGCGAGTCATTGGCGCGGGCGGTCGAAGATCGCGTGGCCGATGCGCCGCGCGTAGCGGACGTGGGCCAGGGCGCGGATGTCGGTGGTGGGGTCGCCGTCGACGACGGCGAGGGCGGCGTCGAGGCCGGGCGCCAGGCGGCCTGTTCGCGCGGCCTGGCCGGAGCGCGGGGCTGGGGCCGTCGTCAGGGCAGTCAGGATCTGGGCGTAGGACAGGCTGGCTTGCTGCGGGGAGACGTACTCGTCGGTGGGATCGTAGTCGGTCATGTAGCCCACGTCGGTGCCGAACAGCACCTGCTCCTCGCCGGTCGCCAGGACGCGCTGGACGATGTCGGGCGGCAGCCCCAGCCGGCCCAGCTCGTAGGGCCAGAGCTTCAGCGTGGGGATCAAGCCGGTGTTGTGCTCGCGCATCGTCCCCGGCAGCGTGCGATCCCACGGCCCGTCGACCTCGGAGGGGAACGTGTGGGCGAGGACGTCCACCCCGCCCTCGACGGCGACGCGGGCACCGGCGCTGTTGGACGGGTGGGCCAGCACGATCCGGTTTCGCCGGTGCGCCGCCTCCACCGCGGCCCGCACGACCGCACCCGGCATGACGACGATCCTGCCGCGATCCGCGTACGATCCCGTGAAGAGCTTCACCACGTCAGCTCCCAGCCCGATCATGGTCGCGACCAGGGACTCGCCGTCGGCGATGGCGCCTCACGCCGCGTCGCCCCGGAGCCGCCGCGCGACGTCCTCGGGGATGGCGACGGCCTCCAGCCGTCCGGACGGCGACGACGGGCG